>JAQBNL010000085.1 GCA_028288585.1 Chitinophagaceae bacterium | reverse complement strand
AATTATGGGATGAATTCAACATGATAGTCAAGCTGGTTGAAAATCCAGATGAGATGAATGAAACAGAAGAAGATCCTGATGTTTATTACATCTCAAGAACGGAAAGCCATCTTCATGTTGCAGACTGGATATATGAATTTGTGAGCCTTAGCATACCCATGCAAAGAATGTGTAAAGAAAATGAGATAGGGGGTCCACAATGCAATAAAGAAGTTCTGGAGATGCTTAAGAAAATGGAAGATGTGGAAAAAGGGAATAATCCCTTATCAAAAGGACTTGAACAATTTAAGAATAAGATAAAATAATATTAAAATTTAGGTTATGCCAAATCCCAAACGCCGACATAGTCAGCAAAGAAGTGCAAAGAGAAGAACACATTATAAAGCAGATGCTCCAACATTAAGCGTTGATAAAACAACTAATGAAACCCATGTACGCCACCGTGCACATGTAAGCGAAGGCAAGCTTTACTATAAAGGAAAAGTGGTAGCAGAAAAAGCGCCGATAAAAGCAGGTAGTTAGTTTGTAGTTTATAGTTAGTAGTTTGTAGTTATTAAAACACTCTACAAACGTTGAATGATACTGATTTAGTTCCAAAATATAAGATTGATTAACTTCATCTTTTGTTTTGGAATTTTTTTATGGTACAATTAAGGGGCTGAATGATCAACAACCATAAACTACAAACTTGATTAATGAAGATAGCGCTTGATATGATGGGTGGCGACTTTGCTCCTTTAGAAGCCATAAAGGGTGTAGAAGTTTACCTGCAAAACAAAAATGCTGAAACAACATTACTTCTTATCGGTGATGAGCCTGCCATTAAAGAGTTGCTCGACCGGCATAATATTCCAACAGATTCTCTTGAAGTTATTCATGCATCAGAAGTTATTGAAATGCATGAGCACCCCACCAAAGCTTTAAAAGAAAAAAAACATTCATCCATAGCAATTGGTTTTCATTTGCTGGCAACGGGTAAAGCAGATGCATTCATCAGCGCAGGTAACACAGGCGCAATGATGGTTGGTGCATTGTTTAGCATTAAAGCAATTGAAGGTGTGCAGCGGCCCACGATTGGCGCATATTTACCCAGGGAGGATGGAAGACTTGGTTTATTGGTTGATGTAGGTTTGAATGCAGATTGCAAGCCCGAAAATTTATCACAGTTTGCCCTGCTGGGCGCTTTATTTTCCAAACATATTTTAGGTTTTGATGACCCCAGGGTTGGTCTTATTAATTTAGGTGAAGAAGAAGGCAAGGGGAATATTTTGACCCAGGCTGCCTATCCTCTTTTGAAAGAAAATAAACAAATAAATTTTATCGGCAATGTTGAGGGCCGTGACCTTTTAACCGGCAAAGCAGAAGTAATGGTATGCGAAGGATTCACCGGCAATGTGCTTTTAAAATTTGCAGAATCTATTTATGATATTGTCCGGCGCAGGGAGATAAACGACGAACATTTTAACCGCTTTAATTTCGAGATATATGGCGGCGTACCTGTATTAGGGGTAAATAAACCTGTAATAATCGGCCATGGAATATCACATGCCATTGCTTTTAAGAATATGATACTGATGGCTGAGAAAATGCTGCAAAGAGACCTCATAGGTAAAATAAGAACCAGCTTAAAAGAATTGATGTAAGAATTATTTTCTGAATCGTTGGTCAGGATGTTTATACGTGCAATGAACCGCATATATAATTACAGCGTCATTTTCTATCTCATATACAACCAGGTAAGGAAAACTTTTTAGCATAACATCCCGAATAATATGTTGTTCATCTACAAAGCCATAATATTGAGGATGCTTACTGATGTCATTATATCTCTCAAGCAACTCTGAGAAAAATCTGTTTCCTAAACCTTGTTGTAAATTTTCGTAATAATTGTACGCCTGCAAAGCATCTTCTGCTGCGGCTTTAAGAATGATTAAGCCATAAGTCATTACAATTTATTTTGCCGAACGTAGTTAACAAATTCTTCTGCTGTCAGAGTTTGCTCCTCACCATTTTTATATTTGTTACGGCGGTTGTTTATAGCTGCAAGTTCATCATGGCTGTACTGGTAATCAGAAGTGATACTGTCTTTAAGTACAGTATATATAGCTTCTAATTTTTTTTCATCTGCGGTATCTATGTATTCATGCAGAACTTCCCTTATTTGCACTTCTGCCATAATTTTTTTATTTAATCAAATTTACATTTTTATGAGATATAAGTCAAGCCCCTAAAATAATAAATGGATACACAAATTTTAATCGAACTAACCCTAATACTGCTAACTGAAAATAATTATCTAACATTGATAATTATAAAAGAAACACAATAAATACGATCCAACCATATATTCTTGGGATAGATATCGGAACAGGAAGCATTAAAAGTGTTGCTGTAAACTCCGGGGGAGAAATTTTTTCTTCCCATCAAATTCATTATCAAATTCCGGGTTCTGATAAAAAATTTTCAGAACAGGATCCCGAATACACGTGGCTGGCATTTATTGAATGCATACAAAGCCATGTACAAAAATTACAACGATTACCTGCAGCTATTTGTTTAAGCGCTGTAATGCACAGCCTTATTCCTGTGGATAAAAACGGAGTTCCTTTAGCAAACATGATAACATGGGCAGACCTACGCAGTGCAGATATTGCAGAAAGAATACGGGCATCAGGCAATGGAGAAGATATCTACCGTAAAACAGGTACACCCATTCATCCCATGTCTCCTTTATGTAAGATCATCTGGCTGCGGGAAAATGATAAAGATCTGTTTAGCAGCACCCATAAATTCATTTCCATTAAAGAGCTTATCTGGTTCAGGTTATTCAATGAATTTAAGATTGATATTTCCATTGCTTCTGCAACAGGATTATTTGATATTGAAACCAACCTGTGGTATACAAAAAGCCTTGAACTGGCAGGAATATATTCTGAGAATCTTTCAACACCAGTAAGTACAGGATACAGCAGAAACGATTGTAATGCAAGCCTGTTAAGCCTTTTAAACATCACTGCTGATGTTTCTTTTATTATTGGAGCCAGTGATGGCTGCCTCGCAAATGTTGGCAGTTTTGCAGTGAACAAAGATGAGGCAGCAGTAACCATTGGAACCAGCGCTGCCGTACGGCTTATGAGTAAAACACCAATTTATAATTATGATGCCATGACATTTAATTATAAACTGGATGAACATACATTTATTTGTGGCGGAGCGCTTAATAACGGAGGGAATGTTGTCCAATGGTTTCTTAAAAATTTCCCTGATAAAAAAGTGATAACAAATGAAGACTATGAAAATTTATTTCACAAGGTTGAGAAAGTAAATGCCGGAGCAGATGGATTAATTTTTCTTCCTTATTTAAATGGTGAACGTGCCCCGCATTGGGATGCAAAAAGCTGTGGTACTTTCTTTGGTGTTACGGCACAGCATTCTCAACTTACTTTTTCAAGAGCTATTATTGAAGGAATTTGTTATGCCTTAAATGATGTGCTGAAAACGATAGAGACAGGCGGTCATACCATCAGCCAGCTTACTGTAAGCGGGGGCTTTGTTGCTTCAAAAATATGGATGCAAATATTGGCAGACATAACCGGGAAAAGAGTTTGCATTATTCAATCTTATGATGCCTCTGCCACAGGCGCTGCCTATCTTGGATTAAAAACAATGAATTTTATTGAAGGCTATACTGAATTGCCTAAAACAAATATGGAATTTTTAGAACCCGGCCTTTCTAATCACAAAATGTATAATAACTATTTTACAATCTTCCGTGGCTTATACCATAGCCTGAAAGATTCAATGCATGCACTTCATAATCTCAATCATTAATATGCAATTGCTCATCGTTTTGTTGGGTGTCCTTCTTCTGTTAATTCTTATCATTAAGAAAGTTAACCCAATGATTGCAATGCTGATCACATCCATCATCACGGGTATTCTGCTTGGCATGTCCCCGGCAAAAATTATTGCATCAATTACCAATGGAGTGGGCAGCACTTTAGGAGGTGTAATATTTATTCTTGCATTAGGCGCTATGATGGGAAAGCTGATAGAAGATACAGGCGTGTCGCAACGGATAGTGATAGTTCTTACAAGGTCATTCGGATTAAAAAATATTCAATGGGCAGTTTTGCTAACGGGTTTTTTAGTAGGCATTCCGTTGTTTTATAATGCAGGCTTTGTTGTTTTAATTCCGCTTGTTTTTGCACTGGCTTCGGCAACAAATTTACCCAAGCTTTATATCGGCATCCCAATGGCTGCCTCGCTTTCAGTTACACATTGTTTTCTTCCGCCGCACCCGGGGCCGGTTGCATTGGCAACTATTTTTCATGCAGATATTGGTACCACCCTGCTGTATGGATTTATTATTATCATTCCCATCATCATTATTGCGGGCATTATTTTTCCACGGCTTATTATTAATATTAAAGGAAGACATCTTACTAATCCTTCTTTCACTATTGAAGAAAAAGAAAAGCTGCCTTCTGCTTTTAAAAGTTTTACCATCGCACTGCTCCCGGTGTTTTTAATTGCTGCAGGTACAATCGCTTTACATGTACCTGGCTGGGGCCCAGCCAATGGTTTTTTTGCTTTTATTTCTGACCCCACCATAGCATTATTAATTGCACTTCTGTTCACCATATTCTTACAAAAAATCCCCGTTACCAATGCAATGGAATCCTGCGTGCAAGGCGTAAAAAGCATTGCAATGATTATAATGATAATTGCTGCAGGAGGAGCATTTAAACAGGTATTGATAGACAGCGGGATTGGCGAGCAGGTAAAAACCATAGCATTGCATCTGCAGCTCTCACCTTTATTATTTGCGTGGATAATAACCGCCCTGTTAAGAGTAACATTAGGTTCAGCAACCGTAGCAGGCTTAACAGCATCAGGGCTTGTACTGCCCTTAATAACCACCGGTGTATCTCCCGAGCTGATGGTTCTTTCTGTTGGCGCCGGGAGTGTATTTTTCTCTCATGTAAATGATACAGGGTTTTGGATGTTTAAAGAATACTTCAACTTAAGCCTGAAGCAAACTTTTAAAACCTGGACAACAATGGAAACATTAGTATCAATTTTGGGACTTATTGGTGTGCTGCTTTTGGAGCGATTTAGATAAGATGATTATGGATGCCTCATTTAATCCTTCAATCTCTCCCCACAAACTTTCCCTTCCCTAATAAATACAGAATTACTTTTTCAACATTTATTATTATGGATGCTTCTGTTTTTAAAAAACTAATGTAACGGAGTATTTCTTTTTGTCGTGAAGGAGCCAGTTTTTCAAATGCAGCTTTTGCGTTTTTATTTTTTGCGAATGCCTGCTGCAATTGAGGATGCATAGAAACAATGCGTGGCTCAGGGTCATATTCAATTTTTACATTGGCTGTATCTCCCACATCAATTCCGGCGGCTTTACGCATGGGCGTATTGAGATATAACCGCCATTTGCCGCTATACTTTACCAGGTTTTGTATAAATGCAGTTCCATTTAATGTACCACGTACGGGAATTGCTCCTTTATCTTTTCCTGCCTGTTTGAATAACGACTGTAAAACAGGCTCGGGCAGCAGTACGTAAGGGTTAATTCCTATTATAAATATTTGTGCAGAGAAAGATTTCATCAGGTGTACTAATATTTTACTCCTGCACTATCTGTATCAAATTACCGCAGGTATCTTCAAATACGGCAATTGTTACAGGTCCCATTTTGGTTGGTAATGTTTTAAATTTTACGCCAAGATTTTGCATTCTTTCGCATTCTTTTTCTATGTCATCAACAAAAAATGCAGTTAATGGAATGCCTGCATCAAACAACGCTTTCTGAAAGGTTTTTGCAGGTGCAAATGCCATAGGCTCCAGCAACAGCTCAACTTCGTCCGATTCAGATGACACAACAGTAAGCCAGCTGTACTCCCCCATTGGTATATCTTTCTTCTTTACAAAACCTAATATCTCTGTATAAAATTTCAGCGCTTTCTGCTGGTCATCTACCATTACGCTTGTTACTTTGATCTTCATACTTCTTGTTTATATAATTCACTTTCTCAACTTTGCATCAACACTCCATGGGCCAGCGCCTGCTGCTGAAAAATAAAGAAAGATAAAACAATACAATACTGTGGCAACACCATTATTTATTATTGGCCATGGGCTCATGGGATGATGAAACTGGAAATACGCAACTGCCATTTCACCTGCTAAAATAAATGCAACGGGCCGTGTAAAAAGGCCAAGTAAAAGTAAAGTGCCACCAACTAATTCAAGGATACCACCAATTCCTGTCTGCGTCATTAGTTGTGCAGTGCTGTTATCAGGCGGCATGCCTATGGGATAGGCAAACAGTTTCATTGTGCCGAATGATATAAACATGAGCGCTGCAACAATGCGAAGTATGCTCAGCAAATAAGGGGCACCGGCCTGCCATTTTGTGAAAATATTTGGTGCCATAATTTTTTGTTTAAGAGTGAAATAGATTTTTTATGTATCCTTTTATTGCAGTGGTGTACAATTAAACCCATGTTCTTCTACAAGCATTATAATTTTTGCCGGGATAAAATCTTTCCCTTCCACCCTCAGCACTTTATCACAATCATGCATATCAAAATTAATTCTATTGCCCGGGAAATGCTCAAGAAGTAAGGCTAATATTTTATCAGCCTGTGATGCCTCCTGAACATTGGTTTTAAAAACTTCTATCTTCATTTTTTTTCAATAAGGTATGACCGCATTTCTTTTATTTTACCATTTTCCAAACGATAGGAATCAAAGAAGAATGCATCCAGCATCCCGCCATTCTTCATCCTGCACTGCACTTCACCTTCTACGGCAACCCTATCATCTTCTTCAATTTCATTCTTGATGGTAATGGTTGGTGTACCAACAAAGCTTTCATTATTTATTTCTTTATTGAATGCATCCTTACCGATATGAGTAGATATGCCAATGATGTCCCAGCGAACATCATCGGCCACATACAATAAAATTTTTTCATTATCTCCTTCTACAAAGCCTTCATTTACTTTGCGGGTAATTTCTTTGTTTGTCATTTTACTTTTTTATATCGTAATTCACCATCCATTGAACGCCAAACTTATCAGTAAAGAATCCGAAGAGAGCGCCCCAGAACATTTTTTCCAAAGGCATTCCGATCTGCCCGCCTGCTGATAATCCATCGAAAAGTTTTTTAGCTTCTTCCTCGCTGTCCGGGCTGATACAGATAGATGAATTAGTACCAAAAGTTACCTGTGGCATTGAGTCCAATGCATCAGTTCCCATAAGGATATTAGCACCTATTGGTAATGCTATATGCATAATCTTCTCTTTATCACTATTAGGGATCTTATCGGCCTCAGGCGTATCTTTCATACGTTGCACCATTACGAATTCTCTGCCAAATACTGACTTATAAAAATTAAATGCTTCTTCAGTGTTACCATTAAAATTTAAATACGTGTTTACTGCTGCCATTGTAATTAGTTTTAAGATTTATAATTATTTACAATACTATTTCTTTTTATTCTTCTTAGCTAAAGCCTTAGCCTCATTTTCTGTCACTCTTTCTTTAATAAGTTTTTTCACCAATGCCACCGGGAGCGGTTTAGCAACTGTAAATTGAATAGTTCCTTTAGAAGTTTTATACGCTTTTAGTTCTTCAGCATATTTTTTTACAAGCGTTGCATTCCATGGAAATAAACTGCAGTGCTCTTTAAATGCCGCATAACTCACAAGAGGTCCATTATGTTTAAAAGTTGGCATACCATAACTGATATACTCCTCTGCTTTGGGAACAACAGACCGTATGGTTTTACGAAGCTGCTCAAGAGCCTTACGCTTATCAGCAGGCACGTCACTAAGATATTCTTCAACAGTGGCGAATGTTTTCATAAACTATTTTTCAAGAATACTTTTTAATGTTCCCAGGCTTTGCTGAATATCCTTTCCTAACATAGAAGGTATGAACAGGTTCATTATATTCATGGGATATGGATTTTTCCCTGCCATTCCCCATTTTACTTTTGTTTGATTTGCGGCAACTGAATCTGTTGACATAAAAACATTGGCAACACCCTTCATAGGCTTTTCAAACCTTACTTCAGACTCAACTCTTTCGCCTTCATTTACTTTCTTTATTTCCTGTTCCCCCTTTCCAACATCGCTTTTTTTGCTATCCCATGTGGTGATAAATCCAACAGTACCATCTGTTCCTTTATAATCTCTTTTCACGTTGGGGTCTTTCATTACCCAAACATTATATTGGTCCTGGTTCTTTAAAATTTTTACATAATCAAAAACTTCCTGTTTTGGTTTGTTGATGATTACTTCACGCTCAACAGAATATTCTTTACTAACAAATAGCGCAACAACTAAAAGAAGTACAATAAGAATTACAATTCCCAATAAGATCTTTTTTACAATTTTCATTTTATGATTTTTAATTTTTTAAACAGTTTGGTAAGAAAGAAGGATACTTCCACTCTTAAATGTTTTTGTATCCGTAAGTTTTAAATTCAGTTGGTGACTGATCCCTTTAAATATGGGAGTGCCGTCACCTATTGCAGTGGGATCAAGCATAAACTGGTACCCATCAATTAAACCATGTTCTGCAAACAGGCTTACAATACTTCCGCTTCCCAATATGGTCATATCTTTTCCCGCCGTTTTCATTTTTTTTATTTCATCAACAATGTTACTTTTTATAAGCTTTGTATTTTTCCAATCGGCTTTTTCCATCGTCTTTGAAAAAACAATTTTTTCTGCATTGTTCATTCCTTCTGCTACCCCGGGAAACGTTTCATGTGCCATCGGGGAAGGCCAGAAACCTGCCATCATTTCATACGTTACCCGTCCGAATAAAAGTATATTATTTGATCTGAGATTATCCTCAGACATTTTCCCACCTTCTTCATCGTGCTTATGCCAGCTTATATCTCCCGCCGGGCCTTTATAGAATCCATTCAATGTTATGAAATTGAATACGCTTAATTTTCCCATTTTTAAATTTTTATTATTGATTGGCTGCGTCTTCCAGGTCTTTTATAACGATCTTCTTCATTTTCAGCATTGCGCCCATTACTTTTCCGGCATTAGGTCCGCTCATTAATTCTCCTAATTGTTTTGGAACAACCTGCCATGATAAACCAAATTTGTCTTTCAGCCAGCCGCACTGCGATTCCTGCCCGCCTTCTGTAAGCTTGTTCCAGAAATGATCTACTTCTTCCTGGTTCTCGCAATTAATAACAAATGAAACAGCTTCTGTGAATTTAAAAATTGGTCCGCCATTAATTGCAGTAAAGTTCTGGCCATCCAGTGAGAATGCAACCGTCATTACAGTTCCTTCCGGTTGCCCTGATGCTTTTGCACCTTCACCTGTATAACGGGCAATATTTTTAATTTCTGAATTCTTAAAAATAGATGTATAAAGATTTGCTGCTTCTTCCGCCTGTGTATCGAACCACAGGAAAGGCGATATTTTAGTTGATGCCATTTGTTTTTAATTTTAAAAATGAGTATTAAATATGAGTATTCTTTATTTGCAATATTAACTTTTAATTACTTTTTTATGCAGGCTGGTTCTTATCATAATTCAGCATCCATCTTATCCCATATTTATCAGTAAGCACACCGAACGTTGCACCCCAGAACGACTGCATTAAATTGTGAGATATCCTTCCGCCTTCGGATAATTTTGAGAAAAATGCTTTTATCTCTTCATCACTGCTGCAGTTTAATGAGAGTGCAATATTATTTCCTTTGGTAAAACCACCGGGCTCCTGCATATCCGAGCCCATTAATATTAAACCATCTTTCATTAAGCTTGCATGAAGTATATGATGTTTTATTCCTGCAGGGCATTGGGCTTCTATAGGAGAACCTTCAACGGTTTGCATGTTTAATTCTCCGCCAAGGCATTCTTTATAAAATGTCATTACTTCGCGGCAGTTGCCTTCAAAGTTTATATATGCATTTATCTGTGTCATACTATTTTTTTTAATATCGAAATTCGTTACATGTATTTCATTCCTTCATAACCTAACAGCCTGCGCAATAATGCAATTTGCCCGATGATGCTGGCTTCACGATAAGTCATAAAAGTAATAAGCTCATAATAAGTCATCTTCATACCAGGCATCATTTCAAATTGTTCATCAAGCTTTTCATCATTTACATTAACTAAAGCTTCTCTTAACAGGGGAGAGATCTTATCAAGATCTTTTTTAAAATTTGCCAATGGCGGATAGTTTATATTGTCCTGTATACCTTTGTGATCCTTAAATAATTCATCCGCTTCCTGCTTAAGATCTCTCTGGCTCTCTGAACCGAATTTTTTTACACCTTCAAATCTTTCCTGGACAAAGCTCCCGGTAAGCCATGCAACATGATTGGCCTTTGTGTTTAAACGATTGTGTGCATCCTGATCTGATATACCGTCAAGTGCATTTAATAAATATTTGGTATGCATATCATACAATACAACCAGGGAAAGCATCCTGTTACTTATTGTTTTTGTTTCCATAATTTTAAATTTTTGAATTTACTTTTTGCAAAATATTTTTTAACTGCTGAATATGTCGTTGGGTATGATATAAAACAAAATGGAGTAACTCAAGTTTGGTAAGCTCTCCTATGGGTGGCAGGTTTAGTAACTCAGGCAAATTTGCCGCATGTGCCGCATCTTTAAGTTTTTTGTCAGCATTTTTTAAATCATCTACGAGTTTATTCTTTTCATAAACATCATGTCCAGGCAAAACAAATGGCGGCGATTTCATTTTATTTTCAAAATTTAAGAACAACGTTTTAAACCCTGCTGCTTTTTCATCCACCTCCCTGTCAGTAATTATTCCGGGCTTCTTTAAATTATCTGCCATACCATTCATCGATTTTGTAATATGGTCTACTACCTGGGCTGCTGTCCAGCTGTTTTCAAAAGGAATTATATTAATATCTTTTTCATTTGCTGTAGAAATTATTTGCTCCAATTCTGCGATAGTATTATCAAGCGAAGAGAATAATTCCTGCGTGCCTTTTGTTGCTGTTTGCATAATTTAATTTTTAGTACACAAACCTACACGGATTAAATAAAAACTATGCTGTGTAAATACGACAATCTCAGGGGTTGATTACGACAAACTTCTTTCCTACATTTGTTTTATGAAACATATTTCTATACTGGTTCCCAAAGGTGCCGCATCATTAGCCTGCATTGATGGTGCATACAATGCATTTACCAAAGCGAATGAATTTTTAGAGAGAATGGGGAAGCCTCTTATGTTTAAAGTACAGCTGGTAGCGCTTACAAATGATCCACATGTATACGAAAGGTTATTTACTGTGCAGCCTGATGTAACGGTAAAAGATAATTTTAAAACCGATCTTATTATTATACCTGCAGTTAATGGAGATATGGAAAAAGTAATTGAGATAAATAAAGATTTTTTTCCGTGGATAAATAAACAACATGCAGATGGTGCGGAAGCGGCAAGCCTTTGTGTAGGGGCATTCCTGTTGGCTTCTACAGGATTACTTAAAGGAAAAAAATGTGCAACTCATTGGTTAGGGGCCAATGACTTCAGAAAAATGTTTCCTGATGTGGAGCTTGTTTGTGAAAAGATAATTACAGATGAGAATGGCATCTATTCCAGCGGCGGGGCAACTTCGTTTTGGAATCTATTGTTGTACATCATTGAAAAATATACTGATCGTGACCTGGCAATTACCATGTCAAAATATTTTGAGATAGAGATAGACAGGTATAATCAATCTTCATTCATAATATTCCAGGGACAAAAGGACCATGAAGATGAACACGTAAAACAGGCGCAGGAATTCATTGAAAAAAATTACCATGAAAGAATAACTGTTGAGCAGCTCACCACCATGCTTGCATTGAGCCGCAGAAATTTTGAGCGCAGGTTTAAAAAAGCAACTTCCAACACAGTGGTTGAATATATGCAGAGAGTAAAAATTGAAGCTGCAAAAAAGGGACTGGAGACCGGAAGAAAAAATGTGAATGAACTGATGTATGAAGTTGGCTACTCCGATACCAAAGCATTCCGCACAGTTTTTAAAAGAACTACAGGCCTGTCTCCTATTGAATACAGGAATAAATACAATAAAGTAGCAGTCGCTTAAAAATTGGTAGCATTTTTGAATACTGATATGGAAATAAAGCCCTTCATGTCAAAGATATTTTTATCCGCTCTTTTACTTTTACTATTATACGGATGCAGCAGGAGACATACTCCCGCAAGAACAGACTCTGTAACAGTAACCACCCTGCCAGGAACTGCAACCAAAAGCGATTCGGTTGTTGTAAAAAAAACAAATTTTACACCCAGGAAAAAAGATATAATCCCTCCATCAATTGTGGTTAATGATAAGGCAGCAAAAAAAGCCGTTGATGGCAGGCTCTATTACGACCTGTTGGGCCACCGCTATTGGAAAAATTATAAGGATGGTAAATATTATCTCTTCAATCAAAAGATGTATGATAACCCGGCATTTAGCCCGCCGAAATAAAATTTGTTAGCAGCTTTTCCATATCAGCTACCAATGTATTAATTGGGACGAAATAAATTCGCAAATAATTATTTCATTGTCGGTTTCAATAAATACAATCGTGTACTTCTTTTTGTAAGTAATACATTTAAATCCCAAAAATGCACGTTGTGGCTCTCTGCAAAGAGCATAAGATTTTCTGGTATCAGAAAGTTCAATAAAATAATCATATACGTCATCAGCAAAATTTTCTGCAGTTGCAATCATTCCTCTGGATTCGATATACCATGCAATGGCTGCAATATTATCAGCAGCAGTTTGTTTTACAATTACTTTTCGCCTGCCCATTTCCTGATCAGCTTTTTACTGTATGAACGTGCCTGTTCAACTGTGAATGTTTTTTCAGGCTTTGTTTTTAATGCTGCCCGTTTCTGCAGCACCTGGTAATTTTTTTCAGGAATCAAAACATATTTCTTTTTGTCTATAACGATTTCTGTCATAACGAAAGGATTATTTTCAAATTTACAAAATAGTATGGCATTTTTTTCACTGCCTTATTGGAATTTACATTATTTCTCTACAAATTCTTTCAAACTCCTGCCTGTAATTTCTGTCCAGCCCTGTACAAAATTTTCTTTTGCAAAGTCAGGATTATTTTGCGGGAAGGTTTCTAATCCTTCATGAGTAAGTTTTGCCCTTGTTGTATCACCTTCATCAAATAATTCCCATGTTACATAGCTTATGCCTTCAAAGCCGGCATACTTCCAGCTATGTTTCAATTTTTTATTGGGTATCTCCTCTGTTATTTTGCAAACATGCAAATATTCAACTTCATCTTTACCACCTTTAAATGTAAACTCAAAACCCACTTCAGGTTTAAATTCAGCAAGGTCAAAATACCATTGCTTCATATCGTCTTTATCGGTAATGGCTTTCCATACTTTGCTTACAGGCGCAGTATAAGTTTGCTCAATTACAAAAGGTTCTGTTGTCATGTTTTTACTTTAAAGTTAGAGAAGATTTGTGGAAATGGTTTTGGGCTGTGAGCCGCAGTAATCCTGTTGAGCATTTGTTCGGGCTATACATTACATCCCGCAACTGCGGGATTTCATTTCTATCCCGCAGCCGCCGAACATTTATTCTTTAATCATCAGAGACTTTTCCAGCGGGGTCTTCGTTCTATGGCTTTGTGAGTTAGCACGAGACCCAGCTGTTGAAAAGAACAACAACTTTTTGGTTGCCGGTTTATCCTGCAGCTATTGTTCATTATGTAGATATACTATCGAAGTTTATTGAAGTGGTTCGAGACACGAACCATGGAAGGAGGCTAAAACGATCTATTGTGAATGTTTAAGAAACTTTACAGTTTTGCCAACCTGGCTTCCTATTTTATAGAGGGTTAAAAAGTAGGTAGCGTTACTTAGTTTGCCGGTATTAATTTTAAAATTTTCTAACTTCCCTTTTTGAATTATCCGCCCTAAAACATCAGTTATTTTGTATTGCATATTGACTGCAGCTAACGGATCCATTTTAATAAAAAGATTACTCACAACTGGATTAGGAAATATTGTGAAATAATTTTCTGTATAATTAAAAGCTGAATCATACCCATCTACTTTAATATTATCTAAATAAGAAAATAACCGGGCAGCTTCAACTATTCCTGTAGCAGGATTAATGACTGCACCATTATCCACAACAAAACGGATTTGAAATTTATCATTCCTGTATTTATCCAGGCTTATAAATTTTCTGGCTGGTATAGTATCCCATATCTTTCTTCTAAACTGCGGATCACTCAATTCATTCAAATTAAATATATCTTCCCAGGTAGCACCTGTAAACACCTGTACCTTAAAAAACGCATTTACAGACTTTCCCAATACCCGGTATGCGATATATTTATAGTCAAAACTCAAATAAATATTTTTGTATTTATTCAGGTTTACAGGTTGTGTTATTAAAGCATTACTTCCATTAAAACTAAGATTGAAGATCATGCATGTACTATCAAAGTTTCCTGGTATAAAAAAAATATCATCAAATGCATTTTTGTCCCTTGCCAGTTTAGCAGTAGCCCATATTTTAGAAGGGATGGAATTAACAGTTCTTAAAGTACTGTCATTCCATCCTGCTGGCAGGCTGCAGGTATTAAAGTTCTCATCTATTATTTTGATGCTATTTTCCCGGTAATAAGGAGCATTATAAAACTTTAATAAGCTACAACCTCCATGTTCGCCATCACCATTATAATCTACCCTATGCCTGGCTCCGTCGGCAAATAAATCCGGAATTATAACTGTTGCAGGAAAATTGGTGACTGTAAAATAGTATGCCTTATGATCAATATTAATTACAATGTTTTTTGCAGTACAATTTTTACATTCCAAATTTAGTTTCACATCATACAGATCGCCTCTTATATTTAAAGGCACTGGTGTTACACTAAAAGGAGAACTATTGAATGTAATACCCGTTATTCTGCCTGTTGAATTAGAGCACATCTTTTGTACTTCGGCAGTATACAGTGTGCAGGATGATAAGTTTCTTAATATTATTTCATTTCCAGTCACAGTATATGTATTCACTGCATCAAAGAGTAAACTATCTTTTACTTTATATTGAACTTTAAAATTACCGGTGCCCGACCAGGATAGTTTGATACTATCAGGGGAATTATAATAAGCTATTTTTAAGCCGGTTACTGCATCACATAAAGCAGGTGAGCAATCGCCAAAACAGGGAGATTGATAAATATAATTTCTCATTGCTAATTGAGAACTGTAATTAATTCCTCCAAAATCCGACAGTCTTGAAAATCTGGTGGCTGAAAGATTTGCAGATGCATTCATAAAGAAACCTGTAACGGCAGCACTCACTTCATTATCGTGCTGGCAACCTAAGGCATGGCCTCCTTCATGAGCAACCTGCAAGCGTAACATAAGAGGGTCCTGGGAAAAATATTTTATCAGATTCATCCATGCACTGCAATTGGAAGAATAAGAAAATGCGGGGCTTGTGTAACCTATTGCATACGCGCCATTATCGAGATATAAGTTTCTTGTGCTCCAAAATTGGTTAATAAGCGGTTCATTCTGTAATCCGTTTTCTTTTATCCATTTTGCGAAATTTTTTGTTATTGTCCCGGCTTTATCAGCATTATCTATAAAATCACAACTATCACAAACCGAAGAGTGGATTTGTACAACTTCTAAATTTAAAATATCTGTACCTACATCCGTTGTATTATCAGGGCCCAGATTCAGCGTATTAAAAACTGCTTCTGCCATATTTATATTAGAGAGCAAAAAAATCTGAAGGGCATCAATATCATTATTAAATGATTTATACATCGAGTAATCCGAAGCAATAAGAAATTTTACTTTTTTGCATACTCCGCTTTCTGTTCTGGCAATGGCTGCTATATCTGCATTTTTACTTTGGTCTTGCATTGCCTGTTTTGCGGCATTATTAGCATCATTAAACCCGCAGGACATTGTTGTATTAATCACATCTGCCGATTCATAAAAAATAAATTCATCTTCCTTTGTATCTTTTGTATAACGGCGTAAGGGTTCTATAAAATATTCTTTATCTCCTTTTTTTATTGACCCATAAATAAATCCTTCTTTTATTGTAAGTCTTACTTCTCCTCCATCTTTATCATTTACCCTTCCTTTATATAAGTAATTTATTTCAGGATTACTTGTCTTTATTCCCTGGGGAGTATGAATTACAAACTGATAATCCGGAGAAGTAATGGCAGAAGGCACCAAAGCCAGGTTAAATCCCATTTCAGTATTTAATTGTAATCCAATATTTATTTCACCGGTGTTGTTTTTAAGCGTTGCGCTTACCCGTGCAGAAGGTAAATGAATAAGTTTGTACTGTTTAAAATGCGAAAGCAATAATGGTGCATCATTGCTAATAAATTTTTTAGCAGTAAAATTATCTATATTAATTTTTGAGAACTCAAATGTATGCGTGTCCTGGGCATATACAGAAAGATCAAATATGGACAGCCAAAAAACAAGAGAAAAAATAATTACAGAACGGTTAAGCATATTTCTATTGGATTATCAGGTGTTGTAGCAGGCGTTATATCAGGTAAAGTTTTGGTACTAATTTCAAGTGAATATAATCAAGTATTTAAGAATATATAACCTTACAGGATACCTTTTCGCACTCCACAAAAATGAGTGTCTCAGCGGGGTCTTCGTTGTATAGCTTTGTGCGTTAGCACGAGACCCTGCTGTTGAAAAGAACAGGAACTTTTTGATTGCCGGTTTATCCTGCATCGGGGTCTCGCTTTGCACAGGCTTGGCGATGAAGACCCCGCTGGGACACCAAAACTTGCTTGCTATTGCGGAGTGGCACCGTATGAATATTCATCCGGAACCAGTATAAGGGGTAGGATAAAAGTTCATTAATGGCTAATAAAAAACTGAAATGTAATCTTCATATGGCTTCATTAAGTGCAGTAAAGCTGGACGCAGATCTTAAAAACTATTATGAAAGAAAAGTAACGGAAGGTAAAAGCAAAATGAGTGTATTAAATGTGAAAAAGATAGCCTAAAATATATTACGATATTTTTTTTATGTGATAGAAATCCATGGTAGGGGGCATAAAAACTACTTAATTTTTTTCACAGCGATGATTTCATCGACATCTTCAACTTTCATTTTAATACCATCTTTACTTTGATAAATAGTTACGGCAGGTCTATAAGCATAATGATATATATACGCATATTCAGACTGCTGCCATATTTGTCCATTTGTTAATTTGAAAATTGTTGAGCCATCCCAACCCTTAAATTCTCCATCTATAGTACTCTCCAAAACATTTCTAATCTTTCTACAAATTACAGGTTCATCAAAACCTGCTATTTCAAGCTTGTAATTGCTTCCGTCGGTATAGATTGTTACACCCGGGTTTCTTTCTCTGACCCTTTGCCTGGTACTTTCAATTATTTCATAAAAAGCTTCGCTACTGATTTTGAAAAGATAACCTTTCGTGATAGTTCCGCTCACTTGCCCCTTAATAAAAGTCTTTTCTTCGAATGTCCAATTCTGACCAAAGGTTTCAATAGTTGAAAAAATAAGATAAAAGATTACAAGCAGCGTTTTTTTCATTGTTTAAGTTTAGTATGCTTTGTTCTACAATTTGCAGCGCCTTAAAGCTTTTTGTATAAAGAAGTAAAAAACTTATAATCTGTAGTATTTTTAAACGCATTATTTAATTTTTTGTAAAATATACTTTCATTAATCATATAAGGTATATAAGTTAAAGAAGATGCTATTAAACCTAGTGTCAAACCTACTAGTGCCATACCTGTTAGGCCCACCAATAATCCTAATATTCCTAAATTAGTTTCATTGTGCAAAAATTGAAATAACAAGAAGCCTCCTAATACGCTACTCCATAAAAGTAAAGTAAATCGAAAATTTTTGTGCACTTCATTTTCCACTTTATGTTCCTCTAAAAGTATTTTTTGCATATTAGTATCCTTATTAGTAATTCGATGCATATCTACCATCATGTCAGCTTGTAGAGCAGTCATACCTATTCCTAAATTTTTTATTTTATATTTTCTATAATATTCGTCAGAATAATTTTTTGGCCTCTCCATTTGGGTCAAAAATTCAAAATAAGTTTTCTCGTTCAATTTAAACGTTGTACTATGGAGAAATTTGGATTTTAAAATATTGAAATATTCTTCATCAACAATATCAGGTTTGTTGAACTTATATTTGGAAAACATTATTACTCCCATAAGAATATTCTACTTATAAATTTACATACTTTCAAAAACAATTCTTAATAAAACATAAACAAGCTAAATATTGCTAAAAAAGCACAAGAGTGCGACGCCAATGAAGCTTAATAGCAGCATTAAAGCTGACTACCGAAAACTAAACACCCAACATTAATAAAACTTCAATAGTTATCTTTGCGCACTTTATGAAATACGCAAACGAAATAAGCAAGCGGCGCACATTCGCCATCATCAGTCACCCTGATGCCGGCAAGACGACGCTCACTGAAAAATTTTTATTGTTTGGCGGCGCCATACAAACCGCCGGGGCTGTAAAAAGCAACAAAATAAAAAAACACGCTACATCCGATTTCATGGAGATAGAAAGGCAGCGGGGAATTTCCGTGGCAACTTCCGTAATGAGCTTTGAATACAAGAACATGCTGGTGAACCTGCTGGATACTCCCGGCCACAAAGATTTTGCTGAGGACACTTACCGCACCTTAACGGCAGTGGACAGCGTAGTGCTGGTGATAGATTGCGTAAAAGGCGTGGAAGAGCAAACCAAACGCCTTATGGAAGTATGCCGTATGAGAGATACGCCTGTAATTGTTTTTGTAAACAAAATGGACCGTGACGGCAAAAACCCTTTCGACCTTTTGGATGAAATAGAAAATGAATTAAGCATAAAGCTTCATCCATTGAGCTGGCCCATTGGTATGGGCAGGGATTTTAAAGGCGTATATAATTTATTTGATAAGAGTTTGCTGCTGTTCAACCCGAACCAAAAAGCAACAGAAGAAGATTACCTGCCTTTGAAAGACCTGGATGATGATGTGCTGCAAAAAAAGATTGGTGAAAGAGAAGCGGACCAATTAAGGGAAGATGTGGAACTGATAGAAGGTGTGTATGGCCCGTTTGATAAAGAGCCTTACCTGCAGGGGAAAGTTGCGCCGGTATTTTTCGGCAGCGCCATAAATAATTTTGGTGTAAAGGAACTGCTGGAAACTTTTTTGCAGATATCTCCTCTCCCGTTGCATCGTAAGGTAACCACGAGAGTTGTAGAGCCAACAGAAGATAAGTTCAGTGGTTTTATTTTTAAAATTCACGCCAACCTTGACCCGAAGCACAGGGACAGGATCGCTTTTTTAAGAGTGTGTGCAGGCAAGTTTGAGCGCAACAAATATTTTCATCATGTGCGGCTTGATAAAGATGTACGCTTCAGCAACCCCTATACTTTTTTAGCAAGGGATAAAGATGTTATTGAATCTGCATTTCCCGGTGATGTGGTGGGGTTATTCGATACAGGCAATTTTAAGATCGGTGATACCTTAACTGAAGGTGAGGATTTTTATTTTACAGGCATTCCTTCTTTCTCTCCTGAAATATTTAAAGAGGTACAGAACAAAGACCCGATGAAAACAAAGCAACTTGAAAAAGGACTTTTGCAATTAACGGATGAAGGTGTTGCACAATTGTTCACGCAGTTTGGCGGCAACAAAAAAATCATCGGCTGTGTGGGTGAGTTGCAGTTTGAAGTTATACAATACCGTTTGCTGCATGAGTATGGGGCAAGTGTTCAATTAAATAATCTTCCATTCTATAAAGCATGCTGGCTTACCAGCACAGATCCAAAAAAGCTTGAAGAATTTATCCGTTTTAAACAGGCAAATATTGCAAATGATAAAGATGGGCATCTAGTTTACCTGGCACAAAGCGAATGGTTCTTAAATACTGAGAGAAGAAATAATCCTGATATAGAATTTCATTTTACGAGCGAGATACATAAATGAGTTGTACGTTGTAAGTGATAAGTTATAAGTAGTGCAATCAAGAAAAGTGAAAAGATGCGACGTTCTGACGTATGACGTTTCATGATTTGAATTTATCTCAATATCATTACAGTTCCTTTCCTGTTGATGATATCACAGGGAGTTGTTGCCTTGATTATGTAAACATAACTTCCTATTTCCTGCATAATGCCTTTGTATCTTCCGTCCCAGCAGGATTTGGAAGGATCAGTCGAATAAAAAATTCTTTCTCCAAAACGGTTGTAAATACTAAAATCCAGCTTGGTTATATTTCCCCAATACTTTATTCCAAAGCAATCATTTATGCCATCGTTATTAGGAGTAAAAGCATTGGGCATAAAACTCCCGCTTTTATTATTTGAATTGATTGCTACGGTAACGGTATCTGTGTTTCTGCATCCATTAATATCAGTTCCGTTAACAGTATATAAAGTTGTATTGCCGGGATTAGCAACAGGGTTTGAAATATTGGGATTATTAAGAGATGCTGCCGGCTGCCATGAATAAGTTTTACCACCTGTTGCATTCAGCTGGCTAAAATTGCTTGAGCAATCAATATCATTTGTTTTTGAAGCTTTAATTGATGGCAATGGTAAAACAGCCAATGTTGTTGCCAGCAAAGTTGAATCGTTACAGGTGTTATCTTTTATTTTAACTGTATAGGTTGTAGTTATATTAGGTGTTGCAATGGGATTTGGAATGTTAGGATTATCCAAAGAGTTTGAGGGCTGCCATACATAAGCGTTTCCACCGGAAGCAATTAATTGCTTCGAATCATTTGAGCAAACATTTTGATCAGGTGAAACACCAAATGATCCTGCAGATCCAATTGTTATTTTAACTGAGTCCTTATTAGTGCATGCATTGGCGCTGCTAACCGTTACAATATAATTTGTTGTAACTAAGGGGGTAGCAACCGGGTTTGAAATATTTGGATTTGATAATCCCGTTGAAGGCGACCAGGCATAAGAAATTCCTCCTGTTGCAAAAAGCTGGATGGCTACGCTTTTGCAAAGCGTTGTATCATTACTTTTTGTTATAACAGGCTTAGGCAAAGTTGAAATTACAATAGTGTCTTTTGCTACACAGCCACTTGCTGTAGTACCAGTAACAATATAGGTTGATAGATTACTGACAGTGGCTAAGGGATTAGGAATATTAGGATTTGATAACCCATTAGTTGGCGACCATGAATACGTTGATGTTCCGGTGGTATTTAGCTGTACCTGCGAACCCGAGCAAATGGTTGTATCATTGTTTGTTTTAACAACAGGTTTATCAACTGTAATAGTAACACTGTCTCTTCTTATAAAAACCGGCGCAAAGGAAATATCATCCAGTGCAAAATCATTACCCTGTACCTGTGTATTCTTATTCACAATCGAAATGATTGCAGATGTGTTGATCCCGGAATTCCATGTAGCATAAAACTGTGTCCATGTACAGGTTGGCAAGCTTGCAGTAATTAAACTGCCAATGTCTTTACCATTAATAGAAAAACTAAGCTGTGCTGGATTTGGCGGCCATAATGCCTGTATCCATGTTGAAAATGCATAGTTGGTATTTGGCGTTACTGTAATTGTTTGCTTCCAAACATTTACATCAGGTGTTGGTGAGCCATTTACCAGTAACATATTGCTGTTACTGGTAGTGTGATCTTTACAATTGCTAAGAGATGCGTTCCAAGCCTGCGGATTGGTTCCAACAAAATATTGTCCTTCAGTAATATTGGGAGTTGCATAATTATATTCAGAAGTAAAGCCTGTATTGCCATTAGTAAAATCTCCATTCGTAATAAGATTGCTCCCGGTAACTGCTGCGTTTAAATAATAAGTAATGTTTTGAGGTGTTGATGTGACAGGGTTAGCCGAATTAGGATCATCAAGATAATTTGTTGGTGTCCAGCAAAAATTAAGTGACGGCACACTAAGCAGTTTTTTAGTTGCACCAAAACAAATGGTAGTATCCTGTGTGGTAATAATATTTTGCGTAAGAACATTTACAGTAATTGTTTTTGCAATCGTATCGGTACATCCATTTTGTATGCTGTATTTAACAACATAATTTCCCGATGTTGAATATGTATGAACAGGATTAGTTGCTGAAGAAAATGAACCATCGCCAAACGACCAGTAAACATTTGTTGCGCCTGTGCCTGCATCAAAGAACTGAACAGAAAGTGGATTGCAGATATCCTGTTTGTAAGAGAAATCAGGATTACAGGCCTTTGCCACACCACATGAATCCAGAGTAAATGTGCAATTAGAATTAGTCTGATTAATTGTGGCACCCCCGACCAGAGAACCATTCCATGCTGAATTTCCCTGTTTATTTAATAGATCATCAAAAGTATAATAAGCCAATAATCCTGTTTGTGTTGTTGGATTGGGAAGTGGGCTATTCATATATGTCTGTAGTTCGGTTTGTGTCCGGGCTACATTCCATATTCTTACTTCATTAATATAACCTTTCGTTGTTCCATTAACTGAACCAGCATTATTACCAATAGTAGTAATTAAATTGTTTGTCAAAAGATTACCTGATGCAGCAACCTGGCTCATTAAATAACCATCCCTATAAAACTTAAGCGATGTACCATCATAAACAAAGGCAGCATGGTATGTCTTATTAATAATATGATCGCATGTAGCGGATACAAAAAAACCATTGGTTGTAATTATCGAAGCTTGTTGTGGGCGTAAAAGATAATTACAATCTGATGGATTTGTATGTTTGGATACCAAGTCAGAAGTGATACCTATACTTCCATAATTATCAAACGCATTAAAGTTAGCTTCTACTGTAATCTTATTTCCTGAAACATCAAGGTCGCCAATCTTTACACAATCAAAATTATTTGTCAGCTTAAGCCAGTTATTACAAGTTAACGTAGACGCTTTATTTTGTGAATTGTTATTTACATTTTCTTTACTTCGCTTTACCTGTGCAAAGCAAAAATTACTAACAACTAAAAGTGGAAGGAGTAAATATGTTTTCATCAGGGTTTTTAAGCAGTAGGCAGGTGTATATGGTATTGCAATAAAGATAGCAATTTTATTAAAACTCTGAAGCCCCAATATAGTTTTCGGGAGTTATTTTTTTTAGCTCTTTTTTCACAGCTGATGATACGTTTAGCGAATTAATAAACTCATGAATGTTTTTCTTATTTAAAACGCTATTATTTCTGGTCAATTCTTTTAGCGCCTCGTAGGGCTCAGGATAATTTTCTCTTCTTAAAATTGTTTGAATGGCTTCTCCTACAACTGCCCAGTTATTATCAAGATCCTCTTTAATTTTTTGTTCGTTCAAAATTAATTTACCCAGGCCCTTTTGGATAGATTTTATAGAAAGAATTGTATGCGCAACCGGCACCCCAATATTTCTTATAACTGTGGAATCTGTAAGATCCCGTTGCAATCTGGAGATGGGAAGTTTGGCTGAAAAATGCTCCAGTAAAGTATTTGCGATTCCCAAGTTACCCTCTGCATTCTCAAAATCAATAGGATTTACTTTATGCGGCATAGCACTGCTGCCCACTTCATTCTTATTTATTTGTTGCTTAAAATAATTCATTGAAATGTATTGCCATACATCCCTGCATAGATCGATCAAAATTGTATTGATGCGTTTTATGTTATCAAAATGTGCGGCAAGCATATCATAATGCTCTATCTGTGTTGTAAATTTTTGGCGCTGTAATCCTAATTTATTTTCAACAAATTGATCGGCAAATTTTAACCAGTTAGTTTTAGGATAGGCAACAATATGTGCATTAAAATTTCCCGTTGCTCCGCCAAATTTTGCCGTAAAAGGAATGTGTTTAAACTGTTCCAATTGGTTTTGAATTCTTTCAGCAAACACCATTATTTCTTTGCCTAAAGTTGTAGGCGAAGCCGGCTGGCCATGTGTATGGGCAAGCATGGGAATATTCTTCCAGGCTTTTGCCATTTTTCCGAGGCTGTCTTTCAATTCGGTAATCATTGGCAGGTATTCCTTTTCAACGGCAGCCTTCCACAACATTGGAATGGCAGTATTATTTATATCCTGGGAAGTCAATCCAAAGTGTATCCATTCTTTTATATTTCCGGCGCCTGTCTTTTCCAATTCATCTTTTAAAAAATATTCTACAGCCTTTACATCATGATTGGTTATTGCCTCTATATCTTTTATTTTTTGTGCATCAGCGGCTGAGAAACTATCAGCCACTTTTTGCAAATGAGCTTTCGATTTGGATGAAAGCACAAAGAATTTTTTCTCAGCCAGGAAAACAAAATATTCAACTTCAACAACAACCCTTTGTTTAATTAAAGCATATTCTGAAAAATAGGTAGAAAGACTTTCGGTTTGTTTCCTGTAACGACCGTCAATTGGCGAAATAGCAGTAAGTGGCTGAAGCTCCATGAAGCAAAGATAAAAAATTGCATTAAGTCTTTTTAATTTAATAAGTATCTGTTATGATGCAGTAAATTTGCAGACTTTTAAAATCAGATGTATTGGATAGAAAAATAAGAGTGGGTGCGGTAAATTACCTTAATACAAAACCACTTATTTACGGTTTTGAAAATGGAGAAATGAGAGATGAAGTTGATCTTGTAGCAGCGTATCCTTCAAAAATTGCGGCAATGCTTAAGGCTAACGAAATTGATGTTGGCCTGGTTCCGGTGGCAATTATTCCTGAATTAAAAGACCATTACATAATTTCAGATTATTGCATTGGGTGTGATGGTGAAGTAGGAAGTGTATGCTTATTCAGCGAGGTATCTTTAGAAAAAATTGAAAAGATTTTATTGGATTACCAAAGCAGGACGTCAGTTGAGCTTCTTAAAATATTAATAAAGCAATATTGGAAAATTGACCCGGTACTTATTTCAACGGCAGAAGATTACAGGAAAGATATAAAAGATACAACGGCAGGTCTAATCATTGGTGACCGTGCGCTGGAACAAAGAAAGATATCTTTGTATAAGTATGACCTGGGCTTAGAATGGAAAAAATTTACCGGTCTGCCATTTGTTTTTGCCGCATGGATAAGTAATAAAAAATTAGACGCGTCATTTATTGAAGATTTTAATAAAGCGAACTTAACCGGTCTGCAGCACATAGATAAAGTAGTTAATGAAAACCATTTTGAGCTGTTTGATCTTAAGGCGTATTTCACTTCTTATATAAATTACTATTTGGATGAGAAAGCCAAAAAAGGCTTACAATTATTTCTTGGTATTTTAAATTCAGGCAGCAGTCAAAATCCTAACTAAGGGCATTTAAAATGAATATAATATTTTTGACGTCTGTAGCTCTTAATTAATCTATATGAAAGTTGTAATTTTTGCAGGCGGCCTGGGAACACGCATTAGTGAGGAAACTGATTCCCGCCCTAAACCAATGGTGGAGATTGGCGGAAAACCAATGATATGGCACATAATGAAGATCTACAGTCATTTTGGCTTTAATGAATTTATTATTTGCCTGGGTTATAAAGGCTATATTATCAAGGAATATTTTATGAATTATTTTTTACATAGTTCTGATATTACTATCGAACTAAAAAATAATAAAGTACAAATACATGATACCAGTTCAGAAGCCTTTACTGTAACATTGGTTGAAACAGGGGTAGAAACTAAAACTGCGGGAAGATTAAAACAGGTGCAAAAATATATTGGCAACGAAGATTTCATGTTAACCTATGGCGATGGTGTATGTGATGTAAATATAAAAGAGCTGGTAAAATTTCATAAAGAACATAATAAGATTGCAACGGTAACCTCTATCCAGTTAGATGCACGCTTTGGCGGAATGGAAGTTAATGATAATGGAGAAGTGATTGCATTCAGGGAAAAAGCCCACGACGAAAGTAAATGGATCAATGGTGGGTTTTTTGTTTTAAAGCCAGAGGTGTTTAATTACCTGGAGGGCGACATGACAAATATGATGTGGGAAGACAGGCCACTGGAGCGGCTTACCACAGATAATGAATTGGTTGCTTACAGGCATAAAGGCTTTTGGAAGTGTATGGATGCATTGCGTGATAAAATAGAATTAGAAGAATTATGGAAAAATAATGAAGCCCAATGGAAAGTCTGGTAGAACAGGAATTGCTTGAAAAAATATATAGTGGCAAAAAAGTTTTTGTTACAGGCCATACCGGCTTTAAAGGATCGTGGCTGATAACATGGCTTCACCTGCTTGGCGCTTCAATAAAAGGATATGCACTGCAACCCGAAAATGAAAAAGATATTTACAATATTGTTTCCCCGCATTTACATATTGAAAGTATCATCGCAGATATAAGAGATAAACAAAAATTAAAGCAGGAAATACTCTCCTTTCAACCTGATTTTATTTTTCACCTGGCGGCACAGCCCCTGGTTCGCCGTTCCTATGAAATACCTGCAGAAACTTTTGAAGTAAATGTAATTGGTACAGCTAATTTGCTGGAAGCGCTTATTCATTTAGAAAAAAAATGCACCGCTGTTATAGTTACCACTGACAAAGTGTATAAAAATAAAGAACGAAATAAATCTTATAAAGAAAAAAACAGGTTGGGTGGCTATGATCCTTACAGTGCAAGTAAAGCCTGCACAGAATTGGTTAGTGAATCTTTTCGCAATTCATTTTTTAATATTGAAAACATTGATACACATAAAAAAGCTTTAGCTGCCGCCAGGGCAGGAAATGTTATCGGCGGTGGTGATTGGAACAAGGACAGGATAATTCCGGATATTATTAATCACCTGGTATCGGGCGAACCCATCCCTGTAAGAAATCCGAAAGCAATAAGGCCATGGCAACATGTGCTGGAACCTTTGGGAGGTTATTTATCTCTCGCCGGTCTTTTAAGTTTTATTCCGCACGATCTATCTTCTTCCTATAATTTCGGGCCCAAAAAGAAAGACCATTTATCAGTAGAAGAACTGGTAAATACTGCAATTAATGTTTGGGGAGAAGGATCGTGGAAAGATATATCTGATGCATCACAACCCCATGAAGCCAGCATCCTGAAACTTAATATAGATAAAGCAAAAAATGAATTGAATTGGAAACCGAAACTAAACAGCAAAGAAGCGATACAATGGACAATTGACTGGTATAAGCAGCCATCTGAAATGCTTTGGGATTATACAATTGCACAAATTAAAAGCTACCAGCACAAATGAAATTTGAAGAAACAAAACTTGCAGGAAGTTATGTTGTAGATATTTTGGCGGCAGCAGACGAAAGAGGATGGTTTGCAAGAACTTTCTGTAAAGATGAATTTAAAAAAATAGGGTTTACGGCAGAATGGGTGCAGCTTAACCATGCGTTTACAAATAAAAAAGGTACAGTAAGAGGAATGCATTATCAATTACCGCCTTTTGCTGAAATAAAACTTGTGAGATGTATAGCGGGGGCAGTATTTGATGTAATCATCGATCTCAGGAAAAACTCGGCTACCTTTTTACAATGGTTTGGAACGGAGCTTTCAGCAGAAAATAAAAAAATGATCTACATTCCCGAAGGATTTGCACACGGGTTTGAAACGCTGGCTGATAATTGCGAATTAATTTATCATCATTCTCAATTTTATAAACCAAACGCTGAAGCAGGAATAAAGTATGATGATCCTATAATAAATATCCAATGGCCGGATAAGGTTACAAATATTTCTAAAAGAGATGAGGAACATCCTTACCTCGGTAAAAATTTTGAAGGAATAAAAATATAATAATGAACTGCAGATTTTGTAAAGCGCCGTTAACACATGTTTTTATTGATTTGAATAATTCGCCTGCATCTAATTCTTTTTTAACCAAAGAACAATTAAACGAGCCCGAAACATTTTACCCGCTAAAAGTTTTTATATGCGATAAATGTTTTTTAGTGCAGGTAGATGAATACAAAAAATCAGATGCAATCTTCAGCAGTGATTATGTATACTTTTCTTCCTTTTCTACAAGCTGGCTGGCGCATGCAAAAGAGTATACACAGAAAATGACTGGCCGCTTCGGATTAAATGCAAACTCAAAAGTGATTGAAATAGCAAGCAATGATGGTTATCTTCTTCAATATTTTAAAGAACAAAATATTCCGGTGCTTGGTATTGAGCCAACTGCTAACACTGCCGAAGTTGCTGTAAAAAAAGGAATTGAAACAGTGGTAGATTTCTTCGGAGTTAGACTTGCAAAAGAATTGACAGCGAAAAATATAAAAGCAGACTTATTGCTTGGCAACAATGTATTGGCACACGTTCCTGGCATTGTTGATTTTGTTGCCGGCATGAAAATATTACTTAAAGAAGATGGCGTAATAACAATGGAGTTTCCGCATTTAATGCAGCTGGTAGACAATAACCAGTTTGATACTATTTACCACGAACACTTTTCTTACCTGTCATTTCATACCGTGAAACAAATTTTTGAATCACAGGGATTACAAATGTTTGATGTGGAAGAGATACCCACACATGGTGGCTCATTACGCATATATGCAACGCATAAAGAAAATAAACAACAGGAAATTTCAGAAAATGTAAACGAATTGTTAGAGAAGGAAGTCTCAAAAGGTATAAACGAACTTGAATACTATAACAACTTTCAGCAAAAGGCATTGAAGGTAAAATTAGATTTAACTGATTTTCTTATTAAGCAAAAAAGGGAGAATAAACAGGTTGCAGCATATGGCGCAGCAGCAAAGGGAAATACGCTGTTAAATTATTGCGGGATAAAAAATGATCTTATAGACTTTGTTGTAGATGCCAATCCTCATAAGCAAAATAAATTTTTGCCCGCAAGCCACATCCCTGTAATGAATGAAGAGCAACTGAAAAAAAATAAACCAGATTTTGTGATCATTCTGCCCTGGAATTTAAAAAAAGAAATAACTACTCAATTGAATTACATAAAAGATTGGGGAGGCAAATTTGTAGTTGCCATTCCTGAACTTAAAATTTTTTAAAATGAAAATTTTAGTAACAGGAGCAACCGGTTTTGTGGGCAGGCATGTGATAAATGAGTTATTGAAATATGATCATGAAATTATTGCTGCCGTTAGAAATAAAGATGCATTAATTACTCATCGCGGTAAGGTAAAAATTATTGAATTTGATCTTGCGAATCTGCAGGACAAAAATTATTATTTCGAGTTAAATCAACCAGATATATTAATACATCTTGCCTGGCAGGGATTACCTAATTACAAAGAAATATTCCACGTTGCAAAAAATCTTCCCACCCATTCTGCCTTTTTAAAAAATATGATCGAAAATGGTTTGCAAAATCTTGTTGTTACAGGAACCTGCTTTGAATATGGAATAAAAGATGGGTGTTTGTCAGAAGAAATACAAAGTAATCCGCAAAATTCTTATGCCGTAGCAAAAGATGAGTTGAGAAAATTTCTGGAAGTTCTGCGAAAGGAAAGGTATTTTAATTTAAAATGGATTCGCCTATTTTATATGTATGGTAAAGGACAAAACCCTAATTCCTTACTTTCGCAGCTGGAAACAGCGCTTGCAAAAGGAGATAAGACTTTTAACATGAGTGGAGGTGAACAATTACGGGATTACTTACCAATTGAAAAAGTGGCAGAGTATATTGTCGCAATTGCTCTTCAAAATAAAATAACCGGGATTATTAATTGTTGCAGTGGTGTACCAATAAAAGTAAAAACCCTGATAGAACAATATCTTGAAAAGAATAATAAAAAAATAAATTTAAACCTTGGATATTACCCTTACCCTGATTATGAAGCCATCGCATTTTGGGGTGATAACACTAAATTAAAAAATATATTAACAAATGAATGATCCTGTAAAGCAATTTATTGAAGAAAGAAATTCAAGAATAAAAGCAAATAAAGAAAATGAAGCTCTCATTTTAGCTGCTAAAAAGTTTAATGACGCATCTAATTCTGCACAATATTCTTATAATTTTAGCTGGATGGGCAGACCCATTATCCAGTATCCCCAGGATATGATAGCTATGCAGGAAATTATATGGGAGATTAAACCAGATCTTATTATTGAAACCGGAATCGCACATGGTGGATCGCTTATCTATTATGCTTCATTATTAGAACTTATAGGTAATGATGGGGAAGTACTCGGCATTGATATAGATGTAAGACAACACAACAGGAAGGAAATTGAAAACCACAAGATGTTCAAACGGATAAAAATGATAGAGGGTTCTTCTATTTCTTTGGAAACCTTGGAAAAAGTAAAAAAATATACGGAAGGAAAACAAAAGATTATTGTTATTCTTGATTCGAATCATACACACGAACATGTGATAAAGGAATTAAATCTCTATTCGCCTTTTGTAAGCTTATCTTCTTACCTGGTGGTTTTTGATACAATTGTAGAAGATTTACCAGAAGGGTATTTTTTAGAAAAGCGACCATGGGGTATAGGCAATAATCCTAAAACAGCTGTAGCGGAGTTTCTAAAATTCAATAAGGATTTTATTATTGACAAAATGATTGACGATAAACTGCTTGTAAGTGTTGCGCCAGGTGGTTATTTAAAGAAAATCCGATAGTACTTTCTATATTGATGATTTTACCTATTTTTAAATTAAAAATCTATGAAAAAGATCGCATTTTTATTACCCACCCTTATTTTATCATTATTAATTATATCATGCAAAAAAGATCCGGTTACACCTACATATCCTATTCAAGGATTGTGGATTGGAACATACCAGGTTACCGGGCAACCTGGCCTTGGCAATCAGTATTTAAGTTATATTATTAAGCCTGATGGTACAATTTTAGTTGAAAGCGAAGGAGCTGGTGCAAAATATTATTCAAGAGGTATATGGACGTTAAGTGGTACTACCTTCACCAGTACGTATACATCTTTTAGCTATCCTGCTGGCGTGAGCAGTGCAACACAAACTTCCACAGCTACATTCAGCAATTCTGGAAATCTTACAGGAGGGACGTGGGCTAATACCGGAACCGCAGTTTCTGGCACGTTTACTTTAACAAGAGTAAATTAATTTTATTTACAGATTGTTTATAATTGAGCCTTCTGTAAAAAATGTTTTTCTAATTTATTTTCATGCCATTAATAAGTTTTTGTTTAAGCACATATAAGCGTGGTGAAATCTTAAAATCTACTTTAGAAAGTATTAGAAGACAGAACTTTGAAGATTATGAAGTAATTGTTTCTGATAATGATGTGGAAGAAAGTGGTAGGGCAGTTTTAGAACAAATGAATGACACCCGCTTTAAATATTTTGCTAATAAAGAAAACCTTGGCATGAAGCCAAGTTTTAATAAAAGCCTTGAAAGATCATCAGGCGAATACATTGTGATGATGGCAGATGATGATCCCGTTTATTTTGATATGGCATCATCCTTAATAAAGCTATCTGAACAATTCCCCGAATATGGAATGTATATGGGTGGCTGCGACTGGTTTTGTACTAATGCTGAAATTGCTAAACTGTACAAACTGAATATTGGAACTAATTCATGCCTATCAAATGAACATGATTTAAATTTTGTGAAAGCTTATACTGCTGACGAGTTCTTGCTGCAATTTTTTTTGTTTGGAATTTTCCCGCATTATTTATGGTCTACCTGCATAGTTCGCAGAAATATATTAATAGGGAAAGGCGGCATCCCTGATTATGGAACACCTTTCCTTGGAGATTATGCATACCTGCCCATAATGGCGTCATATTCAGGATGTGTAGTTATTAATAAACCGTTGGGCTGTCAAACACTTCATGCAGAAAATTTTGGAAGAAATCAGAATGAGCAAATAATTACGGCTGCAAAAAACTATCCTAAGTATGTTTCGGAAAGATTAAATCACTTACCATCATGGCAAATGATTGAGAAGCGAATGCTGAATTTTACAGGTTTATGGGTGGTTACTCATCTTGCTTTTTTGTGCCATTATTTTAAAAGATCTAAAGAGAAAACTGACTTAAGTTATGTTGAAAGAGAGATCTTTAAAATCGATTTCATGAAGAAGCATAAACTAAAATATTTTATAAAAACTCATTCCCCTTTTCTCCATGATCAGATTGTTTCTTTAAAGAAAAAAATAAAATAGCATTTAAAAAATTTCGCCTTTAATTGAAAAAATTCAGCATCATACTACCGGTAAAAAATGGAGGAGAATATGTAAAAGAATGCGTCAACAGCATTCTTTCTCAAACATTAAATGACTTTAATTTGCATGTGCTGGACAATTGTAGCTCTGATGGTACTTTACAATGGATCCAATCCCTTAACGATGAGCGAATAATTATACATCCATCATCAATTCCATTAAGTATTGAAGAGAATTGGGGAAGAATTGTCTCAATTCCAAAAAATGAATTTATAACACTCATAGGTCATGATGATATTCTAAAGCCCGGGTATCTAAAAGTGATGAATGATCTTATCAATAATTTTCCTGATGCTACCCTTTACCAAACCCATTTTAGTTACATAGATTCCAAAGGAAAAATTATTCGCAATTGCAAACCCATGAAGGAAAAAGAAAGTGGCCCTGCGTTTTTGCAATCAGTTTTACAAAACAAGATTGATATTGTTGGAACAGGCTTTATGATGCGCTCAAAAGATTATGACAGCCTGGGCGGCATTCCCTTATATCCAAATTTATTGTTTGCAGATTTTACATTGTGGCTGAATTTAGCAGCAAAAAATTACAAAGCAACCGCTGCCATTGAAGGATTTTATTTCAGGCTGCATCAAAGTACTACTTCAATATCTTCTGATGTAAAATATCAACTGGCATTTGAAAAGTTTATTTATTTTTTGGAAACATTAAAACTAAAAGACGCTGCCTGTCAGAAAGTAATTGTAGAAAATGCAGATATGTTTATCCTGCATTATTGTAAAAGCTTATCGCATAGAATTCTGAGAACACCAAAAGAGAAAAGAGAAGGCCTGTCAGTGAATTCTATTTTACAAAAATGTAAGGAGTATACAAGCCTGCTAACTTCTAATAAAAACTTTAATCCTGTTTCAAATTTTACCATCCTGTTAGCCAGGATGCTGGATAGCAATGCCGTCACCAGGAACCTGTTTCTTTTGTTCAAAAAAATTTACAGCAAACCTGTGCTTAAGTAGATAAAAAAATAGCTCCATAAATTATGGAGCTATTACACTTTATAATTGTCTTTATTAAACGTCGGTGTCTGTTTTCACAGATTTTGTAACAGTAACCTTATCTGAACGGCCACTTGAACTACTGTTGCCACGCATTAAAGCAACAATAAGTAATAATAATACTGCACCGCCTACAATCCATACCCATGGCTGAGTATACCATGTTTCTGTAGTAGTAGTTGTAGTTGATGTTGTAGCACTTGAGCTACTGCTGCTACCTCCTGTGCTATCCTGTGCAAAAGCAAGTGCCTGCATAAAGGTGAGCATTAAAAATGTTACAAGTGCTTTGTAAGAAAATGCTTTAGTTACCTGTTTCATTGTGAGATTGTTTTAGTGTTAGTAAAAATAGTGTTCATTTTTGATAATATAATATTACTCAATTTTACTACCTCTTCAATAACTAAGCCAATATGTAAATGTATTTATTATAAGTATAAAATAAATTTTAGTTACAAGCGTTTACATCTGGCCTTTTCGATATTAAAACACAACCTACTTAAATGAAAAACCCTATTTTGATTTTCCTGTTAAGTGCTTTTTTATTCTCATGTAAAAAATCGCCTGAAAGTATTGATAATAATTTCATCGTATCAATTCCTATACCTCTCGCTACACCTGTTACAGGCTCGGTAGCAGGGAATGTTGTAGATGAAAATAATAATCCTGTTGCAAATGCACAGGTAACAGTTTCAGGAAGTATTTATACTACTGACAGTAAAGGGTCCTTCAACACAACTAACGTGTCCTTAGATAAATATATTTCTACAGTTACTGTAAATAAACAAGGTTACTTTAAAGCCATCCGTTCCTTTGCAGCCAATGTAACAAAGAACTATGTTAGTATAAAACTGATTCCAAAAATCCTAACCGGTACATTTGCAAGTTCTGCATCAGGTTCTGTTAGTTTATCAAATAGTTCTCAAATTTCATTTACGGCAAACAGCATAAATATTAAAAGCAGCGGCGCTGCATATAATGGAACAGTAAATGTATATGCATCATACATTGATCCTACCAGCAGTGATATTGGGGCAAGAGTTCCTGGAAGTTTTATTGGAGAAGATGCTACACAAATTTATTATTTGCAATCTACAGGAATGATTGCAGTAGAATTAGAATCCGCCACGGGTGAATCATTACAATTAGCTTCAGGCAAACCTGCAACCATAAAATTAGCTATACCAACATCACTACAAACCAAAGCTCCTGCAACAATTGATACATGGAGCCTAAATGATAAGGGCATCTGGATAAAAGAAGGCACTGCTACAAAAAATGGCACCTTTTACGAGATGCAGGTAAGTCATTTTTCATTTTGGAATTGTGATTCTCCAACAAAAACCGTTTATGTTAATCTAAATATTAAAGACCAAAACAATCATATTTTACCTAATACCTGGATACAATTATCACCTAATAATAATACTTATTGGGGAACTACTTATGGACTTACAGATAGCTTAGGTAATGTAAGTGGCTTGGTTCCTGCCAATGAATCATTACAATTAATAATCCTCTCTGGCATTTATATTTGCAGTAATACGTTATCCACTCAAACAGTTGGACCTTTTTCTGCCAGTACAAATTTAAATGTAATTGCAACTATTAATCCGCAACAGATTTTAACAATAAATGGAAGCGTAAATAATTGTTCGGGAGCACCTGTTACAAGTGGAACTGTCTTTATATATTTAGAGTCGAAATCTTTTTTTACAAGTGTTGTGAATGGAAACTTTAGTGTAAGCATAACCCATTGTGGAGCATTGCCATTGCCTATACAAGTTTTAGCAGTAGATAACGCGACTTTACAACAAAGTAGTATAAGTGCTATAAATGCAAATCAAGACAACATAAATGTGGGTGTAATCGTTAGCTGTGCCACGACTAATAAACCATTTTTAAATTATACTGTCGATGGTATAAATTATATTACTGACACTTTAGTTGCCGGATATATAATTGGTCAGCAGATTAAAATATATGGAAGAACAACCGATTTCTCCAAAAGCTTACAATTCGTAACTAATGGTATTGTTCCCGGAACTTTTACTTCAAGAATTGACAGCCTAAACACCACATACTCTTATCCTACAATGTTATCAAATGCTTCTGCAACATTCACAGTAGTAGGCGCAGCAGGCCAGTTTATAGAAGGCAGCTTTAATTTACCTTTCACAAAAAATAATGTATCACATACTTGTACAGGAACCTTCAGAGCAAGAAGGTATTAATAGATAAATAACGTTTCAACAATAAGCCCCTGCAAAAAACAGGGGCTTTATAAATTATTTTTAAATATTTTATTGCTGTATTCCCTGCATACCGTTTTGCATTCCTTCCTGTTCGCCCTTTATGTTTTTTCTCTTAAAAAGAGAGACATCAAATTTACCAAAGCGCCAGTTAAAGCTTAACCGGGCCACCTGTGGGTCTCTGCGGCGGATATTATCCTGCACAAAATAAATTGATTCAGAATGTGTGCTGTAAACTTTGGTTCTAAAAATATCATTCATACTTAAAGTAAGAGAAGCTGCATTGTTTTTAAGGAAGTCTTTTCTGAATGCGATATCAAATCCGTAATTAGGTTTTATATATCCATTGGCTGTTGATAATTGTCCGCCTCCAAACATCATACCGCCGCCCCGGTTTCCCCCACCGCCGCCGGCAGGTAATATTGTTTTACTTTGATAGTTAGCAGTGAATTGTATTGAATAATTTTTTGGTAATTTAAAACTGTTATTAATCTTTCCAAACCAGCTTACCTGTTGGTTATTTAAATTAGTTTCAATATTACTACTATTAATGCGGGAGTTATATAAATTCACATTTGCTGTTATATCCCAAATTTTTGCAGGCTTAATTTTTCCTGTAAGCTCTAACCCATAAGCATAAGAACTATTTGCGTTTGCAAAAGTGCTTATAATCACAGAATCAGTTTTTGACTGGTTAGGATTTTTGTCTTTGTATTGAAAACGTGTTATAAGGTCGTTGGTATTTTTATAGTAAACAGTTGCCAATACACTATTGCCTTTATTTAAATCAACCTGGTACGAAAATTCCAACAGGTTGGTAAACTCGGGGATAATATTCGGATTGCCTTTGCTAAGATTCAGCGAATCAGTAAAATCAATATACGGTATCAACTGGAAAAAGTTGGGCCTGTTTATTTTTCTTGAATAATTTAATTGCAGGCTTTGCTTATCATTTATTTTTTGTGTTAAGAAAACACTTGGGAAAAAACTGAAAGGGTATTGATTTTTAAATGTTTTATTACTATCAACCAAAGTGCCTGTATACTTAGAACTTTCTACCCTTCCGCCTATTTGGTATGAAAAGTTTTTTATTGATTGGGTAAATGTTACATATCCTGCATATACTTCATCTTTAAATTTATAGTTATTTGCCAATCCATTAACTGCGAAAGAATTTCCATTAACTACCAGGAACGTATTGCTGATACTTGAAAAGTTTCTAATGGCTCCCCTTGCTCCCATTTCAATCTTTACTTTATCACTTATCGGATTCACAAAATCTGTTTGTACAGTTACAAAATTAGAGCTTCCACCACCTGAGGATTGCAGTTGCTGCGTAGGCCCTTTGGGATTATTATTGGCCAAAAAATATTGCGTGTTATTTCCCGAGGTATTATCATTCTTCATACTGTTATAATTTACATCAGCGGTTAATTCTTTTCCTGCTTTTGTAAAATTGTGTTTATAACTGAACGTTGAGCCATAATTACGAAAAGAGAAAGCGCCTGATGTATTGGTGATTCCATTTTCAGGTGAAATATAATTGGTATCTCTTTGTATGTTGAGAATATCCTGGCTGTTAAATTTACCACGAACAAAGGCCCCGGCCACTGTAAATGTGTTACGTATGTCTGCAAAAAAATCAAAGCCGGCTCTAACAAATCCAAAATAACCTTTATTTATTGGTGCATTATTTTGGGTTATGTGTTCCGTTTGTGCAGGATTAAGAAAGTTTGTCCGGATAGATTGTACTGTACTTAAAGATTTCTGTTGGGCAAACATTGTGTTGGCAAAGAAATTAATTTTCCCCTGCTTGGCATTAAAGTCTCCGCCAATACCAACACGGGCACGGGAATCAAGATTTGCCCTTACATTGCCGCTGTAGCCTGCCTTTCTTGCTTTCTTTAATACTATATTTAAAATACCTGAACCACCGCCGGATGCATCAAACTTTGCCGAAGGATTTGTAATAATCTCCACACTCTGTATAGCATCTGCAGGTATCTGGTCAAGGGTAAGTGTGGTTGGCCTTCCATCTACAAATATTTGCGGAGGTGCATTGCGTAAGGTTACATTGCCATCAATATCAACATTAACTGATGGCACACTTTTCATTACATCTACAGCAGTACCACCAACGCTGGTTAAATTTTTATCTACATTAAAAATTTTCCTGTCAATACCCATTTGCAGTAAACTTTTGGTACCGGTTACATTAACTTCGGCAAGTTGTTTTGTTTCTGTTTCAAGCTTTATATTGCCCAGGTCTTTATCAACTGCATTCATCATCTGGCTCATATCTCCTCCCATCTTAATATCAAAGAAAACTTTTTGTTCAATCGCTTTATAACCAATACCTGTAATGTATAATTTGAATGTTGCAACCACAGGTAAATTTTCTAAAGAAAAATCCCCGTTTTTACCGGTAAGCATACCTGCTATTACTACATCTTTTCTTTTTTTGGTTGCTGTATCTAATTTATTCTGGATTAACTGAACAGAAACTGACTCTAAAGGTTTATTGGTAGCTGCATCAATTATTTTTCCATAAAAATGGCCAACATTCATACTTTGTCCTCCCAATCCGCGGTTACCTCCCGGCATTTGTGCATATAAAATTGATACGGCAAGAAAACAAATGATACTTAGGAAATATTTTTTCATAATTTAAAAATTTTAATCAGCAATTATTAATTGCTAATCCGGCGCAAAGTTGATAAAAAATTGATAAGAAAAAGTGTAATTATGTATGAGTGGTAATAGGCAGGTACGGCTTGCCGGGCTATGGAGTAATAATATTAAAAACCACTTGAATTATACCGATAAGGCAGCCAAATACAGCGCCGGCAATTTTCAGGAATTGAAATTCGCTTTTGGTTATTTTTTTTAAAATATCCTCTAATTTTTCGTTAGAAAAACCTGCCACTTTTTCCACTACTATTTTTTCAAGGTCGATATCATCTTTTAGTTGCCTCATGTATTGGTGCATCAATGCAGGAAACATTGTTTCCAGTTCATTCATATATGCTTCCTTTAGCTGGTTGGTAGTTCGTTCACCAATAAATTTAGAAAGTATGGGAAACACATCTCTTAATTTTTTATTAAGGAATGCATCAATATGTTGTTCAATTTCAGGTTTTAATTTTTCAAGATTATCTGTACTGGTAATTCTTTGTTCAATATCAGCAAAGGGCAACAGTTCAGTACTTAAGTGCCCCAACATTCCTGCTATTTTAACTTGATTTTTTGGAAATATTCCCTGGTATTTATATCCCAAAATATTTACAGCTTTCCGTGGATGAAACAGCAGTTTTATAGCAAACCAAATAATGCCGTATCCAATAAAGCCCGATAGAAGAATTGTAATGAGATAGTTATACCAATGCATAAAAAAATGTAGCAAAGAAACAAAATAAGTAATCCCAAACAACGAGTCTGGGATCTTATTGGGGTGGATGAGGGGGCTCGAACCCCCGACCCTCAGAATCACAATCTGATGCTCTAACCAACTGAGCTACAACCACCGTTTTCAGATGTCAAAAATAATTAAAAAATTATTGCTGGTGAAAATTACATTTTGTACAGGCTGTATTATGTTGTTTCTTTGCCCACGTTTTTTATGCATTGGTATAATTATCTTATAACAATTCTTTTATCAGGCTTTATTGGATATGGCATTATATGGTTTGCAATAAAGCTACTGTTTCATCCCCGCAAAGCTGTAAACTTTTTTGGATACAAATACCAGGGAATATTTCCAAAAAATCAAATTAAGATTGCAGAAATGCTTGGGCACCTGAGTACTGAACTCTTGCCCTTTGCTGATATTGAG
>JAQBNL010000029.1 GCA_028288585.1 Chitinophagaceae bacterium | reverse complement strand
TTTTTACCTGATAAAGAAATTAATGGGCTAACATTTGGCGGAGTAGGTAATCAAACAATAGTTGATTATGTACAGGTATCCTATGCAAACGATGATTCGTTTGAGTGGTTTGGCGGCACAGTAAATTGTAAGCATCTTATTTCTTTCCGCACTTTGGATGATGACTTTGATACAGATAATGGTTTTAGTGGTAAAGTACAGTTTGGTATTTCACTACGTGATTCAGCTGTTGCTGATATTTCTAAAAGCGAAGCTTTTGAATGTGATAATGATGCCAACGGAAGTGATTTAAAAACTGTAGTAACTACAATTGTAGGAACAAATGGAACAACTATTGCACCGGTAAGAACTTCAGCAGTGTTCAGCAATATGACGCTGTTAGGCCCTAAAGTAACATCAACAAGTATTGGTAATAGCCTATTCTTAGGCGGCGCACAGCTTCGCAGAAATTGCGAACAGAGCATTTTTAATTCAGTATTCCTCGGATGGAATGGAAATGGAGGTTCAGTGACTGGATTATTGATAGATGCCAGCAAGGGAACACCTACTGATAATAATCTTGCCCCTGCAGGCAGTTTAAATTTTGCGTATAATATTATTGCAGGACCATCTACCAATGCAGTAGTTTATTCTCCAAGCGCAACAACACCTACCGGTGCAACAACAACCTCAATACTTGCATGGGTTAATACTCCTGCCTTTGGAAATACGTTATTACCTAATAATACGGATGTTGGCTTAACATCTCCTTTTAATTATACAGCCCCGGATTTTAATCCTTCATCTTCAGCAGTACCTGCAGCAACAGGCGCTTCATTTACAAATGCAAAATTGCTTACAAAAACAGGAAGTGAATTTGATTTTACTCCCGTAACATATAAAGGCGCTTGCGGTGTTGGTGATACCTGGTGGAAAGCATGGACTAAGTTCTAGTGTTCTTTTTAGATATGTTTGTTTGAACCGCTTTGCTTATTGCAAAGCGGTTTTTTAATAACACTTAAATTAATTACATGATAAAATTCAGTCTTTATACTTTTCTGTTCTTTTATGTGGTAGCCTGCAATCAAGCCCGGCAATCAAAAGCCCATACGGACCTGGCTGATGAATCGCTTTCAAAAATAGATATTATAGAGAAATTTTTTAATAATGATAACTGGATGGCGGTAAAAGAAAAGGATACTTCATACTTTTATTTTAGCAGGAATAACAATGTAATGAAGATTTATAATTATCAAATAGCAAAAGGTGACTCTGCCAATACAATACTCTCGCAGATAAATTTCTTAAACGATTCGATAACCTGGAATTATAATAATTCGGTTCCTGTGTTTTTATTTTATGCGGATGCAAAAAAATTAGAATGGAAAAAGCTTAGCCAAAATCCCGATACCTCTCCTTATATTTATTTTAATAAAAAAGACAGTATGCATATTAACGCAGCACTGGGAAATGAACGTTTTAATCTTATTAAAACCTTACCATTTAGTACTTTTTTAATAAGAATCCATTATGATTATTTACATGGAACCAGGTTCGCTTTTTCTGATACAAGCTTTAATAAATAAGGCAGTAAAACATAACATTTACATAATAACAAAATACCTGTTAATCAAACAATTTTTTCAATCTTGCATACAGTAGAAATTTCACAAGTTAGTAGAACACAAATTCTCATGCTGTACCACTCCCGAATCTTCGGGAGTGGTTTTGTTGGCACATTTTTTAATACTAAATAGATAAAATTTTATCATGGAAAATAAACCAAATAAACCGCTTGATAATGCTCATGATCAGCCCCCCCAGGATGAGACCACAAAAAATAAAATAGATAAACATCTAAGCGATATTCACGATACTATTTCAGAAGAGGATTTGCAGAATATTAACACCAGTACAGGCGCAGCTGCACCTGGTGATAATGCACATGATAAAACTGAAGCGGATGAAATATTAAAAAAAGATAATACTGATGATGATGAGCCTGAAAAAGAAGCTCCAACTCCATGGGAGATACTGGGCGAATAAAATTAATTCCGCATACTTTGCAGTGTAAAACCAAAGCTGCTGCCAACATCTACCTTGCTGCGTACATGTATTGCCTGCCCATGTGCTTCAATAATATGTTTACAAATAGATAGCCCTAACCCGCTGCCACCTATCTTCCTGTTGCGGGCAAGATCGGTGCGGTAAAATCTTTCAAATATCCTGGGCAAATGTTCTTCTGAAATTCCGGCGCCATCGTCTGTTATCTCTATTAATATTCTTTTGCCTTCCATGCGGTATGCGCTGCCTTCAACAATACCGTGTTGCTTGCCATATTTAATTGCATTATCAACGAGATTAATAAGCACCTGTCTAATCTTTTCTTTATCCGCATAAACGGTTAACGGTAATTCGCAGCCCTTTTTTATAAAGCATTTTATTTGCTTTTCTTCCGCATTGATGGATAGCGTTTCAAATACATCTTCTATTAAATCCTGGATAACAAAATTTTCTTTATACAACAATTGCTCGCCACTTTCAAGCCTTGATATTTCATCCAGATCATTGATAAGATTAACAAGGCGTGATACATTTTTTGCAGCATTGCCTAAAAATTTTTTATTAACCTCTGGTTTATCCATTGCCCCGTTTATCAGCGTATCAATATATCCCTGTATGGCAAAAACCGGTGTTTTCAATTCATGAGACAAGTTCAATAAGAACTCTTTTCTAAAAATTTCATTCTCCCGTAATACTTCTATTTCTTCTTTATGGTGCTCCGCCCATACTTCCACATCTTCTCTAACTTCATCAATACTTTTTTGCGGTAAGATATTATTGTAATAAAATTCTTCTTTTTTAGTTGCCTTGGTTTGATAAATAAGCTTATAAATAAGTTTGAGCTTCCGATAAATAAATCTGCGCAGCATAAATGCTATCAGCAGGTAAGCAAGAATATAAAATCCTGCAACAGCTACCCCGATAACTATCCATCGTTCATGGTATAAATAGCCGGTAACTGCAACTATCACAGCCAAAGGCAAAGCTGTAAGCGCTGCAATCTGTTGAGCAGAAAAATTTTTACCCGATAACATTATAATTCAAATTTATATCCCACTCCTTTAACCGTAGAAATACAATCCACTCCTATTTTTTGTCTTATTTTTCTAACATGCACATCAATGGTGCGATCGCCTACAATTACTTCTGTGCCCCAAACTTTTTCCAATATTTCATTGCGCAAAAAAACTTTTCCGGGTTTAGAGGCAAGGAGCGAAAGCAATTCAAACTCTTTCCGGGCAAGTATTATCGGAATATTTTTAAAAGTTACATTATATTTTTCCCTGTTGATAGACAAATCCCCGAGCTGCAAAATTTTATTATCTTCTTTTGTAACCCTTCTAAATAATGCATTGACTTTACTTATTAAAACTTTGGGGCTTATCGGCTTGGTGATATAATCATCAGCACCTGTTTCCAGTCCGCGTATCTCTGTATTCTCATCCCCTAAAGCAGACAAAAAAATTATCACGGTATCCTTAAATTGTGGCTGTAACCGTAAAATTTTACAAACATCAATTCCATTTTTTCCCGGCATCATTATGTCAAGAATTATCATGGAAGGAAGATGCTCCTTAGCTAAGACAAGGGCTTCGTTGCCATTTTTTGCACAGATAACTTCATATCCCTCTGCTGCAAGATTATAACTCACTATTTCAAGAATATCCGGCTCATCATCGGCAAGCAAAATTTTCCCTTGTGTATTCATCTTTGCTGTTTGCGCAAACCTATATTAATTTATTGTTACCCCGCAGGCAGGATAATGACTTTACAATTTCTTAATATTGGTTTTACAGATTAAATTCATCCAACCCTACTTTTATTCCTATTATAGCATCTATAGTTTATTGACCGCTAGTTTTTGTTTAACTTCATACAGCTCATCTTAAATACGCTTACGCATAACTATGAAACCATCCTGTTACTTATGGTTGTTTTTACTTATTCTGTCTTATTCATCACCTGCGCAGTTGCGGATAATTACCGGGAAGGTTATTGATGCTAAAACAGGGCAACCCCTTTCATCCTCCAGTGTGTATGCGGTTCATTCCGGTAATGGGGTAATTACTGATGAAGATGGAAGTTTTACCCTGACCATCTCTGATAGAATTGATTCCATAGCCATTTCGATGGTGGGCTATACGCCTGTGATAAAACCTGTATCAAAAGAAAAAACACAGGTCATTAATTTTGAAGTGCAGCCATCGGCAGGGTCAATGGGTGAAGTAACCATTTCAGCAAAATCAAAATATACTAGAGCGCAGCGGCTTGTGAGGCTGGTAATCAAAAATAAATCGAAGCATAATGTATACAACAAGGATAACTTTCAATCCCGTGTATATGATAAGGTAGAGCTTGATATAAAAAATATTGCAGATAAAATTGAAAGAAGCCGCCTGCTTAAACCGCTTGCTTTTGTACTGGACCACATGGATAGCACTACTGATAAACAAAAATATTTACCCGTTTATTTATCGGAAACAATTTCGGATTTCTATTATAAAAAAAATCCTGAAACTGAGCGCTATGATTACAGCGCCATTAAAAGCTCGGGATTCGATAACCAATCCATTCTTACTTATATTGATGGCCTGTACAAAAAAATAAATATCTATGATAACCTGATAAAACTGGTGGATATAAATTTTATAAGCCCCATTGCTGACAATGCCTTAAATCTTTATAACTACACCATTAACGATACTATGCTGATTGACGGGCACCAATGCATACAGGTTCAGTTTTCGCAAATACAATATGGCACTAACACCTTTAATGGTTTTATGTGGATAGTAGATAGCACTTATGCCATTAAATCTATGACGATGCACATGGATAAAAGTGCAAGTATAAATTTTGTAAACAAATTTGAGATAACACAAAATTTTGAACTGGATGATGAAAAATTTCTTCCATCAAAAAATATTTTATTCATTGATCTCAACATTCCGGCTATGAAAAAAATGGGTGTCATTGCAAAGAAGACAACCCTGTTCCGGGATTTTAGTTTTAATAATCCGAACATTGATACCGTTTTCAATAAAAAATTAAAAGATATTGCCTCGGTTGCAAAGATCAATACCGATCCGGCTTATTGGTCGGAAAACCGCTTTGAGCCTTTGAGTAATTCAGAACATTTTGTGTATACGCTTATGGACACAATTACCAAAATTCCGCAGGTAATAAAATATACAAAGATCATTGATGGCTTAACCAGCGGTTATTATACGGTTGGCAATATTGATATAGGATACATCTGGGGCTTCTATTCAAACAATATTGTGGAAGGAAACCGGTTTAACATTGGTGCAAAAACCAACTGGCACTTTAATAGAAATATTCAATTTAAAAGTTATGTGGGTGCATCTACAAGGGATAAACAGTTCCGTTACTTCTTCGGTTCTCTTTTTGTTTTAGACAGGAAGCAATGGAGCACTTTACATTTATCTTACAGCAGCGATATTTTTTCTTCTTACAATAATGATGATGAAATTGATCAGAATTCCCTGTTCGCTTCAATTCTAAAAAGAATAAAACATACTACCCGTTTGGTCAATAACAAAGAAGCAGATATCTTTTACAATAAATTTTTTGCCAACGGATTTGGTGTAAAGATAGAAGCAAGATCATCTGCTTTAACTCCCTTTTTTAATATCTATTATACCCATGATAATTTTACGCCTTTTATTATAACCAAGCCGGGGTTGATCAGTAATTATAAAAGTAATGAGGTATCGTTTACATTAAGGTATGTGTATAAAGAAAAATTTATTACCCAGCATTTCCGAAGAGGTAGCCTGGGAAGTAATTATCCTGTAATAAATCTTACCTATACAAAAGGTTTTAAAATTAATAGCGGCCCGGTTAAAAGTGATTTTAATTATAACAAATGGAATATAAACCTACAGCATGATTTTTCTGACGGCCGCTTAGGACAATTATCTTATACGCTGCAGGCGGGAACCACAAAAGGTATTCTGCCAATATTATTTCTGGATGTACAAAAAGGAAATGATACTTATTATTACAATGCCTATGCATTCAACAATATGAACCGTTATGAATTTGTTGCTGATAAATATGCAAGCCTTATGTTGCAGCAAAATTTTGGCAGCTTTCCATTCAATCATATTCCTGCAATAAAAAAATTAAAATGGCGATCGCTTGCAACGTTTAAAGGAGTTATAGGAAGTATGAGTGAAGAAAATAAAATTGCCAACGGATTTTATGACCCCAATATCGATTATCATTTTACAGTGCCTAACAAAACGCCATACATGGAAGCAGGTGTAGGCATAGAAAATATTTTTAAATTACTGAGGATAGATGCCATCTGGAGGTTAAATTACCTGCAGAATAAAAACGTTCCTGCATTTGGAATTTTAGGAAGTATACAGTTTAAGTTTTAAAGCCAACCGGAAGATCACGATGATTATTTCAAAATGAAGTGATTGTTGAAAAAAAAATTAATGATGAAGTGGAAGATATAATGTTTGGTATTATTCAAAATGTACCGCTCCTTCTCTTTGGGAGAAGGAGTTAGGAGGGGGAGGCTACCACCCCAGCACCCATGCAAATATCAGCGGCGCAACAATTGTTGCATCGCTCTCTACAATAAATTTTGGAGTATGAATATCCAGTTTACCCCAGGTAATTTTTTCATTGGGAACTGCGCCGGAGTAAGAACCGTAAGAGGTTGTTGAATCAGAGATTTGGCAAAAGTAACTCCAGAAAGGAACATCATGCCATTCAAGATCCTGGTACATCATCGGTACTACGCAAATGGGAAAGTCTCCTGCAATACCACCACCTATCTGGAAAAATCCAACACCTTTTCCTGAAGAATTTTTCCTGTACCAGTCGCTTAACTCAACCATGTATTCAATACCGCTTTTCATGGTACTTGCTTTTAGTTCGCCTTTAATAATATAAGATGCGAAAATATTTCCCATCGTACTGTCTTCCCATCCCGGTACCACTATAGGAATATTTTTTTGTGCGGCGGCAAGCATCCAGCTGTTCTTTGGATCAATTTCATAATACTGTTCCAGCACACCACTTAAAAGCATTTTGTACATGTATTCATGCGGAAAAAATCTTTCTCCTTTATCATCTGCATCCTTCCATATTTTATGAATATGCTGCTGCAATCTTCTGAAAGCTTCCTCTTCAGGAATGCATGTATCGGTAACACGGTTGTAATGATTCTCTAACAACTCCCATTCTTCCTGCGGGCTAAGGTCACGGTAATTAGGAACACGTTTATAATGGCTGTGTGCCACAAGGTTCATAATATCTTCCTCAAGGTTAGCGCCAGTGCAGCTTATGATGGCAACCTTATCCTGCCGTATCATTTCTGCAAAAGAAATTCCCAGTTCAGCCGTGCTCATGGCACCTGCCAGCGTAATCATCATTTTACCGCCTTCGTCAATATGAGTAACATAGCCTTTTGCCGCATCCATTAAAGCAGCGGCATTAAAATGGCGGTAATGATGTTCTATAAATTGTGAAACAGGTCCTTTATTCATTGTGTCATTTTAAAAATGCAAATGTAATTTATTCCCTGTAGAGAGGATGATTATGAACTATAGAAATACTGATTTCTAAAACTAAAATATATATATACTGCCATGTTAATTAACCCTTCCCCGTTCATCTTCTGCCCCGGTAGACCTTTCTCTTTTTCCTTTCAATTTATCATTACCAAAACTATGGGTAAACGAGAGACTAAAATTGGTATAACTATAAATCGATCGGTTTCTTTGAATTAAATTTTGTTCGGGTATAACAGCAGAGTATCTTGATATTTGTGAATTTAAAATATTCCTGATATTAAATGATAAGGCAGATTTACTTTTAAGCAGTTTTTTTTGTGCGCCGAAATCCACTGAACCCATTGCACCAAACCTGTATAATCCCCAACGGTTACCGGAAAAATAAAATCCTGATAATTCCAAAGAAATATTTTCAGGCAGGATGAATGTTTGGGTAGAGTTGACAGAAAAGTTTATGCTCTCAGATTTTATACTTGCTTTATAAAAACTATTCGATTGGGTCCAGCGGCCGGAAATATTATTTTGCATATTCCACCAGGGCGCTATTGTAAATGGCAATGCCACGTCAATGCTGAAATACTTAGCACTTTTTGAATTTGCAATTAAACTGATAAGTTTATTTGTTGTTTCATCTATTTTAGGTTGCAGTGCAATGGGATGAGCTATATACATGTAGGAAAGAGACAATATTTTATTCTTATAAGTGTATGACGCATTAAATGCATCTGCAATGGCAGGTTGTAAAGCCGGGTTACCGGTTTGAAAAGTTTTTGGGTCATAAAAAATAACCCATGGGGCCAGGTCTGTAAAACTTGGTCTCCATATTCTCCTGCTGTACGAAAACTTAGCAGCGCTTTTTTCATTTATTGTATGTAAGAAAAAAAAACTTGGAAAAAGCGTTCCATAATGGCGGTCAACGATATCTTTTTGAGTGAGTGATGCTAAATTGGAACTGGTATATTCATAGCGAAGGCCGGCTTTAATGTTTGTTGTTGAATCAATCATCCAACCAAAAGAATAATAAGCAGCAGCAATACTTTCATGAAGATTATGATAACCCGAAAGAGAGGTATCCACTATCCAGCTGCTTTGGAATAGTGTAGATACCTGTACATCATTATTAAGTTTTGAAACTGCGGCTTTTACACCTGTTTCAATATCTACTTTTTTAGATACTTTTTTAGTATAATCAATTGCTCCTACCCAAAACTTTAATGGAGTTTTCTTCCCGCTTTTCACCTTTTCATTGTATAGAAATTTATTATAGTTATCATAATAGGAATTGGTATAGCTATTGGGATTTCCATCATTGTAATTTAAATAATCTGCATTTATAGTTAGTTTTCCTTCCGGCGTAAAGGTGTGTTGCAGATTAATATTTATGCCATAGTTGGATGTAGTGTGTAATTCATGGTTTACAATTTTGATGGTGGTATCCAATGTATTGTTAGTTGAGACGGAACCAACATTATTTGCTTCCATATCCCAGTTCCTGTTGCTGTAAGTAACAAGAGCACCTATAATTGTTTTTTTATTTATTTCATAATCAATGCCCGCCTGGCCGTCATGTTGTAATGCAATTGCATCCCTGTTACTTTCGGAATAATCTTCTAAAAAATTCCCTGCAAACGTAACCGCATGATAATTTGTCCAGAACTGTTTTACATGGCTGCGGGAGAAGGAGTAGTTTGCAAAAACATTTATTTTACCTTTTCTATGATTAATGTTTAAGCTTACAGCGTTTTGTTCAGCCTTATTATATCCTGCTGATATAGTATAAGAACCATTGGTGCCGAACTGGTTATTTGCCTTCATGACAATGTTTATTATTCCTGCATTTCCTTCAGCATCAAAATTGGCAGGCGGGGTAGTGATTATTTCTATTCTATCAATGTTGCCGGAAGGAATGCCTGCAAGCATTTGTATTACAGCAGAAATTTCCATATAATTTCTTTTCCCATTCATCATTACTATAACACCACCTTTTCCATTTATTGATAATGAATTATTGATTCGGTCCACTATGATACCGGGAGATCGTTCCAGTACATCTAAAGCAGTACTGCCTGCAGACGTAATACTGCCAGCTACATTAATTACTAACCGGTCAACCTTTTGCTCATAAAGAGGCTTCTTAACGGTTACATTAATATCTTTTAGTTGTATGAGGGTGTCGTTTAACTTAATGGGTTCAAATTTCAGGTTATCATGATTATTTATTTGGAATACTGGCGTAAATGAATTTTTATACCCGGTATGGGTTGAGGTGATTAAATACTTACCGGGTGCAATATTTTCAAAAGCATATGTTCCGTCTTCCTTAGTAAGCATTCCCTTAACCAGCGAGGAATCTTTTGGTGTTAGTAATAAAACATTTGCATGTGCTACCGGCTTTCGGGATGGATCAATTATTAGCCCCTGGATTGAAGATTGCGCAGCTGTAGCTAGTAAAGTGAGAGTAAAACTAAAAATAAACAGGAGCTTTCTCATCTTTCAAACTCCCGCTTAAGTTGTGAATAATAATTTAAACGGGCTATGAAAAATTACAAAAATTACCAGATAATTCCAATTCTAAAACTGGAAATAAATAAATGTGCTGCTGCTTTCCTGGCTTAATATTAAAAGTATCAGCATAGCACTCCATATTAAACCCAGCAACCACCACGGCATTTTATTGGCAACGGTTAATACTCTTGTATTACGCATCAGCCAGTGAAAAATTACCATCAATACAATAATAACTGACACCTTTATAATGGTTAATGTTGTTAACAACACTGCCCCATTGGGTACATGGGAAAACATTGAAGTAAGCATCCTCCATGCTGAAGTAAAATCAGGCGCTCTGAAAAACACCCAGGTTACATTAATCATAAAAAAGGTAATCAATGCAAGAAAAAAGTTGGATGACTGCACCTTCTTTAAAAATCGCGGCGCCATAAATCCCTGCACAACAACCTGCGGCTTTGGAACAAGCTCCGGCTCGGGCTTTAACCGGATGCGAAAATCCTGTATCAGTTTTTCAATCCATAAATACAGGCCATGCAATGCGCCCCATACTACAAACGTCCAGTTAGCTCCATGCCATAATCCGCCGAGCAACATTGTTATCATAAGATTTATGTATGTTCTGAATTTTCCTTTACGATTTCCGCCTAAGGGAATGTATAAATAATCTCTTAGCCATGCTGATAAAGTGATGTGCCACCTGCGCCAAAAATCAGAAAAGCCAACTGCAGCATACGGGTACAAAAAGTTTTCCGGCAGTACAAAACCTAAACAGGATGCCACACCGATGGCACAGGTGGAGTACCCCGCAAAGTCAAAAAATATTTGCCCTGAAAATGCGAGCACTCCCATCCATGCGTCGAGGGTATTTAATGGACCTTTTGCACCAAATACAGTATTGGCAGGATCGGACAACATACTATCTGCTAAAACAACTTTCATAAACAGCCCGAGAGAAATTAATAATAATCCCTGCATCAATTGCTTTTGAGTTGCGGTATGCGGCATTTCAAACTGCGGTACCAATTGCGGCGGACGTACAATAGGTCCTGCAACAAGATGAGGGAAGAAAGTAACGAACAAAGAAAAATCAAGTATTGATTTCACCGGCTTACTTCTTTTTTTATACATATCTATCGTATAGCATAAGGTAGTGAATGTATAAAATGAAATACCTGCAGGTAATATGATATTTGGTTTTGCCGGATGATAATTAACACCCAGTAGATTTACAAGATGAGTAAAGTTTTCCAGTAAAAATCCTCCATACTTAAAAAAGCAAAGCATTCCAAGATTACCAATAAGACTTACTACCAGCAATAATTTTCGTTTGTGTTTATTTTCCTGGTTATAAAGCGCACGGCCTACAAAAAAATCTACGACGGTGCTCAGCCATAGCAAAAGAATAAACGGGGGATTCCATGCTGCATAAAAAATATAGCTCGCTATCAACAGGTTTATCTTTTTTACTTTCCATGAAAAGGGAAGATTGTGCAACCCCAGCATTATTAAAAAGAAAACGATAAACGTATAAGAGTTAAAAACCATAATTAAAAGTTTTGGTAGTGAATATTATTTTAATGCAATGGTTTGTTTATGAGGAAATGTCCATCCTTTTTCCTGGAGAATATTTATAAAATTTTTTGTAAATACAATTGCATCTGATGGACTTAAATGTGAAAATTCAGGACAAACAAAATGCGCTATAGCAGGATAGTCCTCAAAGTGTATCCCGGGACAACCGGTAACTGCCAATATTCTTTCCCAGTATTTTTCTCTTGGAAAACCCATTTTTTCTCCCATTAAATATGCTCCGCTGGAGGGTGTACGCACAAACAGCACCTGGCCTCCTCTTGCTCTTATCTTATCAACGGAATTTTTAACTGCGGTGAGGATAGAATCCAGTTTGGCTCCTGATGCAGGCGGATCTTTACTCATTTGCCTGAAAGAATTCCAAATACCTTTTACCTGGTTTTGAATATTTGTATCTGCAATCATTTTGTTGGTCATATATTCCTGCCGGTTAAATTTTACTCTTCCAAAATCTGAAGGAAACCCGGGAAAGTTATATACACCGGGCCTGTTGCGAATATGTAAACCAGCCAGAAGTTCATTTAAGGACAACCATTCTTTATCTAAAAAAACAAACTGTGATTCTAACAGGTGGTTTACATGAAAACTTCCCCGCTGTGCAGGCGTTTGGTCTTTATAATATTTTATATTTTCATTCGGCGTTCTGGCATTCCCAGCAGCGGAAGAAAAAAAGAGTCCCTCTGTTACATCAACTACCAGTTTTCCTTTAAAATTTTTATCATTAGCAAGATTTTCTAATATCGGAAGCGGTGTACTGCCCACACAGGCTAATTGTATTGCATGGTCGCCGGTAATATTTTCCCAGGTATTAATATCGAGATCAAATTTAATACGGGATGATCCGATAAAAACAGTTGCTTTATTGGCAGGCTCATATACCATTTCTCTTTTATTTGCCCATAAAGAACCATCGTCATAATAAGAGGTATCAAAACCTTTACTCCGCAAATAAAATTCCCAGCCCGCAACAAAAGCTATAACCAGCACAAATGCTAATACGCCTGCTCTTACAAGATTTTTGCTTTCCATATTTATAAGTTCATTTATGAGTAACTATGACCAGAGGTCTGAAATAAGCAGTAGGGTTGAAAATAGGTTCTGGCGCTGAAGAAAATTAAAGATAGCTTTCCTTTTTAAAAAACAAAAAGATTAATAAAATTAATTTTCATCATCTTAATTTATTTTTAGTATATGAATATTGAAGAGATTCAAAATATTTGTAAAACCCTGCCCGCGGTAACAGAAGATATAAAATGGGGAAATGATCTTGTGTTCTCTATAGGCAGTAAAATGTTTTGTGTTTTGGGGCTTAATCAAACACCAACTACAGCTTCCTTTAAAGTTACCGATGAGGAGTTTGAGGAAATGTGCGACAGGGAAGGCTTTAAGCCTGCGCCTTATGTTGCAAAATATAAATGGGTATGGATAGATGATATTTCAAAAATGAGTAAAGTTGAATGGAGCAGGTACATTAAGCAATCGTACAATTTAGTTAAGGAAAAGCTTACCGCTAAAATTAAAAAACAACTTGCTATAGAATAATAACAATGAGCACCCGATATAATTATTCATTAACCATTAAATGGACCGGCAACAAAGGCACAGGTACAAGTGCATATACTGCTTATGACCGCAGTCATTCTGTATCAATGGAAAATAAACCTGACCTGGCGTGTTCATCAGATGCTGCATTTCGCGGCGATAAAACAAAGCATACTCCGGAGGATCTTTTCGTCGCTTCCATTTCAAGTTGTCACATGCTTTGGTATTTACACTTATGTTCAGTAGCAGGAGTTGTTGTAACAGATTATGTGGATAATGCAAAAGGAATAATGATAGTTACCGATAATGGAGGTGGTTACTTTATAGAAGTTACTTTATATCCTGAAGTAACCATTACTGATAGCGCAATGGAAGAAACAGCAAATGAATTGCACAGGGAAGCAAATAAACTTTGTTTCATAGCCAACTCCTGCAATTTTCCTATACACCATAAGCCAACTTGTAAAATAAAAGCAGCCAATTAAAATGACACCAAAAGAAGTTGTACAAAAATGGGTAGAAGCATTTAATAAAAAAGATATTGAAATATTGGCAGCACTTTATTTAGAAACAGCCATCAATCACCAGGTTAATGCCAAACCCTTACATGGGAAGCAGGCAATTAAAAAAATGTTTGCTGATGAATTTGCAAACGCTGAAATGGTATGCTTAATAGAAAATATTTTTGAAGATGGCGAATGGGCAATACTGGAGTGGAAAGATCCGCTGGGATTGAGAGGTTGTGGATTTTTTAATATAGAAGATAATAAAATAAAATTCCAGAGAGGTTATTGGGACAGGTTAACTTTTTTAAGACTGCATAATTTACCGATACCACAAAATTAATAATGTGCTTACCATCAATTTCAATCCATTTCCTGTTGTTTCAACTAACCGTTTAATTTTAAGACAGGTTATGCAGGAGGATGTGAATGAAATTTTCTTTTTACGCTCTGATAAAAGAGTGCTTACGCATTTAGCCAAGGCACCCGCAGCTTCTACTGAAGAGGCATCTCTCTTTATTAAAAAAATAAACGAACTGGAAAAGAATAATGATGCTATTACCTGGGGGATAACATTAAGAGGTGAGGAAAAACTAATCGGCACAATTTGTTACTGGAATATTACCAAAGAACATTACAGGGCAGAGATGGGATATGTTCTTCACCCGGATTTTCAGGGTAAAGGAATAATGCAGGAGGCAATATCTGAAGTTATAAAATATGGATTCACAACTATGAAGCTTCATTCAATTGAAGCAAGAGTGGATCCCCAAAATGTATCATCCATTAAACTATTAGAACGAAATCATTTTTTAAGAGAAGGATTTTTTAAGGAAGATTATTTTTATAATGGAAAGTTTTTAGATACGGCTGCTTATTCACTTATATCCGGCAATCAATAACAAAAGGCTGCCTGTTACGGACAGCCTGGGTTATTTCAACATAATTTAATTAATTATTTTTTTGTTCTGCTGTCTACGCTGAGATTGCCTGATGCATCCGATTTAATTTTCAGTTTAAATTTTTCATTTTCTGCATAGATATAATATAAAGTTTGATCTGTAGATAATTCTATAATTGCCGGATCAATAATATACCCGGGATATTTGCTCTCCAAAGCAAGAGAAACATTTAACGGCAATTGTGATAAGGTTATAAATCTTGTGATGGCTAATAGCTCTGCATCCTCGTTATAAGCAGCCATTAAATAAAGATCGTTTGCTTTAAAAGAAACAACATATAGGTCTTCTCGTTTTTTCCATTTTACTTCAGATACTGAGGTAAAACCGCTTTCAAAAACAGCTTTAACCTTAGCAGAAACCTCTGCCTCTTCAGGAGGAGTAAATGAACTGGCTGAAAAAAGCAGGAACAGGCCTGCAAAAATGATGGTTAATTTTTTCATGATTGATAAATTTATGATTGAAGAATATGATAATTTTTTTTGATCATCTGTTTCAATGCTAAAAGTATATCCATATCAACGAATATATTCGTTGATATGGATGAGCGCCTTATTTATATTTATAGACGGTTGTAAAAGAGGATAATAAACGAATTATTTCGTAGATTCACGATGAACGCCTGTAGCTTACATACAATAAAAAAGCCACCGGTGAGGGTGGCTTTCAATCTCTTCAGTCTTGTGGTCTGGTAAAGAGTTTTCTTCTTTGGGACCGAGATTGAGGTTTGGTCTTTTTCGTTGGATTTGGATATTTAGTTTTCTTTGAGACACCGGAATTTTTTGGTTTTCCAATATGGATATTAAAATTCTGATGGTATAAGATATAGACTGTTTATATCTTTTTTATTAAACGCAATTGCTTAACAAAAATTGTATTATCGTGGAATTTTTATCAGAAATTTTTTATTTTTCATCTCCCAGCCATAATTTAAAATCCCCGGAACGTTCAGTGCTCACAATAGTTTCATGCTTAGTTGGCGGATTCAGCTTTACCAATACCCTGCTTTTACTGTAAGAAAACATTTCACTTATTGCATGGATTGAGATAATGAATTGCCTGTTGATGCGAAAAAATGTTTTAGGGTCCAGCATGCTTTCAAGATTATCTAAATTATAATCAATTGTATAGCGGCGGCCTTCGTTAGTAGTAATAAAATTGATCTTGTCTTCAGTATAAAAATAGGCCGCCTCTTCAATCTTAATTGTTTTTATATGCTCCCCGTACCTAACTATAAATCTTGTTTTATAATCTGTTTTCTGCGGATTAAATGCTTCCAGCACTTTACTTATATCCAGTGGGGCTGCGGCACCTGTGGCTATTTTTTTAAACTTATTTAAAGCAGTCTGCAAATCATCTTTTTTAATTGGCTTTAGCAGGTAATCAATACTGTTAACTTTAAACGCATCAATAGCGTATTGGTCGTAAGCGGTAATAAAAATAACGGGGCACTGCACTTCAACATTTTTAAATATGTCAAAGCTTAATCCATCAGATAACTGGATATCAGAAAAGATAAGATCAGGTAATGGATTTTGTTTGAACCATGCAATAGCTGAATTCACACTTACAATATTATCCAGTACGTTTGCCCCGGGCTCTAATTCCGTCACCATTTTTTTTAACCTGTTTGCTGCAGGTTCTTCATCCTCTATAATTAAAATATTTATCATATTTTTTGTTTTAAAACCGGCAATGAAACGATAAAATATTCGTTCCCGGTTGTTATAATAACTTCCTGGTTACTTAGCAACGTATAACGGTTGATAATATTTTGCAGGCCCATGCCTGCCCCCGCAGATTTTGATAATTTCACGTTTACATTGTTACGAATAATCAACCTGTCCTCTTCCATAAACAGGTCAATAATAAGCAGAGTCTCTTTTGAAACAGCATTGTGTTTTATTGCATTTTCAGCAAGCAGCTGTAGTGTTAGTGGAGGAATAAAATTTTGGCTTTTTTGCTGCTCAGATAAATTGATATTAAGACTAAGACTGCTTCCAAACCGTTTCTGTTGAATAAAGAAATAAGTTTTCAGCAATTCTATTTCTTCTTTTAACGCAATAACATCTTTATCCCGGTAATTAACAATGTTCCTGAAAAAATCTGATAGCTGTTCAACATATTCCACTGCCATTTGCGGATCATCCTCAATAATAGAAATGAGTGTATTAAAACTATTAAAAAGAAAATGAGGATTTACCTGGTTTCTTAAAGTCTCAAATTGAAATTGTATTTTTTCCTGCTGCAACCGTTCTACTTTTTTTACACTTTTTTCTCTCGTTTTCACATACCAATACACCAAACCTCCTACAACTACTGCACAGGAAACAATGAACCACCATGCCGTCCAGAAAGGTTTCTCGATAATAAATTCATAAGTAGCTTCATTGGAATTATCAAACAGTTGATTGATGGACGAACGTACACGAAATGTATATTTCCCGGCCGGTAATTTTGGAAAAGTAATACTCCTGTCTTTTGTTGCTATCCATTCATTACTGAGTCCCTCTAATTGATACTGATAGTTTACTGATTCAGGATCGGTATAATAAATTCCCAGGAAAGAAAATGAAAAACTATTTTGATCATACTTAAATTTATGCAATGCATTTATATCAATCGGTTCTAAAAATAATGCAACACTTTCAAGGATTGTTTGCGGACGATGTATAGCATTGGGTAAAGGGCGGTAATAAAGAATTCCATCCGAAGCGCTTACCAGCACTCCTCCTGAGGTATCCTGTGAAACCGTACCAAGATCTTGTACGTTAATTTCTTTTATTCCCTGGCTTCCATTAATATAAGATACCTGGCCTGTAACGGGATCTAATATGTCAATGCCCTTTTTATATACAATAAGTATGTTGCCGGCTTTATCAGTTTTTACGGCAGATATATTTATATCACTCAGGCCATTTGCAGTTGAATAATTAGTGAACTTATTTCCATCAAACTTATATACACCTGCGCTGTGGGTACTAAACCATATATTACCTTTTATATCTTCTGTAATGGAATAAATTACTTCATCTTTTAAACCATGCGTTTCATCATAGTTGGTAAATTTTTCATCGCGTAAAACAGTTATGCCTTTACCATCTGTGGCAAACCAGGTATTTCCTTTGCTGTCTTTAAAAATATCATAAATGTAATTGCTGCCTATACTGGTTATGTTTTCAAAATTGCTATAACTAAATTTATTAATGATAGATGCATCAGCCGTAAGTGTAAATTTTCCTGCGCCTTCAAGGCTGCTTACAAAAACGGTGTTGCCATTGCCGGTAATGGATAATATGCTGCTTTTTTGAAGTAATTTATTCTCATCAACATTCCTGTATCTCCCTGTATTTTGGTCAAGCAAAAAAATTCCTTTGCCCATTGTTCCTATCCAGATGCGGTTATGCATATCCTGGTACAGCGCTGTTATATCAGTTTTTGCATCAAGCTCATTAATAAGATATTTTTGCTGATGCAGCGCTGTATCATTATTAAAATATTTTATAACCCCTCTTACTGTTCCCTGCCATATATTATTTTTATTATCGCATAAAATAGCATGAACATCTGCATAATCCTTTGCTTTATAATTTATCAACATCTTTAGTTGCTCGCCGGTAGTTTTTATCAACTCCGAGTTATTAGCAAGCAGCCAGATATTGCCTTCCTTATCCTGTAAAAGATCGTTGATGTTTAAAAGCTGATCGCTTTCAATTTTTAAATTACTAATCCCATTGGAAGTTACCGACGCTTTTATTACACCATAATCTTCGGTAGCTATCCATAAACTATTTTGCGATTGTAATAATTTGTTTATCTGGCCATATTTCCATGAATTAAAAGAAGGTAATAATGTGAACTGCCTTGTTGTATGGTTATACAGGCACAAGCCTTTATCCTGCATTCCGATCCAGAATGTATTATTACCTGCCGGTATAATTGTTTTTACAAAGTTATCAGGCAACCCGTTTTTAGAGTTCAGGTTAACTATCTTTTTATGTTCTCCGGAAATTTTGCAGATGCTGATTCCCTGGTCGGAACTGGCAAGCACTTCGCCGTTATCGGTTAGCGTTAATGAATAAATGCTGTTTTCTGCCAGGCCATCAGCAGTATTAATATTGTATAAGTGCTTGCCGGAAAAATAATAGATTCCTTCTCCATCAGTAGAGAACCAAATGTTATTTTGCTTATCCTGTAAAAATGCGGTGACAGATTTTTTTTTCGGAGTCCCTTCTTCCGGTACAAATAATTTCAACCGGTTATTTACAAGTTTTGCAATATCGCCACTTTGCATTCCTATCCATAATTGATTTTGATTATCCTGGAAAACACTGGTTATGGCAGGCTCGGCCACCGGGTTTTGAAAAGGAATTATCGTAAATTTTATTCCGTCAAACTTATATAGTCCTTTTGTAGTACCCACATAAATATATCCCTGGTTATTTTTAAAAAGAGTTAAAATTTTTATAGGATTACCGCCTTCGGAGATTTTAAAATGCCGGACACCTGTTTGGGCATAGAGCAGATTTGCTAATACAAAAAAGCCGGATATCAACAGAAATTTTTGCAGCCATATTCTCATTCAACAGTTAATTTATTTAGCGGATCTTTAATTCACTGTTTACTTCCACTTTAATTTCTGATGCAAGTTTTTCATGTACCACTTTGGGTATAGGAATATTATGATCCGCAAGTAAAACAGTAAAATTAGCTTTGATAAAAATAGAACCATTCTTTATGGTCATATCACTTTTAATAATTCTTTCCTTGGGCACACCATGCACAGTTAATATGCCCTTGGCCCTTACAGTTAAAATATTATTTTTTGTAAAGTCAACATCTTCAATAATTTTTCCTGAAAATGTTGCATCAGGGTATTTATCGCTTTCCAGGTAATTCTCATTAAAATGGTCTTTCTGAAACCCGCTGTTAAAGCCTTTGAAGGATCTTACTTTCACCGAGAATGCGAACTGCTTTTTTTCAGTTTCTATCAACCCTTTTAATTCATTACTGCCCGCTGTTATTAGCTCTAATGGTGCATCAGAACTGAAAGAAATATTACCTCTTGAAATATTGAAAATACTAACAGGATCCTTAAATGAGGAGCCTAATAATAAAATGAATGCCGCTGTTATAAGGAATCGCCTGGACATGTGTGCAATGGAAACGTTTTTTACCACTCTTTAGTATGCTTTTTCCCCACGTTAAATACACGGGAAATATTAAACCCGAAGAGGATATCTCCTTTTCCCCAGGAACCCTTGTTTCCCGTTATGAAATTACTTTCCGTCATGGATGAGGAATTGGTAACATGAAGCTGGAAAACATGACCGCCAGTTTCAATATCAAAACCTAATGAAAGCACATTTGTAGTGCCCGGTACTTTACTACCGGGAAGCTGGTAATAATATTCAGCATTAAAACTGGTACGTTTACTTAATTTTTGCCTGCCACCTATACCAGCTGCAAATACATCATTAGGCCCATTATCAACGGGTTGATTGCGATGAACTACTGTTGGCATAACCTGTAAAGAAAGTCCTTCAGTAAACTTCCTGCCGATAAGAAGCTGGTGAGTGAAATTTATCCTGTTGCTGAAAGATTTATAAACGGCAGCATCCCTGAAACTGATAATACCGATAGTGGGTACATAGCTAACCGTTACAGGCATATTACGTTTACCGGTAGATTGTCTTAATATTTTCCATTTAATAAAAGCATCGAAAGTTTTAAGACTTGTGCTTCTTCCAATACCGATCATTAATGTATGGGTTAATCCATAATCAAATCCAAGACGCATGGTGGCATTATCCAATCCAAAAAAGTTGTAGACACCCCCATTAGCTCCCCCTATCGTTCCAAACCGGTGCGATATCTTAACATCCAAAACGCCGGCTGCAGTATTCTCTATTGAATGACCATCAATTAACCGGGTGGTTTTAAATGCTGCAGTAGTATATACTGTTTTGTTTTGATCATTCGCTTTTAATTCATCCTCCAGCATTTTTGATATATCTGTTGTATCCTGCGCAAAAGAAATAACGGCGATAAAAAAGCTTGCTGTAATTATCAATAATTTTTTTCTCATATCCTTTTTTTATCCTTTTTTTAAAGGATCATATTTGCAATCAACAGTTATACTGATAGTTTCCGAAACATTATTTACAACTGTTGTTGGTATTTTAATATTGTAATCTTTTACTTTGATATTGAACTTGGAATTAGCGTTGATTTTTCCGCCGGAAATATTGATGGTTGCCGGCGCTTCAATATTTTTAGTTATCCCGTGAATGGTAAGATCTCCTTTTACTGTAACGGTGTAAGTGCCGTCCTTAGAAAAATTTATTTTACTCAAATCGGTTATGGTGCCTTTAAAATTTGCCTTGGGAAAGGTATTACTTTCCATATAATTTTCGTTGAAGTGCTCTTCCATTAAAGCCTTTTGAAATTTAAAACTTTTGATAAGCGCTACAAAAGCTACTTCCCCTTTTTGAGTATCTAAAAAACTGGTTACTTCATTATTATTGGCTTCAATATTTTCAATAGGGGCTTTAGAAAAAAATGTCACTCTTCCATTACGGGTAATATAGGTTTGTGCCGATGTGCTTAATGCAAACAGGGAGATAATAAACAGGGTTACGATTTGTTTTTTCATACTGATTTTTTAAAAATTATTTCATGTGGACAAGGCTTTGATTTTATTAATTGGATTTTGCTCCTTCTGCTATCCACTTAGTTATTTTTGCAATGCTGCATGCATCTAATTTAGTTGCGTCTTTTGGCATAGGGGTTACATTGCCGGTATGATTAATTGCATCCAGTAATGGTTGTGGAACCTGCCTTTTTACAAATACATAATCATCCAGAAGAATCCCGTTACCATTAGGCGCATTGGGGCCAGAATGGCAAACAGTACAATGCGCAGTTAAAATTGGTTTAATTGTACCACTGTAAGTAACTATAGCTGTATCACATGTTGTGGTTAAAACAGGCTTATCATATTTACAACCGGTATTAGAAAATCCAATACACATACATGAGATTATTATAAAATATTTTATTGAGATAATTTTTTTTACAACTTTCATATTTACCCGTTGTTTTATTTTACAGCTTTGCAACGATTAACAATTACATCCATATTATATCCGTCACAAAATCCCCTGACAGTTATATTATCGCCAACTTTTGCATTTGCTATTTCTTCGCCTTTATCCATTATGCATTTTACACCAAACATTTCATCAGAAGTTTTTAAAGTATAAAATATTTCTCCATCATCGTTTTTACCAATCTCATTTATTTGTCCTGTCACTTCTACTTTTTTATTACCCAGTTTTTCAGGTACATATTTTTTTTGTGCTGCTGCTTCATTAGCACTAAAATCATTGAATAATTGTATGGCAGTTACTTTTATAGCGTCTCCCTGTAAGGGATCTTTAAAAGGCTTATTCCATATTTTATAGCCGATAAATCCTCCCGCTGCTAAAATAACAAGGATAGATATTAATATTACAGATTTGTTGCTCATAAAATTTTAATACAATAAAAATATCTAAAATGCAAGCGGCGATAGAGACAAATCTTCTAAACAGGAATAAAAAACGAACGAGAGGGAATAAAGGTTGCTTATAAAAGCTTTTATTTATTCATTACATAATTTTCTACCGGCATCCTGTTTGAAATACTTCTTGCCAGCGTCATTTCATCAGCATACTCCAGCTCACCGCCAAATGCAATGCCCCGGGCTATGGTGGTAATTTTTACCGGGAGATCTTTTAATTTTTTACCTATATAATAAATGGTAGTATCACCTTGTATATTTGGACTTAGTGCAAAAATTATCTCTTCGCTCTGTTCATTTTTTGCTCTTTCTATCAAAGTATCTATTTGTAATTGATCAGGACCAATGCCATCAAGGGGAGATATTATGCCACCCAATACGTGGTATAAACCATTGTATTGTTGTGTACTTTCTATAGCTATCACATCACGAATATTTTCCACTACACAAATCATCTCCTGCCTGCGTAAATTATTTGCGCAGATATTACATAACTCTTTATCAGCAATGTTGTGACACCGGGAACAAAACTTAATTTCTTCTCTCAGCCGCTGAATGGCTTCGCTAAAATTTTTTACTTCGGAAACGTCTTTTTTTATCAAATGCAAAACAAGCCGCAGGGCAGTTTTTTTACCAATGCCAGGAAGCCTGGCAAATTCGTTCACAGCATTTTCTAAAAGGGAAGAAGAGAAGACCATGGGGCAAAGATAAAGAAGAAGCTTCACCCTCCATCTCCTTCTCCTAAAGAGAGGGGGTTGAGCGGGAGGCATTATTTTGGAAGTTCTATATCAACATCCCTTTCAAAATTTTCTCTTACAGATAATTTTTGCGGTATGCTATACACTTTTTCGGGCTGCTTTTTTTTAGCAAAATTCCCGGCATCCCATTTACCATTTTTATTATCGTCATATAAAATTCTCATATCATACTCGCCGGGATTAAACAGCGGGGCGTTCCACACTCCCGAGGTAAGCGGGTAAGAATTTACTACCTCATTATTTTGCACAAACTGCAATACAGGATTTTTGGATTTATCGAAGTTTAAAAATTTAAGTTTAACTATTCCGTAATCCGTTTCGCCTTTTGTTTTAAATCTTATTGTATCTGATTTTGCCAGGGTAAGGCCTGTGCTGTCTGTGGCAAAATCTTTTGAGATAATAAGTTTATAAGCCGCATCCTGAGCCCAATTGGTTTTTATTAAAACAATTTTATTTGTGCTGTCAGTGCTTACCAGGGCATCTTTTATAATATTATTTAATGTATCGGTAAGTACTACCTTTTGCTTATCTAAATTTTTAAGCGGCTTATTAAATTCAATAGCAAGGCCTGTTAATACATCCTGCTTTTCCGGTGGAACCTTAGTAGTATATTTTAATTTTTTTTCTGCAGATACTGAAACTTTTGGCTTGTCTTTTTCTTCTGCGTATGCATATAAAGAAACCGGGGAAGTATTATTGTTTACGTTGACAGAACTATCAGCAAAAGCAAACAGCTCTGTTTTAATGTTATATGTTTTGCTGCCGTCAGCATCTTTTAAAGCATATATTTTATACTCTCCTGCGGCAAGGTTTTGAAAGGAAAAATTTCCCGTGCCATCAAGCCTTGCAATGTATTTTGGTTTTAGTTTGGCTACAGCCGTATCAGCTAAATTTTTATAAAGTAAAACTATCAGTGTACTATCAGTCTTTCCTGTTTCAGCAAGCTGCACTTTTCCCGAAAATTTTAATGAGTCAATGGTAGCGCCGGTTGAAAAAACATATCTGAAATCTTTTACGATATTGTTTTCGTTTATATCCCGGATTGAGTTTCCGAGGTTAATTGTATACGTAGTGTTAGGCTCTAAAGTATCCCGCAGCCTGATGCTTACACTTCTTAATTTAAAATCGATATAAGGATTGTTTTTTGGCGTTGGTGACACCAATAAATTTTGCTGCAGTTCTTCAATATGTACATATTCATCAAAATATAAATTGATGCGATTACCGGTAAAATTTGTGGCCGGTATTTTTGGGGTAGTGCTTACCAGTATTGGAGGAAGCGTATCTCTCGGCCCCCCGGTTGGCGCAATTATTTGGGCGCAACCACTTGTAAGAACCAGGATTTTGGGGAGTAAGAGGATTAACAGGAAAAAGTATAAAATTCTTTTCATCTAATAATTGTTCGTATCGGTGCAAACATAAATCCTTTCATCATTCTTATTTCCCAATAATCCTATAAATCTCAGAAATCCCGGTTCAGCTTTCTTCTTCTGACATTTCATGAAGAGCCACAGCAAGCTTATTCTCTTTTACAAAATTGCACCAGCGGCAATCTTCTTTTCCGCAGCCTGTGTAAAAATCACGGTTTTGAATTTTGTTCCAGACATCCGTTATTTGCTGAGACACTGTTTCAATATCCTCCGGCTCTATAGTAATTTTTTCAGCATAATATTTTTTGTTTTTGTCAGGTTCCACAAAATCAAATGTTGTGCTTACCACTTTCCACTGCTTGTTCTCATAATTATCTACCAATATTTTGTAAAACACTGCCTGCCGCCAGTAATCGCCACCATCAGGCTGTTTGGCGTTTGGTCTCCAGAGTTTTTCTTTCGTCCAGGTACTGGTAGCATCGCCGGTTTTATAATCCACTACATTAACCTCCTTTCCATTAAATTCCAGCTTATCTATTTTTCCTTTTATCGGGATACTCTTGTAAACCACATTTATATTTCTTTCTACAGCCACTATTTTATTCCATGTGTTTGCGTAGTAGTCAAAATAATTATTCAGAATTTCTTCTCCATATTCAAGTCTCCTGTCAAATGCTTCTTTGGTAAAATTCTCCCTGTGCCTAACCATGTACCATTTAAAATCTTCAACCAGGCTTTCTTTATGAAATAATTGTTGCTCGTGTTTTTGCATCTTCTCAAATAAACGCTGCACTGCAAAATGCATGGCACTTCCAAACTCAAGATTTTCTGATTTACCGGAAGGAATGCGTATGAGTGTTTTAAAATAAAACTCTAAAGGACAGCGCAAATAATTATTAAGCGCCGAAACATTCATTGAAAATCTTTCGAGCAATATGCTTATGAAATCTTCCTCTGCTTTTTCAATTTCAGGTTTTTGTGTTATAAAGTGAAGCATTTCAAACTCCATTACCTGCTCCTGTGGAACGATAATTTTTTCTATTACCAATGGGTGGGATTGTAATATCTCGTGAATAAACATAGATGGTTCTGCCTCCTTGCCATCTGCTTTATAATTAAAATAAGAAATGTATAAATGTTGCTCAGCACGGGTTAGCGCCACATAAAACAACCTGCGCAATTCTTCTTCAGGGCTGCAGGCGGGCAATGATGAGAACATGGTATCAGGAAAAAGAAAGCCTTTATTCTGAACTTTTTTCTTCTCCCAAAAATGTGCATTAGCCCCGGTGAAAAATACATACTCAAACTCTAATCCTTTAGCCCCATGTGCAGTAAGAAGGTTTACACCATTATCGCTTCCTGATATTTGCACCAAAGGCAATGCAATATTTTCATTCTCCATCAGGTCAAGTATTTCCATAAGTCCTTTAACCGTAAGTAAAGGATTGCGGGCAGTTTCTTCTTTTATAAAATCGAACAAAGCGGTTAATATCTGCATCAAAGAAATTTTCTCATCGCTTTGCATAATGTATTGCAGTACGCCTGCCTCATTGATAATATTTTCAAACAATCCCTGCAGCGTTATATTGCTTACATCAGCAATTAATTTTTCAAGAATAGCGCTTACTTTTTTTAACTGCTCATTTAATCCTTTATCAAAAAGAGAAGAAGGAACCTGGCTGGCTCTTTCAACTAATAATCTTCTTAAAGAAAATTGTTCGCTGTATTTTTTTTGATTTACTTCTACAGTAAGTTTTGCAACTTCTATTGGCGGTATCTTATAAAAATCAAAATGAAGAATTTCGAAAAGCAATTCATCGCCGGCATAAGGTATCTCATGTTCGGCTGCAACGTAACGAAGCAACTGGATTATCTTTTTTGCAAAAGCATTCTCTAAAATATTAATGCTGCGCTTTGAGAAAACAGGAATATTCTTCAGCCTGAAATATTTTATCAGCTCTTCCCCATATTTATTTTCTTTATAAATAACACCGATGCGGTTTGGCTCTATCCCTTGCTGCAACAGTTCCTTAACCTGCAATGTGATGTGAACCATTTCATCCTTCTGGCTTTGGTATTCTCTTATAACAGGCTCATGCAGCAGGTCTTTTATTTTTATGTTAGAAGAAACAAGGTCTTTGCTTAAACCTTCAAACTTTTTAATAAGGCGTTCTTCGTTATTATCAATTAACGTTTTTGAAATATTAAGAATAGATTGGGTAGAACGGTAATTATTTGTAAGCACAACTTTTAAGAGGTTAGCGTAGCTCCCGGCAAAGGTTTCCATGTTTTCAACATTTGCTCCCTGGAAGCGAAAGATGCTTTGGTCATCATCTCCTACCACAAAAATATTGGGAGATTCCCAGTAGCTGATGAGCAATTGAATTAATTTATTCTGTGTTCCGCTGGTATCCTGGAATTCATCAACTAAAATGTATTGGAATTTTTCCTGGTAGTTGGCCAGTACGTTTTTATTCTCTTCAAAAACTTTTATCACCCAGTTGATCATATCATCAAAGTCATACAAATTATTTTTGTGCATCAGCTTTTGAAAATTCTCAAACTCATTCACTGCACAACGCAGTCTTTCCATTTTTAATTTTTCATTTTCCAGTGCAGCAACTTTCAGATCACCTTTTTTATAGGGGCCTGATGCTCTCTTATAAAAATATTCATCACGGGTGGGCAGGTCTTTTATGTATTCATCAATTTTTTGATTAATGAAAAGCGAGGCCCAGCCTTCGTTCTTCATTGTAGAGAACAATTTTGTAAGGCTGTATATTTCGCAATAAACATCTCCCCTGTATCTTTTTAATAAATGATTTTTAGGAAATGAATCTATCAGTTCTTTCATCAGTTGTATACGCTGCAGGTCGGATACAGGATTTAAACTGTTCTTATCAAATAGTGAAAGATTATCCTGGATAACATCATTGCAAAAAGCGTGGAATGTAAAAATATTTACCTTGTAAGCATCAGCACCAATAAATTGTACCAGCCTGCGGCGCATGGCAACAACGCCTGCATCAGTATAAGTAAGGCATAAAATATTATGAGGAAAAACATCTGTTTCCAAAAGAATTTTTCCAATTCTTGCAGCAAGAATTTGTGTTTTTCCTGTGCCCGGACCGGCTATAACCATTACCGGACCTTCTATACTATCAACAGCTTTACGCTGCTCAGTATTTAATTTCCTGTATTCTTCTGTAAAAATTTTTTGGAGATTTTCCCGGTAATTATGCATTTCTTCAAAGTTAAGATTTGCACGTCAATAGTCATTACGTCATTAGTAAATGAAAACAAAAAATATGAGTAAATAATGATTTATTGGACCAATGCCCCAATGACCAATATTATCCGGGCATCCGGCTGATATATTTTTCCATTTGTTTTACCTGGTCAACAATTTGGGGAGTAGTTGGTTTAAGCGCTTTTACTTTCCTAAAGTATTCTTTTGCCGCCCTATATTCTCTTTTGTTTATCATGATGGAAGAAAGCTGTAGCCATGCGGCGGCTTCATTTTCCTTATCCGGTAAGCCAGAGCGTATTGCCTGCCTGATATATCTTTCAGCTTCTTTAATATTTCCTTTTTGCATAGAAAGCATCCCTAATTGTAACTGGTTTGCACCTTCCGCTTCCTTCATCGGGCTGCCCAGTGACAGGCTTTTTTTCATATGTGTTTCAGCAGATGCATAATCTTCTTTTACCATAGCAAGGTTGCCTTTGATGGTAAAATAAACGGAGCGTACAGGTTTAATAAGCAACCCTGGAAACCAGATAGAGTTGATGACTTTTTCTGCGCCTTCCATATCCCCTGATTCCATATATCCCTGTATTAACCGCATGGGGCCAAATAAAAAATGGCCCACAATAAAAATTACCGCTATCAAATACAAGATAAAGGATGGCCAAAAACTTGTTTGTATGTTTACCACAATGGCAGCAATTAATAATATAACCCCGAGCAACAACCGGTATTTAATAATAAAATTCAAAAACTTCATGATAAAAAAATTAGGAGTGCAAAGATAACCCGAAAATCAAACTATAACCGGTTAATAAGCATCATTATTAATTTCTATCCAATATCCATCCGGGTCTTTAAAATATATCTGCTTCACTCCGTCCGGCCGGGTAGTGACCATTTTTGTTTTTCCGGGCCAGTCTTCAAACATGATTTTATTTTTATTCAGCACAGTAATAAAGCTATCCATAGAAGCAATACTAAAACACAGGTGAGAATTTTTATCATGCCCTGTAACAGATGTTGCGCCTTGTATAAGGTGTAACTGGCTATGCTCACCAATTTTAAACCACGTATGTTTATTATCCTTGAAGGGATCCGGTATCATTGTCAGCCCAATAATATCCTTATAAAAATCAGTGCTTTTTTTAAGATCATAAACGTAGACTGCTATATGGTTCAAAGCGGGACGTTCCATTTGCGCAAAACCCTTAAATGTTGTGCTTATCAAAATAACAAATAAAAGGCAGCAGGCGCTTATATACGTTCTCATATTAGTTGTTTAAATAATCTGGAACCAGATATAATGACAAATATACTTTTGATAGTACACAAAGTTTTATTTTTGCGTCCTCAAAACCGGTCCCGTAGTTCAATGGATAGAATAGAAGTTTCCTAAACTTTAGATGCAAGTTCGATTCTTGCCGGGACTACAAATAAAATTCCATTTTACAAGAAAGCTATATGCAATTAAAACAAACCATGCGTTGGTTTGGGCCTGATGACCCTGTGCGTTTATCAGATATAAGACAGGCAGGCTGCAGCGGGGTGGTAACTGCTTTACATCATATTCCGAATGGAGAAGCGTGGAGTGTGGAAGAGATCAAAAAAAGAATTCACATTATTGAAGCGGCAGGAATGGATTGGGCAGTTGTGGAAAGTGTTCCTGTACACGAAGCCATAAAAACACAGGCCGGTAATTTTCACCAATACATAGAGAATTATAAACAAACCATCATCAATCTTGCGCAGTGCGGTATGAAGATCATCACATACAACTTTATGCCCGTGCTGGATTGGACAAGAACAGATCTAAATTATACTGTTGAAGACGGCTCGAAAGCTTTGCGGTTTGAGAAAGCTGCTTTCATTGCCTTTGATGTTTTTATCCTGCAAAGAAAAAATGCAGAGAAAGATTATTCGCAGCAGGAACTGGAAAGAGCAAAGCAGCGCTTTGAGAAAATGAGTGATGAAGAAAAATTACAATTACAGCGAAACATTATTGCAGGATTACCGGGCAGCGAAGAAAGTTTTTCACTCCACCAATTTCAACAGGCATTGGATGCCTATGAAGGCATTGACGCTGATAAATTGAGACAGCACCTGATTTATTTTTTACAGCAGATCATTCCCGTTGCGGATGAGCATGGCGTAAAAATGGTTATCCACCCTGATGATCCGCCTTATCCTGTTTTGGGTTTGCCAAGGATAGTGAGCACTGCAAAAGATGTTGAGGCATTGATTGCTGCAGTCCCTTCTTTGAATAATGGTTTGTGTTTTTGCACGGGTTCATTTGGCGTTAACCCTGATAATGATCTGCCGGCGATGGTGAAACAATTTGCTGACCGCATAAATTTTATTCACCTGCGAAGCACCAGGCGAAATGAGTTTGGCGATTTTTATGAAGACAATCATTTAGAGGGAGATGTTGATATGTTCAATGTGGTAAAAGAGATCATTAATGTGGTGCAAAAAAGAAAGATCAGCATTCCGTTTCGTCCCGATCACGGCCACCAAATGATGGATGATCTGGGTAAAAAAACAAACCCCGGCTACTCCTGCATTGGCCGTATGAGAGGCCTGGCAGAATTGCGTGGACTTGAAATGGGAATTTTGAGAAGTATGGATATGAGAAGTTAATCCCTTAGTTTTATTACATAAACTATAAAATGGAAAAGGTTGGAAAATACCGCTGGACGATCTGCGGATTAGTTTTTTTTGCTACAACAGTCAACTATCTCGACAGGGCAGTAATTAGTTTGATAAAACCTTATTTGGCAACAGCCTTTCAATGGAACGCCGTACAGGAAGCTGCTAATTATGCAAACATTGAGATCGCATTCAAAGTGGCTTATGCATTGGGGATGATATTCGCAGGACGGATAATTGATAAATTAGGTACAAAGATCGGGTATGCACTGGCAACCTGTTTATGGAGTGTTGCTGCGGTTTGCCATGCTTTTGCTACAGGTACCATGGGGTTTAGCATAGCAAGAATATTTTTAGGTGTTACCGAATCAGGAAATTTCCCTGCGGCCATTAAAGCTACTGCCGAATGGTTCCCTAAAAAAGAACGTGCTTTTGCTACAGGGATTTTTAATTCCGGCTCAAACATAGGAGCGATTATAGCACCGCTTAGCGTTCCTTTTATTGCTGAAAAAATGGGATGGCAATGGGCGTTTATTTTAACCGGGTTGATAGGTTTTATCTGGCTGATATTATGGTTCATTTACTATGAAGTTCCCAATAAGCAAAAAAGATTATCAGAAGAAGAATTTAAATACATACATAGTGATAAGGACGATGAACTGCAGGAGCGGAACACTGAAAAAGTTTCCTGGGGCAGGTTATTGGCATTTAAACAAACATGGGCTTTTGCCATCGGTAAATTTCTTACCGATCCTATCTGGTGGTTCTATCTTTTCTGGCTTCCTGATTTTTTAAGAAAGCAATATCATTTAAGCAGTACAGATATTGCGTGGCCAACAGCATTGGTATACATTATATCCAGCCTCGGCAGTATTGGCGGCGGCTGGTTGCCAATGAAACTTATAAATAATGGGTGGCCCGTTTTTAAAGCACGAAAAACAAGTATGCTTATTTATGCTTTCTGTGTATTACCAATAATTTTTGCACAGGTATTAGGCTCCATTAATATGTGGCTTGCAGTGCTGGTGATAGGAATTGCTGCCGCCGCACACCAGGCATGGAGCGCAAATATTTTCACAACAGTATCGGATATGTTCCCTAAGAAAACAACTGCATCTGTAACCGGTATCGGTGGTATGTTTGGCGGGCTGGGAGGTATCCTGCTTTCATTGCTTGTGCAAAAAGGAATGTTTGTTCATTATGAAAGCATAGGGCAAATTGAAACAGGTTACTACATTATGTTTTTTATATGTGGCGCTGCATATTTAGGGGCATGGCTTATTATGCACTTCCTGGTGCCAAAGTTAAAACAGATAGATCTTTAAAGGGAAGCATTATTTAAACCAGGGCCTACCTCTCAAAAAAGAGATCCAGGTAATTCATCAGGTTATCCTTTGTAAATTTCCATGCATCTTTTTTTTGGCTAACTACATTAGGTCCCGCTGCCAGGAAACCGCTTATAACAGTGCGTGAATCATAATGCCTGCGATTAACCATTAATGATTTTTTAAAAAGGCTTTGGCTGTTGTAAAAAGAAAAATCTATTTCAGAAACAATATCATAAAAAGCTTCCCTGTTTTTACCCGATTCTGTTTTAGTTACTTCAACATCCCTCTGATCAAAAAAAACATTGAATGAATCAACAACAATTGCATGTGTAGCATTGTGTTCTTTCATGATAGAATATATACTGCTGTCACCGGGTGTTACACTTGTAAACCCTGCAATTGCTTCTGTTTCTATTAGCGTTCTAGCTTTTATTTCTGATGCAGCGGTAACCAGCACGCTATCTATAAGGTGTTTAAACAGCTCACCTTTATTTTCACGATATTTTTTTGCAGCAACATTGTATGTATTTAATAACAGGATACGCTCCGGCTTTGGGTTGATTTCATATACCGGGTGGGATTTGTATTTATATAGCGGTGGTGGAGTTACACTGCACGAACTGATGAAAAAAAATAGTATGATGATACGCCAACACATACAATCTTTGTTATAAAAATAAATACTTTACCCTGCAATGAAGAATTTATTTGGCTCCCAACCTGTCATCAAAACTGAATAGTTACAACAGGTCTTTTATCTTTTACATATTTCCATTTTGGCCCCTGGATTAATAACCTGCCTGCTTCTTCATCGCAGGGTGTACAAAGTGATTCTTCTACTTTTATTTTTTTAAGATGGCCCTTAGTATTTATTTCAAATGAAAGCACAACTTTTCCTTTATAATTATTTCCGTTCTCATCTTCAGGAATATTAATATTAGCCAGTATATACTCATTAAACTTCTTCCATCCATTAATGGGTTCCGAAATAGTGTTGTCAACCGCTATTCCCTGGACTTTACCTTCTAACTTAGGTGCGGAACGCAATTGTTTTTGTCTTTGTGTACCCAATGCTGTAACAGCTACTTCATTAAGATTTTGGTTATCGCTTTTTATAACAATTACCTGCTCCCCTTTATCGCTAAGTTTTTTTTCCCTGGTCTTGTATCCAGGTGCTGAAACGGTTGCAGTTAGCGAACTATCATTGGTCTCTAATTTAAATCTGCCCGTGGAATCTGACGTAGTAATTACATTCCGGGCTTTACTGGCTATTGTTGCATAGCGAACAGGATAGCCCATACTATCTACAATTTTTCCTTTTAAAAAATTCTTCTCCCCGTTTATGGAATAATTCTTTTGAGCCACTGGCATTACTGCTTTCTGCAGGTTTGCATCACGCAGGTAGCCTGAAGATTTTTCAACCGGCTTATCCTCAACCTTAAGATCAGCCGCAGGGATCTTATTGTCTTTATTCATGAAAGCCTCCTTACGCTTTTCAGCCGGGGTGGTAATAACTATATCTTTTTTTTCATTGCTTAATGAAGAACCTGTTTTGGGAGTTGGAATTTGTTCAGTGGTATTTTTTATATACCCATTTTCTTTTTTTGCAAGCGTATTATTCCCTTTATTAAAATTGAGCAGGTATGCCATGTAGCCCATTCCCGCTATTAAAATAAACAATGCGGCTATTTTTAGCCAGCTATTTTGTTTTTGTATTACAAGGAATACATTTCTCTTTTTCTTCTTTGAAAAAAGTTTTTCTTTTAACCCTGTGATATCTTTTGTGGCCGCATCTGTATAAGCATATCCTTCCAAAGCGTCAGCAAGAAACGGATCTTGTAAAGCCGCTTTTTCTAAGGCATGCATTTCGCCTTCACTCATTTGTCCTGAATGATAGCGGTCGAAATCTGCTGCTGTATATTTATAATCCTGTGACACTATTTATTTAATTTTTCCTTCCTGCATTTCTCCAAGTGCTTTCTCCATACATATTTTTAAATTCCGCCTGCCGTTTTGTATAAAGCTTCTTACCCTATTAATTTCAATGGCTGTTATTTCTGCAATTTCTTTATAGCATTTATTATTAAGATAAAATAATTCAATCACCTGCCTTTGCTGGTCTGTCAATTGCCCAAGGCAAAATTGCATTTGTTTAAAATTCTTCTCTTTCTGCATCTCATCATCAAGATGTACATTTTCTTCTGATTGCATAAAAGACAAATCAATATTAACAGGTAATATTTTTTGCTTCCGCAACTTCATCAGGCAATGGTTCTTTGTTAACTGGTACAACCATGCTTTAAAATTATCAACATCATACTTCTTCAGTTTACCAACCAGTTCTTCAAAAATATTCAAAACACAATCTTTTGCATCTTCCGGCTGTCTCAGGTATTTTAAACATACGCCATACACCAGGTCCATATATCGCTGGTATAATTCTCCAAGTATATCAAGACTCCCTGAAGCTTTATACTTTTCAATAAGTTCTTTATCAGGATCCGCAGACGGTATATTTTTTAAGAAAAGCAAATGATATTAAAATAAATATTTTTTAATGATGTGTGTAATTATGTAAATAGATGCATCCTGTTTAAAAAATCCTGTTATGAAAAAAATAATTTTATTACTGATCCCGGTATTTATTATTGCGATCATGGCATTTTCTTACTTTAACAAACATACTGTTTCAGGAATTATTACCGATGAAAATAACAATCCTGTAGCAATGGCAGGCATTACCGTAAAAGGCACACAAACCGGAACAATCTCTGATAAAAACGGGGCTTATTCTATAGAAGTAAATGATAAAGATGTACTGCTAATAACAAAGGTTGGGTACAAATCGCAGGAAGTTACCACCAACAACAGAACAGTTATCAATGTAAAACTGGCCGCGGATGCAACTCCATTACAGGATGTGACTGTTACCGCCCTAAGTACAAAAAGGTCAGAGAAATCGTTGGGTTATTTATCGGAATTAAAAGGAAAATCGGCCGGAGTTTACATGAATGAAAAAGATTTCAACACAGAAGATTATGACCACATCAATGAAAACGGTTTTCATAAAGTAACCGATGATCCGCTCTCCACATTTTCTATTGATGTAGATGCAGCATCTTACAGCAATGTTCGCCGCTTTTTAAATGGCGGGCAATTACCACCGGCAGGCGCTGTAAGAACTGAAGAGCTGATAAATTATTTTAAATATAATTATCCGCAGCCAACGGATAAACATCCTTTCTCTATCACAACAGAAATAAGTACCTGCCCCTGGGATAATAGTCACAAACTTGTTATGATTGGTTTGCAGGGAAAAAATATTCCTGTTGAAAATTTGCCTGCCTCCAACCTTGTTTTTTTAATTGATGTATCAGGATCTATGATGGATGAAAATAAATTACCGCTGGTTAAGGCATCTTTAAAAATGCTTACAGATCAGCTGCGTGAAAAAGACAACATCTCTATAGTTGTGTATGCAGGCAATGCCGGTCTTGTATTGCCGACAACAAGTGGCAGTGATAAAATAAAAATAAAAAATGCCATAGATGCATTGGAGGCCGGGGGCTCAACGGCGGGTGGTGAAGGAATAAAATTGGCTTACAAAACCGCTAAAAATAATTTTATTAAAAATGGAAATAACAGGGTTATCCTTTGTACCGATGGCGATTTTAATGTAGGGGCCAGCAGTGATGATGCACTGGTTGCTATGATAGAACAAGAACGTGAAAGCGGTGTGTATCTTACTGTACTTGGCTATGGTATGGGAAATTATAAAGACAATAAAATGCAGCAGCTGGCAGATAAAGGCAATGGCAACCATGCCTACATTGATGGCATTAATGAAGCAAAAAAAGTTTTGGTAAATGAATTTGGAGGAACACTTTTCACTATTGCTAAGGATGTAAAACTGCAGGTTGAATTTAATCCCGCTAAGGTTGCAGGTTACCGGCTGATAGGGTATGAGAACAGGATGCTGAACAAAGAAGATTTTAATGATGATAAAAAAGATGCAGGCGAATTAGGCAGTGGTCATACGGTAACGGCTTTGTATGAGATTATCCCGGCAGGTATAAAATCACCATTTCTGAAGGATATTGATCCGCTTAAATATCAAAAAAATAACCAGGGCAACTCCGACTCAAAAGAATTATTAACTGTAAAGTTCCGTTATAAAGACCCTGCAAAAAATAACAGCGAGCTTATAGTACACCCGGTAGAGGATAATGATGTAGCGTTTAATACAACCTCCAATAATTTTCGTTTTGCCGCTGCTGTTGCAGGGTTTGGAATGTTGCTGCGGCAAAGCGAATTTAAAGGGAACAGCAGTTATAATAATATCCTGCAAATTGCTACCGGCGCAACAGGCAATGATGCCGAAGGATACCGTAAAGAATTTATTACGCTTATTAAAAAAGCAGCAAGCCTGGCTAAGGCTACGGCAAAGGTTGATGATGATTCAGAAGAAAAGCAATAAAATATTTTGCGCAGAGATGCAAAGGAGCAGGTTCCTTTGTGTCTTTTTTATTTTATTTTCTTTCAGCCTTTGCGTGAAACTGCTTTTCTTTGCTGCTGCCTATGTCTTTATTCATCTCATCATTAAATTCCGGGAGTAACGGTAACTGCTATTATGTTGGTAACGAAACCGAAGCCATTCTTGTGGATGCAGGCATATCATGCAGTGAAATAGAAAATCGTATGAAGCGCCTTGGGCTTAGTATGCAGAACGTGAAAGCAGTGTTTGTATCGCATGAACATACCGATCATATCAGCGGGCTGCAGGTATTGGCTAAAAAATATAAGTTACCGGTTTACATAACCAATGCAACACACAGGTACAGCAGGCTTAAGCTGGAGAAGAACTTAATTTCATCTTTCACAGCACATGAACCCATTATTATCGGCAATCTTTCTATAACTGCTTTTCCAAAATTTCATGATGCCGCAGACCCGTATAGTTTTATTGTCAACTGCAACCACATAAAAGTTGGTGTATTTACTGACATTGGCACTCCCTGCGAAAACCTTGTTCATCATTTTAAACAATGCCATGCTGCTTTTTTGGAAGCTAATTATGATGATACTATGCTGGATCAGGGAAGGTATCCGCACTTTTTAAAAAACCGCATCCGCGGAGATAAAGGCCACCTTAGTAATAAGCAGGCGCTGGAACTTTTTACAATGCACAAACCTTCCTTCATGACACACCTGTTGTTATCGCATCTTTCAAAAAATAATAATTGTCCTAAGCTTGTACAGGAATTATTTAATGAAAATGCAAATGGGGTAAAGATGATTGTGGCATCAAGGAATGAAGAAACCGCGGTTTACCATATCCATAATTCAAACAGTGATGTGCCGGTATGCCATCAACTTTCTTCACCACAGCTTGCATTTGCATTTGCCTGATTTAAAATTATTTTTATTTCTTCAGGAACGAATCTCAAATCATCTTATCCCGCCCAACCATTTTCATCTTATTTGCATCTCATATCATAAAAGTTTATTAAAAAACAGCTATTAGTTAAAGGTTTCTCAAATACAGGCTTACATAGAAATATAGCATGATATTGGTTTAAATTGTGGTTAAATTACACCTTAAAATATCACTTATGAAATTGCTTAGTGCGCTTCTTTTTACATCGCTTTTGTTTACCTCCGCATCATGGGAAACAAATTTTAAAGATGCTGAAATAGAAGCATCAAAAAACAATAAATTAATTCTTGTGAACTTTTCAGGCTCTGACTGGTGCCTGCCATGCATCCGGTTAAAAAAAGATATTTTTGAAAGCGAAAGCTTTATTACTTATGCATCCGAAAATCTTATTTTGGTAAATGCTGATTTTCCCCGCCAGAATAAACATAAATTATCTGCCGATCAAAAAAAGATGAATGAAACCCTTGCTGATAAATATAATCCTGAAGGTAAATTTCCTTATACGATTTTATTAACAGCAGATGGAAAAATATTAAAGCAATGGGATGGATTTCCCGACCTCTCAGGCAAACAATTTGTTGATGAGATAAAACAAACTGCTGATGCAAATCGGTGAGCTTACAAAAACTTCACTATTACATAAAAGGGTGTTGCGCCTTATGGGCAACAGGTTCGAAATCTCTGTGATGGCACAGGATGCAGCCCATGCAGATATTTGTATTGATGCTGCCGTGGAAGAGATACAGCGTATAGAAAAACTGTTAACCACTTTCAAAGATGACAGCGATACAAATCGTATTAATGCACTTGCCGGAATAAGTGCCGTAAAAGTGGAAAGAGAAGTGGTAGAATTGATACAGCGCAGTCTGAAAATTTCTCATATAACACAAGGTTCATTTGATATTACTTACGGCTCAGTTGATAAATCGCTTTGGAATTTTGATAAGGATATGAAGTCGCTGCCGGATGCTGCTACCGCTAAAAAATCAGTAAGACTTATCAATTATAAAAATGTAATTGTTGATGAAAAAGAAAGCACTGTTTTTTTAAAAGAGAAAGGAATGCGTATCGGCTTTGGCGGCATCGGTAAAGGATATGCAGCAGAAAAAGCCAAAACTGTTTTGCAGCAAATGAATGTACAAAGCGGAATTGTAAATGCAGCCGGTGACCTTTCTGCATGGGGCCTACAGGCATCCGGCGAACCCTGGACCATCGGTATTGCAGACCCTGAAGCAAGGGATAATCCCTTCTCTTCTTTAAACATTACCAACATGGCAGTTGCCACCTCGGGCAATTATGAAAAATATGCAGTGATAAACGGGAAAAAATATTCCCATACAATTGATCCTAACACGGGTTTGCCGGTTTCAGGAATTAAAAGTGTGACCATTATTGCACCTAATGCAGAACTTGCTGATGCATTGGCAACACCTGTTATGGTGATGGGAATAAAAGCAGGATTACACCTTATAAACCAACTACCCCACATAAGTTGCATAATTATTGATGACAATAATAAACTTTACACTTCTTCTAACATTAAAATCTCTTAACCCGGATACATGAAAAAACTCATCAGCATTTTTAAACTGTTCCTGTTTATCAGCAGTGCATTTATCCTGCATTCCTGCGCAGGTCCAAAGGCTTATCAAAAAATATATTTGAACGATGCCGAAATGGAACTAAGTCCTAAAAAGGCAGAAAAATTTGAAATGAATTTCCAGGTTTACCGCGAAGGCGCTTCAGGAGCCAATGGGGGTAAAACCGGTGGTGGATGCGGATGTAACTAATCCTATGTTGGTGGCCTCACCATCATAGCAAGAATTAATTAAAAAAAACAATGAGAAAATTATCTTTAGCAGTAATTGGAATGTACATCGGGGTATTGAGCGCTTTTTCTCAAACCACCACTGATTCTTCTGCCTATAAAAATAAAAAATTAAAGCCCGCCGAAATAAATTTTGTAACCGGCTATTACCACCAGGATGGTAATCTTTCCCCTGTTACAGGCGGTATTGGTACCGAGAAACTTTCTGACCTTGCCACTACTATTGAATTAAAGCTTAATAAGTTCGACAACAAAAACCGTAAACACGATGTAAGCTTTGAGCTGGGTATAGATCATTACACTTCTGCATCATCAGATAAAATTGATCCGCAAACTATTTCTTCCGCATCACATGCTGACACACGGATTTATCCTTCTGCTTCTTACACCATCACCAATGAGCAAAAGGGAAATGCAGTAAGTTTTAATGGCTCCTTCTCCAATGAATACGATTATACTTCTATTGGTTTTGGTACAGGGTTTACAAAGACTTCAAAAGATAAAAACACTGAGTTCGGCATAAAGCTGCAGGCCTATCTTGATAATTTAAAAGTGATATTGCCTATTGAGATGCGAACGGTTACGCAGGGGCGTGACAATAATTATCCATCGGCATCAAGAAATTCCTACAGCGGCTCTCTTACTTTTTCACAGTCGCTTACCCAGCGCTTACAGCTTTCTCTTATGCTGGATCTTATTTACCAAAGCGGGTATTTAAGCACGCCGTTTCACAGGATATTTTTTACCAATGGGGCAGAAACAAATGAAAAGCTACCCTCCTCGAGATTTAAAATTCCGGCAGGGCTGAGGTTGAATTATTTTCTTGGCGATAAATTTATCATCCGTTCATACTACCGTTTTTATCATGATGACTGGGGCTTAACAGCCAGCACCTTTAATATTGAGCTTCCCGTAAAGCTTACGCCATATCTTTCCATAAGCCCGTTCTACCGTTACTATTCGCAAAATGGTGTTAAGTATTTTGCGCCTTATAAAAGCCATAGTGCATCAGAACTATTTTATACAACTGATGACGACCTGTCAAAATTCAACAGCAATTTTTATGGTGCCGGAATAAGATTTTCACCACCAGGCGGTAACCCCGGTTTAAAACATTTAAACAACCTTGAATTAAGATATGGCCATTACAACCGCACAGATGGATTGAACTCCAGCATTATTACGTTAGCCTTAAATTTTAAATAAGGAAGTCAATGTATAGGAAGTTACCTGCAGTATTACGCATATTCAAATCCGCAGCAATCCTCCGGGTAAAGTAAGATTTAAGCATTTTATTTTCACCAAACCAGCTTGCATATTTAAAAAAGGTTTTCTACATTTACAATACACACATTAACTGCCCCGCTTCCATCTCCTTTTTGAAAATCCATAAGCTTACTTTAATTACATAGTCTTTGTACAGACATTTTATCCCTAACAAGTGTAATTTTTCGATAAGCGTTTGCATTATCGGTGACGCCTTTTTGGCGGCGTATTGTTAAAAAAGAATTTTTTATTTACGATAAAAATTTTTAAATGATAATAATATGAAAACAAATTCTACCCAACAGGAAATTTTATTGCTTACCGGAACTAAATTTTCAGCAAGGCATTGTTGTGAAAAAGATGATAGCGCCAACAATCATCTTACGGAGAGAGAACAATTGGAAGAAGCCTGCTGGAATGGCCTGCTCCACGATATGCTGCCCGAGATATGTGAACAGTCGCCGGGCAAAAAATTATACCTCTGGCATATCAGGGAAACCAAATCATTTATTGAGATAGACCTTGGTGAACTTCCTGAAGAAAAGGAAAAATATTCATCCATAGACCCATATTCTTTTTTACCTACGTGTTTTCTTTCATAATAACTATGCTTTATAGACAAGCATCATTCATTAATTTGGGTGTAAACAGATTATCTGTTTTTGTTGGGGCCGGAAACTGACCGCAGAGTAGAATTTTGAACAAGTAAAACTATGTGAAATTTTCTGCCTTGAATTTCTCTCCAAAATTTCTCCCTTAATTTTATAAAATGAAAACTACAAGATTACTATTGGCGCTGCTGGTATTTACAATAAGCTGCAATCAAAAAACTTCACAAACGGATAACGTTGAAACAGAAAAAGATCCGCATACATTTTCTGAGCCGGACAAGGCTGTTGTAAAACATCTTGACCTGGACATAAAAGTAAATTTTGATACAAAGCAAATAAGCGGCAAAGCTTCATGGAGCATAAACAACATTGCAAAAACTGACCATATTATTTTTGATACAAAACTGCTGGAGATACAAAAGGTAACTGTTGGCGCAGATGAAAAGGAAACAAAGTTTTCTTTTGGTGCTGTTGATTCTATCCTCGGCAAACCGTTGCAAATAGAAATTACGGATGCTGATACTTTGGTACATATTTATTACACCACATCAAAAGATGCCGGTGCATTGCAATGGCTGGAGCCGCAGCAAACATTGGGAAAGAAACAGCCTTTCCTCTTTACACAAAGTGAGCCCATACTGGCACGAAGCTGGGTGCCCAGCCAGGATGGTCCTGGTATACGCTTTACTTACAATGCAACGGTTAGTGTTCCCAAAGAACTGCTGGCGGTAATGAGTGCAGAAAATCCGCAGCAAAAAAATGCAGATGGTGTTTATCATTTTAAACAAACGCATCCTATACCGAGTTACCTGTTGGCACTGGCAGTGGGTGACCTTGCCTTTAAACCTGTTGATGAACGCACAGGTGTATACGCAGAGCCTGCGATGCTGGAAAAAGCGGCATGGGAATTTGCCGACATGGGTAAGATGGTAACGGCGGCGGAAAAATTATATGGTCCGTACCGCTGGGGCCGCTATGATGTGCTGGTGCTTCCGCCAAGCTTTCCTTATGGGGGTATGGAAAATCCCAATCTCACTTTTGCAACACCCACCGTTATTGCCGGAGACCGTTCGCTGGTAAGCCTTGTTGCTCATGAGCTGGCGCACAGCTGGAGCGGCAATCTTGTTACCAATGCAACATGGAATGACATGTGGCTGAATGAAGGCTTCACCACTTATTTTCAGCAACGCATCACAGAAGCAGTGTACGGACCTGCCGAAGCAAAGATGCAGGAAGTGCTTAGCAGGCAGGCGCTGACTGATGTGGTTAAAGAAAAAGGCGCTACCAGTAAAGACACAAAACTAAAAGGCGATTACAAAGGACGTGACCCTGATGAAGGCAGCAGCGACATTGTGTATGACAAAGGTTATGCATTTTTACAAACCATTGAAGCCGCTGCAGGAAGAGAAAAGTTTGATGCTTTTTTAAAGGACTATTTTAATACGTATGCATTCCAGTCACGCAATACAGAGCAGTTTGTTGATTACTTAAATAAAGAATTAATAAAAGGTGATAAGGCGCTTGCTGGTAAAATTATGGTGAATGAATGGGTGTACCAGCCCGGTATTCCAAAAAATATTCCTCCAAGTATTTCAGAAGATTTTACTAAGATAGACAGTGCGATTGCCAACCTCCGCAAGGCGCCTGTTACCGGTTTGCACCAGCATATAAAATCAACCAACGAGTTGTTGTATTTTTTGAGTCACTTACCTGCTGGCTTAACAACAGGTGAAATGGTGCAGCTGGATAAGGAATTTAATTTCACCCCATCGGGCAACAGCGAAGTGCAGGCTGCATGGTACGTCCTCGCTATACACCATCAATACCATCCTGCGGATGCTTACATTGAAAAATTTCTTACAGAAGTTGGCAGGAGAAAATTTTTGAGGCCGCTATACAAAGAGATGATAAAAACACCTGACGGCAAAGCATGGGCACAGCGTATTTATGCAAAGGCACGGGCTAATTATCACCCGGTTTCGTATACCACTATTGATGAGTTGCTAAAGTGAAATCTTTACCGCAGAGAACAAGAGTAAATTGAGTTTTAGCAGAGCTATCTCAGCGAATCTTCTTTAATTCTTGTTCTCTGTGATTATATCATCTTCAATAATTAGCGCAGCGAATTACCATCCATCCAAAACAGAATCAATCTAAGCGGCAGAGATCAATTATTTATTATATTGTAGCCTGTTTTCCCAAACTATTCTTCTATAATATTTAAATAAAACACTGCTCATGAAAACACTGGTAAATTTTTCTATCGCCTTACTTATTTCGCAACAGCTATCCGCACAAATTGATGCCGGTTTATTCCGCTATCCCGATGTGTCTAAAACACAAATTGTTTTTACATATGCCAACGATTTGTGGCTGGTGCCTAAGGAAGGTGGCACTGCAATTAAATTAAGTTCTCCTCCCGGCGTAGAGAGTTTCCCTAAATTTTCACCCGATGGAAACACCGTTGCTTACTCAGGCAATTATGATGGAAACCAGGATGTATATGTTATCCCTGTTGGCGGCGGTATTCCTGTACGCCTTACCCAGCATGGCCTGCCCGACAGGGTTGTAGACTGGACACCTGATGGCAAGCGTGTATTGTTTGCTTCCGGAAGAGAAAGCGGGAGAGAACGTTATGACCAGTTTTACACCATTTCATCTAAAGGCGGACCAGTGGAAAAATTGCCTTTGGCGTATGCCGAGTTTGGCTCTTATTCACCCGATGGAAAAGAGATGGCCGTAACTTTTATCTCGCAGGTTTTCCGCAACTGGAAACGTTATCGCGGTGGATGGAATGCAGACATTCATATTTTTAATTTCGTTACCAATAAGTCGGAAAAAATAACCACCACTGATGCATCGGATGAATTGCCCATGTGGCATAACAAATCCATTTATTTCCTTTCTGACCGCGGGCCTGAAGTGCGAATGAATTTATGGCGATACGATCTTACTGATAAAACATTTACACAGATAACAAATTTTAAGGATTATGATGCTCACTTTCCTTCATTAGGCCCTGATGATATTGTGATGGAAGCAGGCGGAAAACTGTACCTGTACCAGATATCATCCCAACAGTTAAAGGAAGTGAAAGTAACCCTGGTAAACGACAGGGCATTATTAAAGCCCTCTGTTATGTCTGCTGAAAAATACATCCAGAATGCGGGGTTAAGTCCTGATGGAAACCGTGCATTGATATCAGCCCGTGGCGAAATATTTTCAGTGCCTGCAGAATTTGGTTTTGTAAAAGATCTTTCACGAACACCGGGAGTGGCTGAGCGTTATCCGGCATGGTCTCCTGATGGCAAGAGTGTTGCGTACTGGAGCGATCAATCGGGTGAATATGAACTTTGGATAATGGATCCTTCTAAAGAAAGTTCAGCAAGAAAACTCACCAGTTATGGCCCGGGTTTCCGCTATAATCTTCAATGGTCGCCCGACAGTAAAAAGCTTGCTTTTATTGACAAGGCAATGAAGATACTGGTGTTTGATATTGTAACCGGTAAAACAACACAGGTTGATAAAGGTCTGCGCCTGGCACATGGCGCACTAGAAAATTTTACCTGCAACTGGTCGCCAGACAGCCGCTGGCTTACTTATAGCCGCGATCTTGAAAATTATCATTCAGGAATTTTTCTTTACGATTACGATGCGAAAAAACTAAATCAGGTTAGCAGCGGTTTCTATAATTGCTCAAACCCTGTTTTTGATGCAGATGGTAAACATTTGTTTTTACGTACCAGCCAGGCTTTTCAGCCCAACTATAGTGATATAGATAATACATTCATTTACGCCAACTCAGGCCAGCTTGCTGCCATTAGTCTTAAAAAAACTACCCCTTCGTTGCTGTATGCAAAAAATGATGAGGTAGGTGTGAAACGTGATGAAGAAAAACAAAAATCAGACAGCATAAAAAAAGTGTTGAAAGATGCAGGTGTGATCGATACTAAAAAAACAATTCCGTCTACATCAGATATTGATATTGAAGGAATGGAAACACGGATGGTTATTCTTCCTGTAAAGCCCGGCAACTATGGTAGGCTAAGCGCAGTAAAAGGAAGAATTATTTATATCGCCTATCCAAATACAGGAGCCGATGGCAGGGCAACTTTAAAATATTATGATATAGATAAGCGTGAGGAGAAAACAATACTGGATGACGTAAATGCATATGTATTATCCGGCGATGGTAAAAAAATATTAGCCCGCCGTGGTAACAGTTTTGCTATCATTAAGCCCGACGAAAATCAAAAATTTGAAAAGCCTTTACGGGTTACAGAAATGCAAATGGTAGTGGAGCCTATGGAGGAGTGGAAGCAGATCTTTATGGACGCATGGCGCCTGGAGCGTGACTATTTTTATGACCCTAATATGCATGGCGTTAACTGGAACCTTGTAAAAGAAAGATATTTAAAAATGCTCAACGGCGCTATGACACGTGAGGAAGTAAACGAGGTATTGGGAGAAATGATTGGAGAACTGAATTCGTCTCATACTTATAAAGGTGGCGGAGATGAAGAGGAAGAGAAGAGAGCCGCTGTAGGTTATCTTGGTATAGACTGGCAGGCCGTGGGCAATTACTATAAAATAAAAAACATTGTTCGCCCCGCTGCATGGGATGCCGAAGTACGCTCACCTTTAGCCATAAGCGGAACGGATATTAATGAGGGAGATTTTATCCTTGCCGTTAACGGGATACCCCTTACTACAGACGAAGAACCATTTGCTGCCTTCCAGGGCCTTGCCAATAAAACAGTAGAGCTTACTTACAATTCCACGGCTTCTTTTACAGGCGCCAAAACAGCTATTGTAAAAACACTGGATGATGAATCGAGGCTGCGCCATCTTGCATGGATTGAAGCAAATCGTAAACGGGTAGAAGAAGCTACCAATGGTGATGCAGGTTATATTTATGTTCGCAGCACAGGTGTGGATGGGCAGAATGAATTGATAAGGCAATTTAATGCCCAGTGGGATAAAAAAGCATTGGTGATTGATGAGCGTTTTAATAGTGGCGGGCAAATACCGGACAGGTTTATCGAGATGCTCAACCGGAGTCCGCTGGCTTTTTGGGCAATACGTGATGGAGAATCAAGACCATGGCCTCCTTTTGCACACTTTGGTCCTAAAGTAATGCTGATAAACGGATGGAGTGGCTCAGGCGGTGATGCCTTTCCTGATTATTTTAAAAAGAGAGGATTGGGACCTGTAATAGGTTCAAGAACATGGGGCGGATTGATTGGTATTAGCGGCGTACCGCCTTTGATAGACAACGGTGGTATTACAGTTCCTACTTTCAGGATGTATAACCCAGATGGTACATGGTTTAAAGAAGGTTATGGAGTTGATCCTGATATTTCCGTGCCCGAAGATTTAGCAGCTATGGCTAAAGGAACAGACCCGCAGTTGGAACGGGCTATCACAGAAATAAAAAGTCTTTTGAAGAGTAAACCGTTCAACCCGCCGCCGGTACCGGCATATGAAAAACGTAATTAATTAAGCAAGCCGCTTTCGGGTGGCTTTTTTATTTCAATTAAATTATCTGCATTCCTTCACAGGTAAGATCAAGCAAGCTTATTTTTTCTGCTTCATGTAGCCTTCTCTTCGTGTTATATAACCATCATACGAAATAGAACTGCGGTCGATACTGGTTATAGTAAGCGATGCTGAAGCATTATCAAAAATTCTGAAGTATAATTCCTGAAGATATCTTTGGTCTGTTGGTTTTATTGAAATATTCCATCCTCTTTTAGCAGGCGTAATTGTATACTTGAATTTAGTAGAAGTAAAATCAAAGTCAACATCGGCGGGGCTTATAGGCGCTGTATATCCGCGGCCAAAAAATGGCAGGTAACTTATGATGGTATCTTTGGATATGGATATTTGAAATCCGGAACTTAAGTCTCTTCTTCTTCCGGTCATCGGGTTTACGTATCGTGGTATAAAAACAAAGTTCTGAGATTCCACCATATTTCTTACAGTAACACTATCCGGGGAAGAATCATTTTTTACATGCCGGCTGTTTCCGCACCCCCAAATTATTGTTGCAAGCAGGAATATAATTGCAGCATGAAAAATATTTTTTAATCTCATTTTATCACAAATAATTAATGATTTTCAGTGCAACTTTTATGCCTTGTATTTAAAATCAATTCATTAGTTCCTCCTCGCCAGCACAATTGTATTCTTAAATTGTTTCTTCTTTCCACCGGTATTAAATATTTCAGTATAGATAATATAAATACCCTGCGAAAGTTTTTGTTGTTTTTCTCCCAGTCCGTCCCAAATGTAACTTCCTTTAATTCCGCTTAACGCATTTTTTTGCAGGTAACGAACCGGCCTTCCTGAAGCATCGAAAATAGTAATGGAAGCCACATACCCCGGTGAAGGAAAATTATAATTAATGGTTGCGAAGTCGTCTATGCCGTCATTATCAGGAGAGAAAACTTCGGGTGTTACAGTTATTTCTCCCTGTGCCTGCAGGTCAATTCTGAATTGGGAATTTTTATATCCCGGCGTTCCATATCCCACCGATGTTGCAGCAGAATGAAAATTACTTTGCACAGAAGGAGCATTGTAATCTATCCTTTCCAGCGAAACACCTTCAGTATTTGATATCAAGGCAAAATGCCATTTATCGGAATAGGCAACTTCATCAACAATTTTTCCCTGCGCATTTAAAATAATAACATCTCCCTTATCATCAGGAAATGAAGGCATGGAACTGACCTGTATAAAGGCATCAGGATAGGTTACATATTGCTGCATTACAATTTGACGGTCTTCAGTAATCACTAAAAAATCTCCGGGAAACAGCAAAATACTTTCTGTACTTAACTGCTGTATGCTGCTGATAATATTTGTGCTGGTCCTGTTGGCAATGTATAATTGCTTTGCATCAATTATTTTTTGTGAGCGGTTGTATATCTCAACATAATCAACCCCGCCCGATTTTGGATTAAATAATATTTCATTGATAACAACATCAAAACTATCTGCAACAGATGATAACCCAACTCTTGCTGAATTTTTTGAGCCAATTATGTTTCCTGCGCAATCAGTTACACCGGCTACGGTAACAGTATAAACTTTATTAACTGCTAAAGGCGTATTTAATTTAAGATCTACTTTATCAAAAACAGGAGCAACCGATGTTGCAGATTGTGGGGCGCCAATACCATCACTAATGCTATAGCTTGCAACAGTTGCAGCTTTCAGGCTATCCAACGGCTCATCAAAAACCAGTGTGATATTTAAATTATCAACTGCAAAAAGCCGTAATAATTTTGGTGATGTTTTATCCGCATTAGTTGCATCTACAGAATTTTTCTTTCCCGGTGTTCCGCCTTTCAGATCAATACCCGCTTTCCAATTGCTAAAACCGGTGCAGGGATTTTTAGTGTCTATCATCTCCAGGGTCCATCCGCCATCTTTCTTTAATTCATTTTGGTACCAGCTAATATCATAATTAACAGCATGAATAACTTTACCCTGTATGGAAATAAGAGATAGCTGGTCTCCATTATTATCAAGCGAAGGAAAACTGGTAACTGAAATTGTGGGAGCAAATACTGACATGGCAGTGACCGCGGAACCGGTACATACGATTACAAAACTATCGGGCTTTAAAAGATAGGAAGGCATTGGACCGCTTTGCCCGGAAAGATCACTTAATCTAAAACCCTGCAGGTTGATTGCAACTGCTGAAGTGTTTCGCAATTCTATCCATTCATTATTGGGCAATCCAACCTGTGGTGTTGGGTCAGCCATTAATTCATCAATAACAATATCATACCGGTTTGCAACCTGCGCATTTGTATTGCCTGTCAAAAAAAATATGATGAGTACAGAGAATAAATATTTTATCATAGCAAAAAATAATTCCTAAGTTAAATCATTTTGTAATTGCCTTTTTATTTGAGAATTAGAATCGTAAATTTGCAAACTAAATTTTTTAAAGTAATGAAAATAGCAGTTGTTGGCGCAACAGGACTCGTAGGAAGTAAAATGTTGCAGGTATTGGAAGAAAGGAATTTCCCGGTAGATGAATTATTGCCGGTAGCTTCAGAAAGATCTATTGGAAAACAAATTGAATTTAAAGGAAAGAAATATACTATCATTTCCGCCGAAGATGCTATTGCTGCAAAACCTGACCTGGCTTTATTCTCAGCTGGCGGCAGCACATCACTTGAACTGGCTCCAAAATTTGCTGCAGCAGGAATAACAGTTGTTGATAATTCATCAGCCTGGAGAATGGACCCTACAAAAAAGTTAGTGGTGCCCGAAGTGAATGCAAATGTTCTTACCAAAGAAGATAAGATAATTGCTAACCCTAACTGCTCAACAATACAAATGGTATTGGTATTAAATCCGCTTCATAAAAAGTATGGAATAAAAAGAGTGGTTGTTTCCACTTATCAAAGTGTTACAGGAACAGGCGTAAAAGCGGTTACTCAATTAGAGAATGAAAGAAATAACATTGAAGGGGAGATGGCTTATAAATATAGAATAGATAAGAATGCCATTCCACATATAGATGTTTTTTTAGAGAATGGTTATACCAAGGAAGAAATGAAAATGGTGAAAGAAACCAATAAGATTATTGGTGATGATTCTATAAAAGTAACGGCCACATGCGTTCGTATTCCTGTAATGGGAGGCCATAGTGAAAGCGTGAATATTGAATTTGAAAAGGATTTCGATCTTGATGAGGTAAAAGATATTTTAAGTAATTCAGAAGGTATCGTTGTTCAGGATGACCTGGATAATTTTATTTATCCAATGCCATTAACTGCTCATGAAAAAGATGAAACATTTGTAGGAAGAATACGCAGAGATGAAACACAACCCAATACATTAAACTGCTGGATAGTGAGCGATAACCTGCGCAAAGGCGCTGCTACCAATGCGGTTCAGATAGCAGAATATTTGTTAGAGAAAAAATTAATTTAGAATTTAATTGATCGTCCACGTTTCTCTTCCTCTCAACAATTTATCAAGATCACCTTTGCCTTTAGTGGCAATGGTTTCATCAATCTGCATGGTCATATTATCTTCGTAACAGGCCCGTTCGTTTTGATAAAAAACGCCAAACGGTCTTGGAAAATGTCCCTCTATTCTTGGGTCATCAAACATCCGGGACAGTATCTGTGCTTTGTAAAAATCTTTTTCATCATGCATCCAAAGATCATCAGCGCTTACGCCATTCCCTATTTCAACAACCACAGGTTTCAATCCATCTAATTTTATACCTTTATTTTTTGCGGCGCCAAAGAGCAATGGCTGTCCCTGCTCAAGAAACAAAGCTTCTTCCGGCTTGGAACTTTTCTCTGTAAATATTTCAAAAGCGCCATCATTAAAAATATTGCAGTTCTGGTATATTTCTAAAAAGGAAGCGCCTTTATGTTCCTGCGCTCTCAGTATCATTGCCTGCAGATGTTTTACATCCCTATCCATAGTTCTTGCAACAAAGCTTGCATCTGCACCCATTGCCAATGCTGCGGGATTAAAAGGATGGTCGATACTGCCAAACGGTGTGCTCTTGGTAACTTTATTTTTTTGAGACGTTGGTGAGTATTGTCCTTTTGTTAATCCATATATCTCATTATTGAAAAGGAGAATATTTACATCAAAATTTCTTCTTAATAAATGAATGGTATGATTACCGCCGATGCTTAAGCTATCACCATCACCGGTAACGATCCATACACTTAACTCTGGCCGGCTTGCTTTTAATCCACTGGCAATTGCTGTTGCCCTGCCATGGATGCTGTGCATCCCATATGTGTTCATGTAATAAGGAAAGCGGCTGCTGCAGCCAATGCCAGAAATAATTACAATGTTCTCTCGTGGAATACCAAGGCCGGGCATTATTTTTTGCACCTGTGCAAGAATGGAATAGTCTCCACATCCGGGGCACCATCTTACTTCCTGGTCGGTGGAAAAATCTTTTGCTGTTAATGCGGGTTTTGCTGGTGTGATCGTATCACTCATCGTTGAATAAATTTCGACCTAAAGTTACAGCAAGAGGATGGTAAAATTTAGTAAAATCTCTAAAATTACCAGCAGTACTTCCCTTCTGCTATCAATTTATCGGCAACTCTCCTTCTTGCATCTTTACTGTTAAATGGCTCTGACTTGGTGAAGCGTTTCAATCCCAGCAACATCATTCTTTGCTCATCACCGGCAGCAAATCCATTAATGGCTTCCTTTCCAAATTTATTTACCTTATCAGTTGCATCATTTAAATAACAGCGCATCATATCAATCTGTATCTGTGATGCTGCTTCACCATTTTTATCTGTCATCTTCATAACCCTTAGTAACAAACTTTCGGCAACAAAAGTCTCTATCATCATGTCAGCAATGTTCATTAATATCTCCTGCTCATGCTGCAAATTCATCATCAGCTTTTGTACTGCTGCTCCCGCTGTCATTAAAATTGCTTTCTTCAAATTCACTATTGCTTTTCTCTCATTTGCAAAAGAAGATTCATCATCATTTCCAAATTCAGGAATGCTCATTAATTCTTTTTGAACATTCATTGCAGGCCCCATAAGATCGAGTTTACCTTTCATAGCACGTTTCAATATCATATCCACAGTAAGCAAACGGTTTATCTCATTTGTTCCTTCATAGATACGGTTAATACGGCTATCTCTATATGCCTTGCTGATCAGGTATTCATCACTGTAACCATTGCCACCATGTATCTGTACGCCTTCGTCTACAATATAATCCAGCACTTCACTGCCATGCACTTTAAGTATTGCACACTCTATCGCATACTCTTCGGCTGCACCAAGCAATGCTTCATTAAATGGTTTTCCGGAAGTTAATAACTCATGTTCTTTTTCATCTATCCATTTTGCCGTACGATATATGGCCGTTTCATCAGCATATATTTTGATAGCCATTTCCGCGATCTTATGTTTTATTGCGCCGAATGTAGCAATGGGAGTTTTAAATTGCTCACGGGTTTTTGCATATTCAATTGAATTGGTCAATGCCATTTTAGCCCCGCCGTTTGCTGCAGCTGCTAATTTTAAGCGGCCAATATTTAATATATTAAATGCTATCACATGACCTTTACCTATTTCTCCCAAAACATTTTCAACAGGTACTTTGCAATCCTGGAAATATAATTGAACAGTTGATGATCCTTTGATTCCCATCTTGTGTTCCTCAGGGCCTTGTGTAAAACCTTCCATTCCCCTTTCGATAATAAAGGCAGTGAATTTATCGCCATCAACTTTTGCAAACACTGTATAGATATCTGCAAAGCCTCCATTGGTTATCCAGCATTTTTGTCCATTAACAATATAATGTTTGCCATCAGCAGAAAGTACTGCAGTGGTTTTAGCTCCTAATGCATCGCTGCCGCTGCCGGGCTCTGTTAATCCATAACTACCTTTCCATTCTCCTGCAGCCAACTTTGGAATATATTTTTTCTTTTGTTCTTCGGTTCCAAAATATAGGATCGGCAATGTACCAATACCTGCATGAGCACTCATCGCCACACTAAATGAATAACCTCCGCCAAGGCCTTCACTTACCAATGTAGAGGTTACAAAATCTTTTCCTAAGCCGCCTAACTCTTCGGGCACAGATGCTCCAAGCAAACCCTGCTCTCCTGCTTTTTCCATCAGCGATGGCATAAGGCCCGGTTCCATTTTATCT
>JAQBNL010000062.1 GCA_028288585.1 Chitinophagaceae bacterium | reverse complement strand
TACATAAAAGAGTTTGCCAGTTTGCGCAAGTTCTAAAAAACAATGGCGTAAAAAAAGGTGACCGTGTTTGTATCTACATGGGGATGGTTCCTGAGCTTGCTTATGCAGTGTTGGGGTGTGCAAGAATTGGTGCTATCCACAGCGTAATATTCGGAGGCTTTTCTGCGCAAAGCATTGCAGACAGGTTAGAGGATGCACAGGCAGAATACATTGTTACCTGCGATGGCGCATATCGCGGCGGTAAAGACATTCCTTTAAAATCTATTATTGATGATGCACTGATCGGTAACAAAACTGTGAAACGTGTAATCGTTTATACAAGAACGAGGACGCCAATATCAATGATTAAAGGAAGAGACGTTTGGTGGGAAGATGAAATGGAACATGCTGAATCACAAATTGAAAAAGATAATATTATTACCATGCCTGCCGCAGAGATGGATGCTGAAGACCCTCTCTTTATTTTATACACTTCAGGCTCTACTGGTAAACCAAAGGGTGTTGTGCACAGCAGCGCCGGCTACATGGTTTGGACCAACTATACTTTTGTAAATGTTTTTCAATACAAACCCGGTGACGTATTTTTTTGTACAGCAGATGTGGGCTGGATAACCGGGCATAGTTATATTTTGTACGGACCATTAAGTGCAGGCGCAACCAGCGTAATGTTTGAAGGAATTCCTACATGGCCTGATGCAGGTAGGTTTTGGGATATTGTAGATAAGTATAAAGTGAACACAATTTATACTGCTCCTACTGCCATAAGAAGTTTGATGAGCTATGGTTTGGAACCATTAAAAGGAAAGGACCTTTCATCATTAAAGGTATTGGGAACAGTAGGCGAACCCATCAATGAAGAAGCATGGCATTGGTATGATGAAAATATCGGAAAGAAAAAATGCCCGATAGTTGATACATGGTGGCAAACAGAAACAGGAGGAATTTTAATCTCTAATCTTGCAGGAATCACGCCTGCAAAACCCGGCTGGGCAACATTACCAATGCCGGGAGTGCAACCGGTATTAATAGCCCCCACTATCTCCCCCAACGGGGGAGGAAAAGTAGACGAACAAGTAGATGAAAAATTGGGAGAACAATTTAAAAAAGACATACTACAACATGAAGAGTTTTATGAAGATGCTGACCCCATGCTGTATGGATTGTTGAAAGAATTTGCAAAAGAACACCGGAGTAATTCTACTGGTGCTGAAAATATTTTGTGGGAAAAATTACAGGGGAGAAGATTAGGAAATTATAAGTTTCGGAGGCAGCATATTATTGGCTCATTTATTACGGATTTTATCTGTCTTGAAAAAAAACTGATTATTGAAGTGGATGGATTAATTCATCAATTACCAGACAACAAAATAAGCGATAATGAAAGAACAGTGTGGTTACAATCTATGGGTTATAATGTTATTCGATTTATGAATGAAGAAATTATCAATGATATTGAAAGCGTTCTTTTAAAAATAGAACAACATTTACAGCAGCTTCCATTTGCTGAAAGAAAAATATACAGCAAAACAACTCCGCATCAATCTTCTCCATTTTATCCCCCGTTGGGGGAGATAGAGGGGGCTTTGTGTATTGCATTTCCATGGCCCGGGATGTTTATTACAACTTATGGAGATCATGAACGTTGCCGCACCAATTATTTTGCAACCTATCCCAATCTTTATTTTACAGGTGATGGCGCACTAAAAAACAAAGATGGTTTTTACCGCATTACAGGAAGAGTAGATGATGTATTGAATGTTAGTGGTCATCGCATTGGAACAGCTGAAGTGGAAAATGCAATTAACATGCATGCAGGTGTTATAGAAAGCGCTGTGGTAGGCTTTCCTCACGATATTAAGGGGCAGGGAATTTATGCTTTTGTCATTATGGATCACCAATCTGCGGATGAAGAACAAACACGAAAAAATATTCACCAAACTGTTGCAAGAATTATTGGCGCCATTGCAAAGCCTGATAAAATTCAATTTGTAAACGGACTGCCAAAAACAAGAAGCGGAAAAATAATGCGAAGAATATTGAGAAAGATTGCAGAAGGAGAAACAAAAAATTTGGGAGACACGACAACATTGCTGGATCCCGGTGTTGTGGATGATATACAAAAAGGAAAAATTTAAATGCATCCCAGGCACCTTTCAATAAATGATTTTATTTATCATTTACCTATCGAAAAAATAGCGCTCTATCCTCTTGTGCAAAGAGATCAATCAAAATTATTAGTTTACAAACAAGGAGAAATTAAAGAAGACATTTATAAAAATATTGCCGAACACCTCCCCAAAAATTCATTACTTATTTTTAATAACACTAAAGTTATTCCTGCAAGGATTTTATTTAAAAAAGATACAGGAGGAACAATTGAGATATTTTGTTTAGAGCCATTTGAAGAGAATAAAGAATATACAAGTGTGATGAATAAAACTGCATCTGCAAAGTGGAAATGCATGATAGGCGGAGCTAGTAAATGGAAAGAAGGGAACTTAATAAAGAAGATCAATTTAAAAACCGAAGAAGTAATATTAACTGCTTCACTAAAAGAAAAATTACCAGATGCGTATGTGACTGAATTCAGCTGGCAGCCCTCTCATTATTCATTCTCGGAAATAATTGAGCAGGCCGGAGAGATTCCATTACCTCCTTACATAAAAAGAGATGTGGACGAAGATGATAAAGAAAGATACCAAACAATTTATGCTGAACACAAAGGATCAGTTGCTGCGCCTACTGCAGGTTTACATTTTACAGAAGAAGTTTTTTCTTCTCTTGAAAATAAAAATATTAAAACAGATTTTGTTACACTTCATGTAGGTGCAGGAACATTCAAGCCTGTTAAATCTGAAACAATGCAGCAACATGAAATGCATGCAGAGTGGTTTGATGTTTCTGTTTCTACAATAGAAAATATTTTAAATAATCTTAAAGAAAATATTGTTGCGGTTGGTACGACCTCATTAAGAACAATAGAGAGCTTATACTGGATGGGCGTAAAATCTTATTTAAATAAAGATTGCACTATTAATGAACTGGAAATAAAACAGTGGGATGTTTATGAAGAGCCTTTATCTAAGCAAAGCATACATGCAACTATCGCATTAACATCACTGATAAGTTGGATGAAAAAAAATGATCTACAAAGATTATTTACTAAAACACAGATTCTTATTGCCCCGGGTTATCGATTTAAAATCGCCAATGCACTGGTAACAAACTTTCATCAGCCACAATCAACTTTATTGCTACTGGTTGCTGCAATTACAAATGACTGGAGAAAGATTTATGAATATGCCTTGAAGAATGATTTACGGTTCTTAAGTTATGGCGATGGATGCCTGTTTCTTTTATAATCCTTCATACTATGTAAATTGCAAGGACATTGTTAATCTAAAAACTATGACGATGAAAGCAATATCTATATTTATTTCCCTCTTATTATTTAATTTTTCATTTTGCTTCGCCCAGCAAAACGACTGGAGTTCTGTAGAAAATGTATTTGGTAAAAAAGGAACTGTTCAGGATAATGTTTTTAAAATAAGCTATCCCCGTTCTGATCTCAAAGTAAAAGTTGGCGACTTTACAGTTGCCCCTGGCCTTGCTCTTGGCTCATGGATAGGATTTATAAATACAGGCAAGAGAATGAATATGAGTGATCATGAGGCTGACATGAAGAATCAGGCCATGATGATGGGAGACCTTGTTCTCCTGGATACTGAAGTCCCCGAAGTTTTAAAAAAACTGGTATCTGTTGATCTCAAAATAACTGCAATTCATAATCATCTTATTAATGAATCACCGAATGTTAAGTATGTTCATTTTTCAGGAAGCGGAGACAGGATAAAGCTTGCAGAAGCGATCAAATCTGTACTGGCAGTAACATCCACACCGTTAGCACCTCCGCAAGTACCTGTGCAAACAACAACTATCGATTGGTCGAATGTAGAGACAATTTTAGGAACAACAGGTAAGCATAATGGAATGTTGTTACAATATATTTTTCCTAGAAAAGAAAAATTAAAAGAAAGCGGTATGTTAATGCCACCATTTATCGGGATGGGAACAGCCATTAATTTTCAAAAGAATGGAGATAAAGCCGCCATTACAGGTGATTTTGTTTTACAGGCAGACGAAATAAATCCTGCTATAAAAATTTTAATTGAGAATGGTATAACTCCAACGGCTTTGCATAATCACATGATACATGATGATCCAAGATTATTTATGATGCATTTTTGGGCA
>JAQBNL010000037.1 GCA_028288585.1 Chitinophagaceae bacterium | reverse complement strand
TGCTTTTCACAAGTACTGTCTAACAATGGGGCTGTTGTAAATATAACGTCAGGCATAATTTTAATTGGAGGCGGCCTCAATAATGCATCAGGCACAATTACTAACACAGGCACAATTATCTTAACTTCCGACTGTACTAATTCAGCTACTATTAATGGGGCAGGAGATTATAATATCGGGGGCAACTGGGTTAATACAGGAACATTTACCCAGGGAGCCGGGATGGTTACATTTAATGGAACAGGAGCACAAAGTATTGGATCAACAACATTTAATAACGTTACATTTTCAGGAGGAAATACAAAAACTATAACCGGGGATCTTAATATAATAGAAACAATTAACCTTGGCTCAAGTACTACGCTTACGTTAAGTTCCAATATCATTTTAAAATCAACATCTACTGCAACTGCAAGAGTTACTGCAATTCCTGCAACAGCTGCTGTAACTTACAGTACCGGCAAATTTATTGTTGAGCGTTACATACAGGGGAGAAGAAAATACAGGCTTATTACCAGCAGCGTTACCACAAGCGCAAGTGGCACATTAACCACAGGCCAGGAAAGTCTTTCTATTTGGGGCAACTGGCAAAATCAGGGAAGCAGTGCTGCAAATATTGGAACAATTATTACCGGAGGTTCCAGCGCAAATGGATTTGATCAGCAAACAACCAATGCTTCTCTTTATACATATAATGAAGCCGGAAGGGCATATACAGGATTTACAACAGCCAATGGAAAAAACACAAAATATACTCCGTTAAAAGCCGGTATTGCATACTATATGTTTGTATATGGTGACCGCACAAATTCTGCTGGTACTAATACGCCTAATTACACAGTTTTAAGTGCAGGGGGTACCATATTAACAGGCGATCAAACTTATAATACAGCTACAACTATTCCGCTTACAAATACTGTGGGAAATTATACAATACTTGGAAATCCTTTTGCATCTCCAATAGATTGGGCCACCGTTACAAAAACGAATATTTCAAATACCTATTGGGGTTGGGATCCTAATTTAAGCAGCACAGGTGGCTATGTTACTGTAAGCACAACAGGTTCTGTTACACTTATATCTCCATTTACAGGAACTACCGGTTTGGATCAATACATTCAATCAGGGCAGGGATTTTTTGTAAGAACAACTGCTTCTTCACCAGTATTAACTATAAAAGAATCAGATAAAGTTTCAAACTATAATGCCAACGCATTCAGAACAACATCTGCTCAAAATAATATTCCATTAATTGCAATCAACCTTTATGATAATGCTTCAAAACTATTGATGGATGGAACATTGGCAGCGTTTTCAAAATCATTTTCCAATGAAGTAAAAAATGAAGATGCACAAAAGATAGCAGGTTCAGCAGAAGTAATTGCTGTTGGTGTTGGTAATGAATTACTAAGTATTGATGCAAGGCAAATGCCTCAAAAAACTGATACTATATTTTTAAAAGTATCAAAGCTTACAAAACCGCAATACACTTTGCAAATCTTTACCCATGCCATGGACACGGCCTCTGCACAGCCTTATCTTGAAGATACTTATTTGCATACGGTACAAACATTATCAACAAATGATACCAACCGCATCGTGTTTAATGTTACTTCAGATGCTGCATCTTCAGGCGTAAACAGGTTTAGAATATTATTCAGCGCATCAACGGCTTTGCCAATAAGTGTTACACCGGTTAAACCAGAAATGAAAGTATTTCCAAATCCAATAAAAAATCAACAGGTTAATTTTAAAATCAATGAGCTTGAAAAAGGGGAATACACAATTACTATATCCAATCAACAGGGGCAACAGACATTAAATAATACAATCACTCATCCGGGGGGATCATTAAATAAAATTATTTACCTGGATAAAAAATTACCCGGAGGAATATATTACCTGCAGGTTGCAAATAAAAGCAAGCAGTATACCAAAAGTATTTTGATAGAATAAATACAGTTCTAATAAAACTAATAATGAGAAAACGGATAATTATAAAATTCCTGTTCGTAACTGCCCTGGCTTTTACCTCATTATTTTGTTATTCACAAACACCAACAGATTCATTACCCGGCGATCCCGGTGGTTTATATGTTTATACAATTCAAAACCTGGCTTTCGGCGCTTTTTATCATGGTAACACCGGCGGCACTATCATCGTTGCAAACGATGGATCCCGTTCTGTTACAGGAGATCTGGTTGCGCTCAATTTAGGCATAACTTATTTCAATGCTATTTTTGAAATAGAAGCACCGCCCGGTACTATCGTTTCTATTTTAAACGGGCCCGATGCCACACTTACCGGAAGCAATGGAGGTTCTATGTCTTTAAATATTGGTAGTTCATCACCGGCTGCACCCTTTAGTACAACATTATCACCACCTTCCAGAACCCAGGTTAATATTGGCGGAACACTTACTATTGGCAATAATGCAGCATCTCCTCCCGGTTCTTATACGGGTACTTTTTATATAACTTTTAATCACGAATAAACATGACCTCCTATCTGTCATATTTATTTTTGAAAAAGCACCAGCGTACCCGGTTGTTTACCCGCTGCAGTATTATCATTTTATTTTTCACATATCTCATTCCGAATGCAGGACATACCCAGGGACAAAATGATTATGATGAAATTTCAGTTACGCTAAGTGTGCCACGCATTGGCAGCTGGGAAATGCCTGCAATCATAAAAGGCCAATCGGCATATTTACCTGTTAAAGAGCTTTTTGATATTTTACAAATTAAAAATTCTACATCTGCCACCTTAGATTCTATAAAAGGCTTTTTTATAAATCCAAAAGCAAATTATCTTTTTGATAAGACCAATGATCGTATAGTATATGTAGATAAAATATTTAACCTGAAACCAACTGATCTTATTCATTCTGAAAATAACCTATATCTTAAATCGGAATATTTCGGGCAAATATTTGGACTGGAATGCATTTTTAATTTTCGCAGTTTATCCATAACGATTAATACAAAATTAGAGTTGCCTGCTATTCGTGAAATGCAACTGGAGCAAATGCGCCGTAACATTACCCAGCTTAAAGGAGACAAAAAAGCGGATACAACCATTAAAAGAAAATTTTCCATATTTAATTTAGGTATGGCAGATTGGTCACTAATAAATTTTAAACAATCGCAGGGACTTAATTATACAAGAATTACCACAAACCTGGGGGCTGTTGTTGCGGGGGGAGAAGCAACCATGTATTTAAATTATACCAGTGGCCAGCCTTTTGATATTAAGCAGCAATATTATCGGTGGAGATATGTTGATAATGATCATTCAGTTTTTAAGCAGGTAACCGCGGGGAATATTTTTGTACAATCTACGGCATCTGTTTACGGAGCAATTACAGGGGTTCAGATAACCAATACGCCCACTACCTACAGGCGGTCATTCGGAACTTACAGGCTTACTGATAAAACGGATCCGGAATGGATGGTGGAATTATATGTAAATAATGTGTTGGTTAATTATACTAAGGCCGATGCATCAGGATTTTTTACTTTCGATGTGCCGTTGGTGTATGGTAACACAGTGGTAAAACTTAGATTTTATGGACCATGGGGAGAGGAACGTACACGTGAGCAAAACATCAGTATCCCATTTAATTTTCTTCCTGTAAAACAGTTTGAATATTCTTTATCGGCAGGTATTATTGATGATGACCAGAAGAGCCGCTTCTCCCGGCTTAATTTAAATTATGGCCTTGGAAGCCGCATCACTGTTGGGGGCGGTGTAGAATATTTGTCTTCGGTTCTTACAGGAAAAAGTATGCCTTTTGTAAATACCTCCTTAAGAATTGGTTCTAATCTTCTTATTTCTGCAGAACACACTTATGGTGTAAGATCAAAAGCAGTTATCAGTTATCATTTGCCTTCCAGTTTACAGCTTGAAGTTAATTACACAAAATATGTTCCGGGACAAACTGCTATCCGATCCGGTAAATCAATAGGCAATAATTATATTGAAGATAAAAAAGCCGTACTATTCATGCCTTACCGTACAAAAAAATTTTCCGGCTTTTCCCGTCTTAGTATTTCACAGCTTACTGTGCCCCACTTAAAGTATACTACTGCAGAACTTTTATTATCAGGTATGGTGTCGGGTATCAATGCAAATCTTACAACCTCTGCCATTTATTCTAATCCTGCTTATCCACTGGTCTATAGTAATCTTGCCATAGCCTTCCGGCTTCCTAAAGGAATAAGAATTACACCCCAGGCACAATATGAATACAAAGAAAAAAAATTTAGTATGGTAAAGTGTGAGTTGGAAAAAAACCTGTGGAATAAGGGGTTTATGATATTGGGTTATGAAAAAAATCTTTCCTACAAAACAAATAATATTTCAGTGGGGATACGATATAATTTTTCTTTTGCGCAAACTTCTTTTTCTATATCACAAAATAATCATGTTACATCCTCCATTGAATCGGCGAGGGGAAGCCTTTTATACAATGACAGATCGAATAATTTAAAATTTACTAACCAAAGTAATGTAGGCAGGGGAGGATTGGTTGTAGCGCCGTTTCTCGATTTTAACTGCAATGGCAGGCGTGACCCTGGTGAGCCAAAAGCACAAGGTTTAAAACTCCGTATCAATGGCGGACGTTTAGAGCACAATAAAAAAGATACAACTATTATAATTTCCGGGCTGGAAGCTTACACCAATTATTATTTAGACATGGATAAAAACAGTTTTGATAATATAGGATGGCAATTACGCAAGTCCACAATGAATGTTATTATCGATCCTAATCATTTTAAATTAATAGAAGTTCCTGTAGCCGTGGTAGGGGAAATTTCAGGTACAGTATTTTTCCAGGATAATAAAGGAATGAATGGACTTGGAAGGTTGATCGTAAATTTTTATGATGAAAGTTCTGTTTTGGTTGGACGGACAATTACAGAATCAGATGGGTATTTTAGTTTTGTAGGTCTTGCACCGGGGAAGTATATAGCGCAAATTGATAGCGCTCAATTGCATAAATTAAACATGTCCTCTTTCCCTATAAAATTACCGGTTACTATTAAATTAAACAGGGATGGGGATATAATAGATGGACTTAAATTAATTCTTAAAGCGAATAATAAAATCTCCGAAAACTAATGTATATGAGATCAAATCTTATCGCTATCTAAATTCAGAATTTACGAACCTGTAGAAATAAATCTACAAGAAACACAATGTTATTACTATGATTACGTTAATTATCAGTATAAATCTTGAAACATGAAGATTAAATTAATTTGTTCAGCGATAGGCTTATTTGTTTTTGCTTTTAATTTAAAGGCGCAAACCACAGCAACAGCCACAGCAACGGCAACTATTATTACCCCCATCAGTATATCCAAAAATGCAGATATGAGTTTCGGTAACATAGCAGTGCAATCCGGAAGCGGGGGAACAGTAATTTTAGCTCCCGCCGGCACACGAACAAGCACAAGTGGAGTAACACTTCCTTCAACAACAGGAACAGTTGCTGCTGCTGCTTTTACAGTTACCGGCTCCGGATCTTTGACGTATTCCATTACATTGCCATCTTCTGTTACCTTAACCCATTCACTTGGTGTACAAACAATGGCAGCAAATTCATTTACCAGTACTCCATCTTCAACAGGCACTTTATCAGGCGGTACGCAAAATATTTCAGTGGGCGCTACGCTTACCGTATCTGCTGCCCAGCTTGCAGGTGTTTATACCTCGGGGAATTTTAATGTAACCGTAAACTATAACTAACCCATATTTTCAATTAAACCACAAAAAGAAAACCCATGAGAAAATTGACCTTTGCAGCATTGGGATTATTAGCTTTTGCTTCTAATTCTAATGCTCAATCAACTGCCACCGCCACAGCTACGGCATCTGTTATCGCTCCTATCAGCATTTCAAAAAATGCAGATATGAGTTTCGGTAACATTGCAGTGCAGTCAGGAAGCGGTGGTACAGTAATTTTAGCCCCCGCCGGCACACGAACAAGCACAAGTGGCGTAACACTTCCTTCAACAACAGGAACCGTTACTGCCGCTGCTTTTACCGTTACAGGCTCGGGGTCTTTAACCTATGCTATTACGTTGCCATCTTCCGTAACACTCACCCACTCATTGGGGGTACAAACAATGGCAGCAAGTTCATTCACAAGTAACCCTTCAGCAACCGGTGCATTATCGAGCGGAACACAGGACATTGCTGTTGGTGCTACTTTAACTGTAGCTGCAGGTCAGCTTGCCGGTGTTTACACTTCGGGCAACTTTAATGTTACAGTTAATTACAATTAATTCATTTCTAAAAGGAGAGCCGCATTGCGGCTTTCTTTTCAGAAATTAAGAACACTTACATAACCTTATTAATTTTATTTGAAATGCTCCCTACAGTATTCAAAAAACAAAATCTCTTTTTACAACAGGCAACTGCAATCATCTTTGCCCTTACTTTTTCATCAACCGCTATTGGTCAGGGCAATCTTTTGGTTACTCCGAAAAGAGTAGTTTTCGAAGGATCAAAACGATCAGAGGAACTTAACCTGGCAAACATCGGGAAGGATTCAGCAACATATGACATCTCTTTTATACAAATAAGGATGAAGGAAGATGGTACTGTTGAAAAAATTACAGAACCAGATTCTGCACAATATTTTGCTGATAAGTATCTTCGCTTTTTCCCCAGGAGTGTTACACTTGCGCCTAATGAAGCACAAACAGTTAAAGTACAAATCATACGAACATCAGAAATGGTTCCCGGCGAATACCGCTCTCATTTATATTTCAGGGCAGTACCAAATGAAAAACCTTTGGGAGAAAAAGACATACAAAAAGATTCTTCCATTTCAGTGCGTCTGGTTCCCATCTTTGGTATTTCATTGCCGGTTATAATACGTGTGGGAGAATCCAATACCCAGGTAAATCTTTTTAATCTATCGGTAACCGATAAAGATAAATCTCCATCTTTACAGATGAGCTTTAACCGCAAAGGAAATATGTCGGTTTATGGTGATGTACTGGTTGATTATATTTCACCGGGTGGTAAAGTAAGCCGCGTAGGTGTAGTTAGAGGGCTTGCAGTATATGCTCCTAATGTTACCCGTAATTTCAACCTGGCATTAAAAAATTCCGGAATAGATTATCATTCAGGTAAACTTCATATAGTATATTCAGCGGAACAATCAGCCAAAGAAATAAAACTTGCTGAAGAGTTTATTACTTTGAATTAATTAAAGTTCACGGTTATATTAAAGGATGATGTATAGATGCCGGGAGCCTGGAATGCTTGCGCAGCAATAGACGTATGGAGAGGTAAATTAATAATATCATTATTCTGTCCCGTTACAGGCAATCCTCTAAATACATTAACCCTCATAGTTTCATTTCCTGTTTGCCTTTTTAAAATGACGGGGTCGGTTTGAAGTGTAATATCATAAGCGAACGATCCGCCAATAATATTTAAAGAGATGCCGGCAGTTGCATCTTTAGCAAGGTTCACTCCTCCAGTAAGTTTACGTGTACTATCATTACCGGCAATTCTATTTCGTGATGAGACCATAGAAAGGTCGTCAAAATTTATATCGCCTGTTACTTCTGCCCCAACCGGCGTAACTATGGTTGCTGAAGCCGTTGCATAGGCTACCTGTGCAAATGCATTGCTTTTACTTAAAAAAAATATACAGGTTATATAGAAGAATTTAGTCAACATGCAAATTTCATGTAATATTTTTGCCCACGGAATAGCTGATCATTTAAATCAATGTCATTAATTTTCTACAAACTGCAAGCGGGGCGAAATTCAAAAGGATATACGGGTGTAATTAAATTCTCTTATAAAAGAGCTGCAATAGATAAAATGAAATTCAGAGGATGTAGAAGGAATCTTCTAAGGGGATGATACCAAAGGTAACTATTGTTTTTTAGAAATGCAATCCTTGGATCGTGATGATAAAAATCTACACGGATAAAAATAGTTTGTTCTTCTTTATCATTATTACTTTTGCGCTCTAAAATAAAAGTATGGCCGCAACAAAAATTACAGTTAACAGCAATGGTTCTCTAAGAGTAGAAGGAGATTTTGAAATTGTAGATAAAGAAGGAAATGTATATGACCTTGGAGGAAGAGAGATCGTTTCAATTTGCCGATGCGGACTTTCTAAAAACAAACCTTTCTGCGATGCTTCGCATAAAGGGCATTTTGAGCATGAAGCAATTGCTTTTGCATTGCCTCCTAAAAAACAGGTTTAGTAAAGATTATTTTTGTTTCCCTTTAATAGCATTCATCAGGCCGCCAACATCAAAAAATTCGCTGGCATTTACTATTTTTCCTTCCTTATTAAAATCGTAAGTGGCATAAAAGTTTACGGAAGTTCTTACTCCTGATTTATGAATGCCATTCCATATTCCATAATATCTTACGCTGCCATCAAACTCATGCGTGGCAGAATCTATCCCCGGTAAAAAATCAGGATAGTTTAATTTCAGACTGTCCCAGTCAGCAATCCACGCAGTAAGCATTTTTTTCCATTCTTCTTTTCCTGCAGGTGACGATCCGTATGCAGCAGAATTCCATATCGTTGTATCAGAAACTGTATTAGCCCAGTCATCAATTTTTTCATTTTCAAAAGCTGTGATACCTTTTTTTAGCGAAGCCAGATTCTTCTCATACAACATTTTGGCATCAGAAGGTTTAGAAACGGTTTCGCTTTTCACTGGTTGTTTACAGGAATAGTAGGTACAAGCAATGATACAGAAAAAGAGAATTTTTTTCACGCTATGTGGTTTAAAAACTTATAAAATTAAAACTAAGTAAAGGTGTAAGTTATCTATTTATTTTTTTCAAATTTAAAACCAATGCATGCAAATACTCTATGGATAAGCAACAGGCTCTAAATCTAAAACCTGGTGTATGTGGTGTTTAAGATGCTTAATATAATCCTGTGCCAGCCATTCAATAGTATAAGATGCTCCTGTATTGCAAATCCGTTGGCTCACTTCACCGGAAATATTTTTTAAAACAGCTATCATTTGTTTATTCAGAAGATACCAAAGCTGGCTAAGTTCCTTTGTATCCCATTGCCGGTAATTATTTATTGCAACCCATTTGTCCTGGTTGTAAGTTATTGCTGGATTCTCTTCATACTGTGCAACAATAAATCTCCTGGTATTGTTTTGTGCAGAATCTATTAAATGCCCAATCAATTCTTTTTTACTCCATTTGTTTGGTGAAGGTTTAAATATCATTTCATCTTCACTAAGTAAATTCAGCCGGGGTAAATATTCATTAAGCAGGTTCTCAAGTTGGGTTGTTATGGAAGTCATACTACAAAGTAAATATTTTTTTTAAAAAGCATTGGCATTCTTGGGAGTGCGTCTGTATAAATATTTTTTGCCACGGATTACACGGATTTTCACGGATATAACATGCGGAAATCTGTGTTAATTCATGTAATCCGTGGCCTTATTAAATCGAAATAGATATACTACAGCATTCTTTGGCAATATCATTGCTTGAAATTTATTACAACAAAACTTATAATAATGGCAACCCAACCAATGACAAAAAAGGATTTTATTGAAAAAATATTTGATTATGAGAATGAGAAAGAATGGAAATATAATGGTGAGCTGCCTGCCATCATTGATTTTTATGCTGACTGGTGCGGACCATGCCGCAGCGTAGCGCCGGCATTGGAAGAACTCTCCAATGAATATGATGGCAAGTTGAATATTTTTAAAATTGATACCGAAGCGGAGCAGGAACTAAGTGAAGTATTTGGCATACAAAGTATTCCCACATTTTTATTTATACCCATGCGTGGCGCACCAATGATGCAGAAGGGCGCTTTACCGAAAAAAGTTTTTAAAGATGTAATTGAAGAGCGCCTGTTATGGGATGTTGTTGAGGAAAAATAATTTACCTCACCGATTCGTATCCTCCCGGCACTCCTTTTTTGGAGAGCACAATTTGCCATAGCTGATTGTTACGGGCACGGAACCCGCCGGCATAAGTAAGCAGGTAATATTTCCACATGCGATAAAAACGTTCATCATATTCTTCTTTAAGTTCATCCCAGTTGCTATCAAAATTTTTGAACCAGGCCATAAGTGTAAGATCGTAATGAGCGCCAAAATTATGCAGGTCTTCTATCAAAAAAATATGTTCTGCAGCAGCAGCCAATTGTTTTACTGACGGCAACAAACTATTTGGAAAGAGATAAGTATTACTAAAAGGATCAGAAGAGGTTTTTGAAAAAGCATGCCCTATTGTATGCAGTAAAAATAATCCGTCATCCTTAAGGCAGCGGGCTGCCGTTTGCATAAATGTGCGGTAATTGCGGTATCCTACATGCTCCACCATGCCTATAGAAACTATATGATCAAACTGTTCATTTACATCCCTGTAATCCTGCAGCCTTATTTCTACGGGCAACCCTTTGCACATTTGCTTAGCCAGTGCTAACTGGTTGTGAGATACTGTAACACCCACTACTTCGGCGCCGTAGCGTTCTGCTGCAAATTTTGCAAAGCCTCCCCAGCCGCAGCCAATATCAAGCACCCGCTGTCCTGCCTGGAGTTGAATTTTTCTGCAGATGAGATCCAGCTTATTTTCCTGTGCCACATCAAGACTGTTTGTATTTTTCCAATAACCACAACTGTAATTCATGCGTTTATCAAGCATCAGCTGGTAAAGCCTGTTACCAATATCATAATGCCGTTGTGCATTGCGTGCCGCCTTACCTTTTGCCTGCATATTAAGCGCCTTGTCCATCAGCATTTCCATCATTACTTTCCATCCAAATTTTGCATGTTTATAAAGATCAGCTCTTAGCGCACGGCAAATAAATTCGTCTAGCTGGGCGCAATCCCACCAGCCATCCATGTAAGATTCTCCCAGCCCCAACGTTCCCTGGCTTAACACACGCTTGTAAAATTTTTCGTTATGAATTTGAAGGTCCCACGGATCGGAGCCGTTTATTTTAATGCCTGCTACTGCTAAAATATCAGACACCGTTTTTTGTAAAGTTTGTGTACTCATAGTGATTTAAAAAAGAGAATAAGTTAGCACTTTTAAATTTATCACCCGCCATTTGCAGGCAGTGGGTTTTTTGTTTCAGTGTGATTTTTAAAAAAAAGATATACAACACGTAGCTATCTTTATAAAAATAATTGAATGGATAAACCCGTAAAAACTTATTGCGATTATATAACAACCCTTGCTGATACCAATGTACACCGGCAGTATCATGATAAAGAATATGGCTTTCCTATTGAAAGCGATAATGAATTATTTGCCAGGCTGGTACTGGAGATAAACCAGGCAGGGCTTAGCTGGGATACTATTTTAAAAAAGAGGGATAATTTTTTTAAAGCATACGAAAATTTTGAAATAAAAAAAGTGGCAAAGTATACTGCCAAAAAATTTGCCGCCCTTATGCAGGATGCAGGCATCATAAGAAACCGCCTTAAAATAAATGCCGCCATTGAGAATGCAAAAGTGATATTGCAGTTGCAAAAAGAACATGGCTCTTTTAAAAAATGGATAGAGCATAATCATCCGTTAACAAAAGATGAATGGGTAAAGCTTTTTAAGAAGACTTTTAAATTTACCGGCGGCGAAATTGTAAATGAGTTTTTAATGAGCGCCGGTTATTTGCCCGGAGCGCATGCGGACACCTGCCCGGTGTATAAAAAAATTGCAAAGAAGAAGCCGATGTGGATGGAAACGTAATTCATCTACCAAATTATTTTTCTTCTTCCTTCTTTGCTGCATCAATAGCATTTAATAAACCCTCTGTTAAGTTATCCTCTGCCAGTTGCCAAAACATGATGCCGTTTAATTTATTTTTTAATGCGTATGCAGTTTTTAATTTTATTGACCTTGTATCATCATATGTTGCCATTAATTTACGCTGGATATTAAATGCATAAGGAGCATTTGCGAGTGTGTCCCAATATTGGTTAAATCCATTGGCAACATTTATTGAATCTGCAAAGCGGCTAAATGATAATCCATGAGAAAATTTTGCAGGCAGGTATAATCCATTGTTGGTAGTATCTGTTACTTCAAAAAGTCTTGTATAAAAAGCCGCCCCAATTACAATCTTGCCGGGTGATACACCCGCTGCCATTAATTTTTTTACACCATTATCAACTGACTCCACTTGTTTGGAGGTAGAATAGAGCGGGGTATGGTGTCCTGAAATTGTACTGAAGCCCGACACCAGGTCGTAACTCATCAGGTTGACACGATCTATTTTTGGCATTACATTTTTCCAGTCAATAGCAGAATCTATAAAGGAAGCAAAGCCTCCGGCTGCAAAGCTGATCTCCATCTTTTTGCCTAGTTTTTTCCTGAGTTGATTTACCAGTGCTGTAAAATTGGGTTTATCTTCTGCCTGGTAAAGATGGCCGGGGTATCCAGGAATTGCAGGGTATTCCCAATCGAGGTCAATTCCATCTGTACCAAAATATTTGCTTAGTTGTTTTACTGACCTGGCAAATATTCTTCGTCCTTTTTTAGTAGAGAAAACAGAAGAGCAGTTTTGGCAACCTCCCCATCCGCCTAACGATAAAATTATTTTTAATTGGGGGTTTCTTTTCTTCAGCTGCACCATGCGCAGAATGGTGGCGCTGTCCCGGGCATTGCTAACTGAAAGCGAATCTCCTTTTAAATGACAAAAACTAAAAATAATGTGCGTTAGTTTTTCCACTTCAAAACTATCTATCATACTGGTTCTTCCTGCATAATAGGCAATTACAGCAAAATTTTTTGGTGCAGTATTTATTTGTGCACCACAGTAAAAAGAAAAAATAGTAAATAATAATACTGTTGAAATAATACGGCTCATAAACAATTTTATAATGTTTGTAAATTAATATTAATAAAAGAAATGCAGGTAGATTTTTTTGAAAGGTGAAGTCCTTTAATCGTGAGATGGCTCTGGGACAAGGCCCGGGAATTACGGAGGCTTTTGCAAATAAAAAAAGCAACTTAAAATAAGTTGCTTTTTTTATAGGATGTATTAGAATTATTTATTAGCCGAAGAGGCCGCCCTTCTTTAATTCACGGGTGCTTTCGCCTATCTTAAATCCGTTTTGATATATCTGGATAGTATAATTTCCCTGTTGAAAATTACCGGGTGTAAACTGGAATGAAATGCTTTTTCTTTTAGCAGTTTCAACTTCAACCGGTAGTTTGGCAGTAAAAGATTTATCGCCTTCATCACGGGTTGTAAAAGTTCCTGAATGTAAAGCTTCAACATTTACCGGCTTGCCATCAGGGCCTAATACCAATACATAAATATCAGTGGTGCCGGGCTGTGCAATACGGTTATCAACATCAAAGGAAATTTTTAATTTATCAACACGCTTTGCAGTTGAAGTAACTTTTTCCTGCCCGTTACTTTTTAATTTTACAGGTGTAATAGAAATGTTTGACGCATTTAATGTTGAGGCTACATCAACTTTCTTTTCAAGTTCCTGCTTTGCAACTGTAGTAGTTGTAAGGTCCTGGTTAAGCTTTTCTTTTTCTGCAGTTAATGTTGTTTTCTCCTGCGTTAACACAACTTTATCCTGTGTTAAAGTCTGGTTATCCTGCGTTAAACGGGCAACATCAGCCTCCATAGTTGAAATCTTATTATTAAGACCGGCAATAAGTTGTTTAGCTCTGCTTAATTCTGCAGCGGTTGCATTTTTCTTATTAAGAATGCTGCGAATCTCTGCTTTTGTTTTACTGATTTCTGTGTTGCTTGCTGATAACTGGCTTTGTAAATTACTGTTTACACTTTTTACAGAATCAAGACGTGACAGCGATGCATCAAAGCTCTGCTGGATATCACTTTTTTCGTCAGTTACTTTAGCAATTTGTGTTTGCTGCTGCTCAATAGTGTTTGTTGATTTGTTTTTATCAACAACTAAATACCCGCCAATGCCTACAAGTGCAATAGCTAATGTGCCGATAACTGCATTCCTGTAATCTTTTTTGGGTTGTTTAGTTTGTACAGCTGTTGTTTCGGATGTTTTTTCCAAATTAGTAGTACTCATGGTGTAAAATTTTTTGAGGTTTAAAATTGGGGTTTGGGCTACCTGCAAACAATTAGTTGAAACCGTTTCAGGCGATAGGTCTAAAATTCCATAATCATGCCAAGAGATTTCCACGCCTGTAAAACCGGGCAAATAAAAGTTAAAGATTTGTTTAAAGATAAGAGGCCTAAGGGCCGAAGGATATTGGAATAAACACAAAAGCCGCCTCTATTGAAGCAAGCTTTTGTTATATTAACCAGTTAATATTAATTAAGGTTATTAAATTTCTCCGCAATGTATATCGCCAGATTTTCATCGCTCATTTTGTTGGAAGTGCTTTCGTTGGTAACGGTATTTTTAAACTGCGGGGTATCTGCCATGTAATGCATTAGCTGTTCCTGGCTGGTGCCGGTGCCGGTTAAATGTACTTCTTCAGCGTTTTGCATGTGGGTGAGTATTTCTTTAAAGAATTTGTGCTGCAATGTTCTTTCATCATTGTGCTCATTTTTTTCGCTGGTGTTGGTTTCTGCGCCGGCATTGCCTGCATAACCCAGTACACTAAAGTTAAGCGCTTGCGGTTCGGCTCTTCCCACAACGGTAGCATGATGAGTATCCATCCATACACCAAATTGTTTTTTGTTCTTTTGAGACATAATTTTTATTTTAGATAGAGTAGCTAAAACCGGGCCCCGAATAAAATAATTTATATTGTAGTATCAATTAAAATTTAAAATCATGAAAACAGCCGGATGGATTTTGATAGTACTTGGAATTGTAATGATACTTGTAAGAGGATTTACAGTGCCGGTAAAAAAGACACTGGTTGATGTTGGCCCGATTGCAATACATGAAACAGAGAACAAATGGGTAGGCTGGCCAACTTATGCCGGGGGCCTTATTACTTTAGCAGGCGTAGTGCTTGTAGTGTCAAACAGGAAAAAATAAATTTAATTCTGCCGCAATGAAATTACCATACTTAGAAAGTAAAAAGGGGCTTTTTAGTAAGCCCCTCTCTAAAATTATTTTTTCTCCTTTATCGCATTCATCAAACCACCAACATCAAAAAATTCACTGGCATTTACTACTTTGCCATCCTTATTAAAATCGTAAGTGGCATAAAAGTTTACAGAAGTTTTTACACCTGATTTATGAGTTCCATCCCATTGACCATAATATCTTACACTTCCGTCAAATTCGTGTGTTGCGGAGTCGATACCAGGCAAAAAGGTTGGATTGTTTAATTTAAGACTGTCCCAATCCGTTACATACGCAGTAAGTGCCTGTTTCCACTCTGTTTTACCAGCCGGAGATGATCCGTAAGCAGGTGAATTCCAGATTGCACTATCGGCGATTGCAGTTGTCCAATCATCCATTTTTTCATTTTCAAAGGCGGAAATACTGCTTTTTAGCGAAGCAAGATTCTTTTCATACAATGTTTTGGCATCAGCATTTTTAGAAGTTGTGCCATCAGTTTTTACTGATTCGTTACAGGAGAAAAGTACAAATGTAACGAGCGACAAAAAAATAATTTTTTGCATGTTAGTTTGGTTTTAAAAGTTGTAAAAATTAAATGTACAGTAAAAATGGCCGCTTTCAATTTTAGGGTTGGCAATTGGAATATTATTCAATTGTTTCTATCAAGTATTTATTATTGTTGATATTCGCAACATCACCGGCAGATAGACCATGCAGTTTTGCGCCATGAAATTCATTAATTATAAATGATGATGGTCATCCTTGCAAACATAATAGGGTGTTTGTTTCATGTAATGCCCCAGCTGCTTCTGGAAAGTACGGGTGCTGGTTAGGTGTACTTTTTCTGCGTTTGCATTTGATTATTATTCTTTAAAGAATTTGTGCTGCAATGTTCATTCTCTCCGTTTTCGGAACTGATATCCCTGTCCTTTGCAGCAACAAAAGATCATTTAATCTTTTAGGCTTTGCTTCGGGAAAGTTTACTTTTAAATTTCAAAAAAGGCCTTTCAATTAAATAGTAAGAAAAAATGGCAGCTATGAATGTAAATAAAATATTTACCGGAAATTGATTTATTATATAATTTGTTTTAATTAGAAATAAGGCTTGCCACAAGTATAAACTATATGACCAAAAACCAATTTGGGTTAGTATTTTAGAATTCAGGAATTTAAACCATATACCCCTTGGGCCATACATAGAAAACATCATGATAGCAGCAATTAAAAAGTTAGTAATAGTTCCGATTGATCCGCCAAAAGGTATATTAAATACTCCTAAATGTAAATTATATCTTATATTAAATTGGGGAATAAAAAGAAGCAGTAATAATAAAATTACAGATAAATAAAAAATTGTTATCCAATACTTTTTGAAAATATTTTTTATGATTTGCTCATATAAAGCAAATAAGCAGCCAGTAGCTATTGCATCCAGCCTAAAAAAAATAGTTAATGGATTTGCCCAGGAATGTGGATGTATGTAAAAATATATCCTTATTAAGGGAATTAAAAGTATAATAAAGATTGCAAATATTTTTTGAGCTTTTTTTCCTGCTAAAAAAATTAAGGGCCAGATTAGATAGAAATGTTCTTCAACGCTGAGCGACCATGCCATACCTGTATACCAATCCAATTGCCAATTAAAATATTTTGTATACGTTATTGCCGTTAACCATGAAATATTGCTAATAAATATATAATGATAATGATCAAGTAAAAAATAAACAAATAATAAAAAATAATAGGCTGGAAAAATTCTTAAAGTCCTTCGAGTATAAAAAGCTTTTAGGGAAATTTTGCCACTATTATTTTTCTCTTTAATCAGCAATGAAGTAATTAGGAAACCTGAAATAATGAAAAATATATTCACTCCTAATTGTCCATCAATTATTATTGGAAGGTATTTAGAAATATTTTCAAATGCTGAAAACTGTAAATTTAAATGACTAAAAATAACAAGAAGAATACTTATCGCTCTAATTCCATTAAGGCTTGGATAATGAATTTTTTTGGTTTCCATAATTCGATAAAAATACGTAAAACAGGCCGTTGTTGGTTTTTGTAACCAACAACTGAAGCTTAGCCTTTATTGAACCAGGCCAGAAAGATCAACAGCGGTTCTGAGGTGAATAACAACGATGAAGGGAGGATATTATTTTTAGCCGGATATCTCTTTGACGCTACCTTTCTTACCTGATGCAGCTGCTTTTTTTGTTGCCGTTTAGAAATGTACGGCTGGGAAGAACTGGGAAACAGGATCCGTATCAATTGCTTCAGGGATAATCCAAGTGTAAAGTCAAGCCTTACCTTTTTACGCAAAACGCCATGGGCAAGAAAGAAAGTGGAAGACCTTTATATTAACGGGTAATGAATGGAAATCCTGATGTTCGTGAATTTCTTAAAAGTTTGGAATAGAAAATTACCATAATTTGCCCTTTCTGATATAACCGTACTCAACCCGCTTTATGAAAACTGTCTTCTTTGTGATATTTATTTTTTTAGTTCTTTTTTCCTCAGCACAAACAGCTTTGCAGGTTAAGTATCCTGTGAATCCACAAGGGTTTTATGCTACGGTGGAATTTAGTAATGATGGCAAACTAATTTTATTTTCTGAACACCAGCGAACTTACCTTGTTGATGCTTTTACAGGAAGAACGATTTATGATTTTAAAAATACAGGTAAGAGCAGCTTAAGCGCAGATGGAAAATATATTCTTATACAATATAGCGAAAGCGTAGATGTTTGGGAGATCGCTTCGCAGCGATCTGTATATCACTTTGCTGCACCGGCGTCAAATACTATTCATAATGCAGTACTCACTGCAGATAGCAAATTTCTTACAATAGCGGTTGCAAACAGTTCTTCATGGCCGGTAACTTTTGAATTACAAAACATAGATCTGATCTCAAAAAAACAACTTAATAAAATTGCTCTTGCTGATGCATATCCATCTTTGGCAAATAGTACAAAAACTTACCTGGTTGCCTCCTATAGTTTTGCCGGCAAAACAATTATTTATAATATAGAAACCGGTACCCCGGTTTATACTATTGATATAGGTGTAGATACAATAAGAACAGTAGAATTCAGCCCTGATGACCGCTGGCTGGCAGCAACAACGGGAAATAAAATTTGTATTTATAATGCTTCAAATGGGAAGTTGTCAAAAACATTGTTGGCACATACGGCACCGGTTACTGCTGCATCTTTCTCCCACGATAGCAAAAGCGTTATTTCCTCATCGCTTGATAAAACAATTAAAATATGGGATATTGCTTCAGGCAAAGTGATCAAAAATTTTGAAGAAAAAGATCCTGTTTACCAGGTTTCATTCAGCGCCAAAGACAATTATCTGATCGCATCTACGGGGTATAATTATTTAGATATCAGGAATATTGCAACAGGTAAAAAACACAATCCCTTGTTCCTGGAGCTGGCTAAATATGCAGGACGAAAACAAATTTCCCCGGATGAGCAATTGTATTATGCTTCATCACAGGTATTAAAATTATCAAACGCTGAAACAGTTCATGAATTTACCAATGAGCTTAGTGAAATAAAAACAACTGAGGCCAGCACCGATGGAAGATACATTGCTACCATCAGGGGATATAATAATATAAGTATCTGGGATATGACAACAGCAAAATTGGTTGCTGATTTCGGAATGCCGGATACTTCACGCTACCTGCTGTATGCAATGGACATTAAATTTTCTGCAGATAATAAAAAATTATTTACCGGGTGGAATAATGGCGCCCTGTGGCAGTGGAACATTGAAGAAGGCAAAGCAGATACAGTAGTGAGAACAGGAGGTTATATTCAAAAATTAATGCTGAATAAAAAGAAAGACCAGCTGCTGGTTATTTCAGATTCTTCTGTAACTTCTTTAGATGCATATTCCTTAAAAAAGAACTATCAATTTAAAACAGGCAACTTTAAAATATCTGATAATAACCCTTTGATCTATAGCCCTGACGAAAGTGTTGTTTTGATAAATGGAGGGCAGAGTAAAAAAGCATACCTGTTAAATGCTGCAACAGGAATTACCATTAAAGAGATCGATAAAGAAAATTGGGATGGGCTGCCCATAATAACGCAGGATAATAAAAAGCTTGTGATCGTATATAGCGGGCTAAATTCATTTGTATATGATTTAGAAACAGGTAAAGAATTAATAAAGTTAAAGGCGTATGGAGGAGAATTTATTTCTGCCTGGGCTGAGCTTGCTCAAAAGGATTCTAATTTATTGGTTTTTGTGAATAGCACCTATCCTGTTGCACAAACTCTTTTTCAAACCGTGAATTTACATTCAGGTAAAGCAACACAATCATTCCCCTTTCCTTCATTCAATAAAATGTATTATGATGATTTTTCTCCATCATTTATTACACTTTCTGCGGATAGTTTAAAAATGTGGGATTCCAAAACATTTAAAATGCAAACTGCTGTAGAAGCAAAAAAAATGTATGTAGATTCTGTAAACAAAAGAGTAATAGTGCAGAATGAATTCTCGGTAGATGTATACTCGGATCAGCTAACAAAAATTTTGAGCCTGGTATCTTTTGGTAAAACTAATGTAAGCGACAAATACGTCTCGTCAGGAGGCATCGCCGTTTTGCATAATAATTATTACAAAACAGATCCTGCTGCTGTAAGTAAAATTCATTTGCAGTCGGGTTTAAAAGTTATCGGTATAAACCAGTTGGATGTACTGCTGAACCGTCCTGATAAAGTGATGGAAGAGATACATTCAAAGGATACAGCTCTGATCAGGGCTTATAGGTCAGCCTTTGAAAAGCGGCTCAGGAAATTATCTTTGCCTGAAAAATTTGTACAGAATACGGCTGTTCCTTTTGCAGAAATAAAGAACAGGAATAAAATTCCTTCTGAACAATTAGCGACGGCATTAAAGCTAAGTTTATCAGCTTATGACAGCGCTTCATTTATTGATAAGTATAATGTATGGGTAAATGAAGTGCCTGTATTTGGCTCAAAAGGAATTGATATTTCAAAAAATAATACTAACAAATTAGCTGTCGAAGTAACTATTAATTTATCCAAAGGCGAAAACCATATTGAGTTTTCTGTAACCAACCAGCAGGGGAAAGAAAGCTACAGGCAACCATTAAAAATTTACCAGGGCACAAAAAAAACACTGGAGCAGGTACATGGTTACCAGGCTTACGATGCCAATGCCCCAAAAGAAGGAACGGTTTACTTTATTGGTATTGGCATAGATAAGTTCAGCAATAACACCTACAACCTGCAGTGGAGCGTAAAAGATATCAGGGATCTTGCAACAAACATGGCTGATAAAAATTTTATGTATACAACCGTAATTGATACATTGTTTAATGAGAACGTAACTGCCGGCAATATAAAAGCCATTAAAAAGAAATTGCTGAATACAACTGTAAACGACAAAGTAATTATTGCTTACTCAGGTCACGGATTGTTAAGCAGCGACTTTGATTATTATCTTTCTACTTATGATGTGAACTTCTTACAGCCGGAGCAGGGCGGGCTTTCTTACGATGCATTGGAAGGATTAATGGATAGCATTCCTGCACGAAAAAAACTGATGCTGATAGATGCCTGCCACTCAGGAGAAGTTGATAAGGAGGAAATGCAAAAAATAAAAGCAGCCAATAAACAGGCCGGGCAAACCAGGGATGGCGCTAAAGGAGTTGACCCGGTGGAGACAGGAGATGAAAAAAAGATCGGCATGAAGAACAGCTTTGAATTAATGCAGGAACTATTTGTAAACCTTGGAAGGAACACAGGCACCACTATCATTTCAGCGGCTGCAGGAACACAGTTTGCATTGGAGAGAGGTGATCTGAAAAATGGTGTGTTCAGTTATTCCATTCTTGAGTATATGAAAGAGCATGCTGCATGCACCGTTAGCGAGCTAAAACAATATGTAAACAAAAGAGTACCTGAACTAACCAATGGATTACAACAACCTACCACCCGGACAGAAACAAAAGCTGTTGATTGGGAAGTTTGGTAGAATGGAATGGCTGTGCTCTTGCGTGGGAGATATTGCTCTTGCGTTAAAAATAAAATCAAGTAATTTGTAAAGCATGAGCCGCAAATACAAATTTGGAGATAGTGATAAGTTATACTTCATAAGTTTTGCTGTTGTTAACTGGATAGATGTTTTTGTAAGAAAGGGGTATAAAGATGTTGTAATACAAAGCTGGAAATATTGCCAGGACAAGAAAGGTCTTGAAATTTATGGATGGGTAATTATGCCCAGCCATATACACATGATAATAAGCAGTGAAGAAAATAAGCTAGAAGATATTATCAGGGATATGAAAAGCCATACATCAATCGCCCTAAGAAAACAGATCACAGAAAATGAGACTGAAAGCAGGAGAGAGTGGATGCTGTGGATGATGGAAAGAGCAGGAAAGAAAAGTGGCAATAATAATGACTGGCAGTTCTGGCAACAACATAACAAGCCGATCCAAATTTTAAATGATGAAATGTTTCATCAAAAGCTTACTTACATGCATAACAATCCTGTTGAAGCAGGGTTTGTAGAGAAGGCTGAAGATTGGTTATACAGCAGTGCAGGAAATTTCTATGGGAAGAAAGGGTTGATAGAGTTATCCTACATCGTATAACATCTCCCGAATAATTATAAAGCCATACTTCAATTTTATACAATGGTAACTGGCGCAAGCGTCCGCTTGTGCCTTGAAAAGAATTTGAATAATTTGAGACGAAAATTTACCGACCCTATCTCTTTTGTAAAATTTAAAAATTTGTATGATTGGTTTATGATGGTTGATGTTGTGTTAGAAGGCACAAGCGGACGCTTGCGCCATGAACTTATTTTTAATTCGGGAGATGTAGGCAACCTTGCGCCATAATAGGGGGACGCTTGCGCCATGAACTTTTTTTAATTCGGAAGATGGAGGGAACCTGGCGCCATGATAGGGGATGATGACAAGCTTGCGCCATAATAGGGGGGACGCTTGCGCCAGTGAACTTTTTTTTAATTCGGAAGATGAAGGCAACCTTGCGCCATAATAGGGGGCTTGCGCCATGAACTTATTTTAATTTTGGAAGATGAAGGCAACCTTGCGCCATAATAGGGAGAAATTTTACCCCTTTATGGTTTGTAAAAATTAGAGATTTGAAGAGTATGGTTTATGATGGTTGAAGTTATGTTAGAAGGCACAAGCGGACGCTTGCGCCAGTAAACTTTTTTTAATTTGGAAGATGAAGGCAACCTTGCGCCATAATAGGGTAATGAATGTATATGTTACTCGGAATCAATAACAAAGAATTTCAGTTGATCGAATATATCCTTTGTTAATTTCGAAAGTGGACGTTTGTCAAAATCTTCTTCTAAAAAATAATTTGCAAAAGCAATATTATAAAGTTCTTCAATCGTGCCTAATTTAGGAAACATTTTATTAAGCATTTGAAGATATCTACCACTACTAATCTCATGCTTTTTTATTATTTCTGAGATTTCATTTCCGTGACTGAGTTCATATATTTCTTTTAATTTAAATAATTCAACATTCTTTTTACATCGGTTTACCTTGTTTAAAAGAATTGGATTATCAGTAAAAAATACGCTGTACCTGCTATTAAAACCTTTTCCGCTTTCTACATCTTTTATAAAATAATTGAACGTAAGTGCATTACTAAATCCATCCTCATAAGGATTCATGCAAGATTGTACTTTCTTTTTTCCTTTCAAAGATCTATTACAGACCAGACAGCTTGGTATCAAATTATAAAACGACAATGCTAAAAGAGGAAATTCAGATTTTGCATAAAAGTGATCTATATCAGGTCTTATGATTTTTGATTTGGTTCCTTCAATAGTATAAATAAAACTCCTGTTACAGTAAGGGCAAGTATTAAAATCTAAATTCCTAGTTAATGAATAACCATTATAACCAAGATTATTTTTACTACTAAAATGTGTGTAATTAAAAATCTTACTCAAGCCTTGCTTAATATCTTTTAAGGCGCCCTTTCCTCTTGCTATACAGAAAGCCTTATACCTTTTGTAAATTGTACTTAATTCTTCAGGCGGAGCTGAAATAATTTCTTCAAGATGTGTGCGAATAAAATCCTCTTGCCTGCTTCTTAATGGATGTGCATTTAACCTATCCAAGAGAATTGGTTCAAGTTCTTTAAAATGTATTTTGCATATTTCTGATAAATTTCTTTTTGCTGTTGAGTAAATTTTAATCATTATGTCCTAATTGTTTTAATTTTTCAGAGATAAAATCTTTTTGCGCCGTAAGTCTAGCGATTTCAAAATTTTTACCAACTTTTTTTGCAAACATTTCTATCAATTTAATTTTAATAATAGGATCATCTATGATATCGATAATTTGTTTTGCTTCATCCGTACTTAAACGTTCTTCTTGGCTAATCGTATTCTGTTCGGTAAGTTTATCATCTATTTCATTACACCAGTTAATAACTGAATTGATCTTTTCTTCAGCAAATTTGCCAATAAAACCTTTTTCAAGAAAAAAGCTATCAGAAAGTAGATCGTGGATATTTGCACCAAATGTTTTTAGTTTATCGATATCTTTTTTAGGTTTCCCATCAATATTTAAGAACAATATATTATTAGCGGGGATATCCGATAAAATAAATGGAGAATGGGTAACAAAACAAAAATTTAATCCAATGATATCTTCTAGCCTTATCTTTTTTAAACAACCTATTAAATAACTAATAAAGGTCCTTTGCATTTCAGGATGAAAGTATAATTCGATTTCATCAAACAATATATTTACATATGAATACTTAACAGACCCTTGGTTTTCCGATACTGAATTGATGTTATAAAGATGATATATCAAGGAGTTCACAATATGAATTCTTTGTTTCTCACCTGAGCTTAAATAATCGAAATTACTATTGTCATTTAAAAGAATTTCAATTTTAAAAAAGGAAGGTGGAACTAACAAAATAGTTTCTAATTTTTCAATCGATAGATTCTTTTCAATTACATTTTCAATATTATTTGACAATATTTCAACGTCTAACGGCTTATCTATATCATGATGTTTTAAATGAGTGTATTTCAAAAAGTTTATAGCCTGCTTTAACTTATAAGCTATATGACTATTATCATCTTTTAGTTTTTTTAAATATTCATCTAATAATTTTATTTTTAGCTCTTTCCCATTTTCAACATATTTGCGATAGCGAAAATATGTTCTGGAAATATTGACTAGCTTTTTGTAAATATATTTATCAGCGCATCTAGTAATGTCATTTTTATTATTAATTCTAACATCAAAATAAGTATAAACTTTTTTAAGAATTTTCGACTGATAACTAACTGAAGGAAATGGATGCTTGTCGTATAAATACTTAACTTTTTCCAGATTAAGTGTTAACAATAAAGTTTTAGCGCTTCTACCGTTTTCAGTTATTTCCCGTAAGTTTTTATCATCTATATTGTCAGATATTGGCTCCAAAATATTAGCAAGTAATCTTGTTTTAGCCAACCCATTTTCAGTGTTTATATTATAATTTCCAAGAGTACGCATTGGGTTAATAACTAACGGCACTTCATATCCATCATTTTTGTGAAATAGATGTTGAATCCAATTCCCAATTTCTAATGAATTTAATGAATGATGAGAATAATTGACTGCAATTGTATAAAAGAAAGAAGCTAATTCATCTTTAACTATACTGATTTCTGTAGGAGTTGAAAAATAGGTGGTATGGTTTTCATATTTTAAAACTGATACAATATCTGAGTCGATTTGAATTTTATATAAGGTGTTAATATAAAAGTACAATTCAACTTTTATTTCTTGTACCATTTCCAGTTCACATTTATTGCCTAAAACACTTTTTGCAAAATTGTTAATTGCTAAATAAAATAGTTCTGTGATACTACTTTTCCCAGACCCATTTTTACCAACAATTGCGGAAATATTTATATCAAGTGTATTGCTCAGACCTTTAATACTATAAAGTTTTACATCCTTTTCTTTGAGATATTTTATTCTTTCTAAATCTGAAAAATCATAACAATTATAAAATGTATAAATGTCATCTTTGATTAATACTTTTAAAAATTTAGGACTTATACCATCTAATGGTCTAATCGCAATTATTTTGAAATTGGTTTCCTGAATTTTAGAGCTTGCATTTCTATTTAAAAAATCGGCGACTTTCCTTAGAAGCATTTGCCCTTCTAAAGTATGATCCTTAAAGTCGTATGCATTTTTAGCTATTTCTCTATAAATGTTTACACCTTGTTTTGGAACAAGGTTTTTGTAACTCTTATAGTCATTTGGTTTTTTGGAATAGATATTAGCCTCTATCAAAAATTTATTGGTGTTTTCGTCAAGTGGCAAAAAATCATCTGAGTCAATCCAAAATAAAAATATTGTGAAGGAACTTATATTTATTCCATACCAATTAGGAAGTTTATCAAAGACTTGTTGATTTAGTGCCTTATGCTTTTGACGCATAATTTTTTGAAATACATCCCAAATTTCTCTTTGAACTTCTTCTTTTCTTGCACCAACCATTTTTACAACGAAAGGAGTTGGACAACCTGTAAAATCAATCGAATTGTAAAATTTTGATGATGCTATTGCGTTGAGAAAAACATTTATTCTATCTATCCTTTTCTCATCAGATAAGCCACTGGCATTAAAACTGGAAAAAATGTGAAAAGGATCCAAACTTTCAACATTATATCTAGGTTGGAATTTATCAATCCATTTATTTTTATTTGTAAATTCTATATTATCAATACATAATTTGAATAACTGTTTACCCGAATTAACTTTGTTTTTTTTGTAAAATTCTTGTAGTCTTTCTGCTATAAATTTATAAGCAACATGCCACTTAACATTGGTATTAGTTTTAGCCATAATTCGATTATAACTCAAAAGTTGTTTGGTCAGTAGTTCAAAAAATTTTGAATTACTTATACCCCCAAGTGCAGATATGTATTCACAAAATAAGAAAAGTTAGTTGAGAAGAATTGTATGAGCAAGTAAACAACCTTGATACTTTGAATACTAACACTAATAACAAATCATCTTCTTCTACTCAATGGCTGCCGGATACTAGCGAAAAGCCCACAGTTGAAGGTTTTGTGCAATGCTTTGTGGCGAGGAATTGCAGCGAATACCCGGAGATGTACATTTAGCTAAAGCCTCTAAAAAACTCTTGATCAATTTCAAAGACGGTAACAGGTTTTAGACCAAGGTGATGTTTTTCAAATAGTTCAACTAATCTATCACCATCTATTAATTCAATTGGTGTGACTCCATCTCTGTTTGCTTCTAATTTAGCCTCTTTTGTAAATCTTCCTGTTGTAATGATTAATCCTTTTTCACCTCTCCCTTGCATTGCTCCCCGAAAATCACGAACATGATGCGGTGAAACAGTTTCTTTATATCGTTTACATTGAAAGACTATATTTAAACTTACTACATCATTCAATTGTACGATGCCTTTACCATCTATCCCTTGGTCGCCCGTACCGCCGGTGATAACTATCTCATTTATTCCTATTTCGGTCAATAGTCTTTTACATAACTTTTCAAAACCGTTAGGTGGAAGTTTTTGAATAAGATTGAGTAATTCGATTGAGTGTTCTTCATCTTCAGTAGCGGTATCATCTTCCGTAGCGGTATAGATAAATTTTAACTCGGGTTTTTTCGGTATAGTTTCTACTGATTTTTTACTGCTTTCCTGAACGCTTCTTACGAGATTAAATACATCTTGATCGCTAAGTACTTTTTCTAATCCTTCATTCGTTAATCGCCAAATACCTCTTTGGGAATTGTCAATTAAACCAGCCTTAAAGAGATAGAATCTTGCCCATTGTATCTGATTTCTGATTCTAGATTCGCCACTTGCATTTGTTTGTGCTAACTCTGCATCAGTAATACCAAGAGATTCTATGACCTGCTCGATTACTTTCGTGGAATTACCAGCACCACCATTTGCCTGTAATGTTTTTAATACAGGATTTATATACTTTGCAAATTCTGAACCTTTCATAAAAAAATATTAGCATCAATATATTAAAACTAAACTAATCCATTTGATACAGCCGCCCAAATATCTATGGAGAGTTCAGTGGCTGCCGGATAGTAGCGGAAAGCCCATAGCTGAAGGTTTTGTGGAATGCTTTGTGGCGAGGACTTGCAGCGAATAGCCGGAACTGAAGCTCGGTGTTGTACTAATGATGAGAGCCCCTTTTCCTAATTAAAAATGAAGAATTAAAAATTAAAAATGAATTCTGCGCCAACCATAATTCTTAATTCTTAATTGTAAGCTGTTACTCCGGTAATTCCCCCACCATATCTTTCGGGTTAACCCATTCATCAAATTGTTCGGGGGTAACGTAGCCGAGTTTTACTGCCATCTCTTTTAATGTTGTTCCTTCTTTGTGCGCCTTCTGGGCTATTTCGGCGGCTTTGTAATAACCGATTTTTGTGTTGAGTGCGGTAACAAGCATGAGTGAATTATCTACATGCTTTTTTATGTTGGGGAGAATGGGCTCGAGGCCGGTGGCGCATTTATCGTTAAAGCTTATGCAGCCATCACCCAGCAGCCGTGCGCTGTGCAGGAAGTTATAGATGATAACGGGTTTAAAAACATTGAGCTCAAAATGCCCGGTGGCGCCGCCGATGGTTATAGCAACATCATTGCCCATAACCTGCGCCGCTATCATGGTGAGGGCTTCGCATTGTGTGGGGTTTACTTTGCCAGGCATAATGGAGGAGCCGGGTTCGTTATCGGGAATGTGTATCTCGCCAATGCCGCTGCGTGGCCCGGAGGAGAGCAGGCGGATGTCGTTGGCAATTTTCATGAGGCTCACTGCCACTGTTTTTAATGCGCCATGTGTTTCTACAATGGCGTCGTGGGCTGCAAGGGCTTCAAATTTATTTTCTGCTGTTACAAATGGAAGCCCGGTTAGTGTTGCAATTTGTTTGGCAACATTTTCTGAATAGTTGGGTGGTGTGTTGATGCCGGTGCCTACGGCGGTTCCGCCGAGGGCAAGCTCACTTAAATGTGGCAATGTATTTTTTATGGCTTTTAATCCATGCTCCAACTGCGATACATATCCGCTGAATTCCTGGCCTACGGTGAGTGGTGTTGCGTCCATACAATGGGTGCGACCAATCTTTACCACATGCATAAATGCTTTGCTCTTTGCTTTGAGTGTATCTTTTAATTTTTCTATAGCGGGTATAGTTAGCTCATGTAATATTTTATACGCAGCAATGTGCATTGCTGTGGGGAAGGTGTCGTTGCTGGATTGGGATTTGTTTACATCGTCGTTGGGGTGAAGGAATTTTTCTTTGTCTGAAAGTTTGCCGCCGTTGAGCACGTGACCGCGGTAGGCGATCACTTCATTTACATTCATATTACTTTGTGTGCCGCTGCCGGTTTGCCAAACTACGAGTGGAAAATATTCGTCGAGTTTTCCTTCTAATATTTCATCAGCTACTTTGCCTATGAGGTCTGCTTTTTCTTTGGGGAGAACGCCGGCCTGTTCGTTTGTTATGGCGGCTGCTTTTTTCAGGTAGGCAAATGCTTTTATAATTTCTTTGGGCATGCGGTTTATGTCCTGGGCTATTTTGAAGTTGTCTATGCTTCGTTGCGTTTGGGCGCCGTAGTAGGCGTTTACGGGTACGTGGACTTCACCCATGGTATCTTTTTCGATTCTAAATTCCATTTGAGTTATTTGAGTGTTTGAAAAACTTTCTTATTTCTTATTTTTTGTTTCTTATTTCTTATTTGGTACCGCAAAGGTATTTGAATAGTCGATTAACAGTAAACTATAGTTTTCTTTTCATATTGTTTGTCACTTTTTTTGCTTGTCCAAAAAAGTAACCAAAAAAGGACCCCCGCAATCGATAACAGCCCGATTGCGGGATGGTTCCCCCGAAAAGATTTCGGGGCAAGCTCTGATTAAGCTTTTATGCTACTGTAGCTTCAGCAATTGAGCCTTGATCTGTAACACTCTATAAATCCCATTAATCCTAGTTCAGACAATTTTTGCTTGCCTCCTCTCCACCGGAGAGGGACCGGGGAGAGGCTACTTTGGATTGATTTTAGATATATTGCCTTTGATGAATAAACAATTGTTTTCTTTACTGATAATAATAATTTGTTTAGGCGTATTATATTTTCATTTTAAAACTCCTTCTTCACCCGCCTCACACACATTGCAGGATACATTAAAAGCTGATCCTGCAACTGCAAAAGATACAGGCATTATCATCCTACCCAACAATACACCACCTATAAAAGATACGCTGCCGGGACAGATAGCCACAGGAAATATTCACCCCGAAGCGGTGGTAGCTTTTGCTGAATCGCTTATGGGTACTCCTTATAAATATGCATCTACTGATCCGGCTGCTGGATTCGATTGCTCCGGTTTTATCACTTACGTGTTTAGTCACTTTGGAATTAAAGTGCCTCGGTCATCCATTGATTTTACTAATGTAGGGAAGGAAGTTGCGGTGCAGGATGCAAAGCGTGGTGATATTATTTTATTTACCGGCACTGACAGCACTGAAAGATTTGTTGGCCATATGGGGATTGTGGTTTCAAACCAAAATGGTGAATTGCAGTTTATACACTCTTCTTCGGGTAAGGCACATGGGGTAACTGTTTCTCCATTGAAAGGATATTATATGGGAAGGTTTGTGAAGGTGGTGAGGATATTTAAGAGTTTGTAGTTTGTGGTTTGTAGTTTTTTAAATTCGAAAGTCTATTAAATAATTGTAGCAGTACAAACTACAAACCACAAACTATAAACTACAAACTGTTTTTATTTCCCTTTAAACTCCGGCTTCCTCTTTTCCAAAAATGCAGCAGTTCCTTCTTTCACATCTTCTGTTGTAAAGCATTCACTAAATCCAAAGATCTCCTGCTCATATCCTTTCTTGCCGGTATAGGCATAATTGGTTGCATTGATACATTTTGCTATGGCAACAGGTGCTTTGGAATTTATTACCTGTAAAATAGATATTGTTTTTTCAATTAAATGTTCCTGCGGAATTACATAATTCACCAGGCCAAGTTGTAATGCTTCGGCTGCATCAATCATATTTCCTGTTAATAATAACTCTGTTGCTTTGCCTTTGCCGATAAGCATAGTTAATCGTTGTGTACCGCCATAGCCAGGTATCAATCCCAGGTTTACTTCGGGCTGGCCAAATTTTGCATTGTCGCTTGCAATCCGCATGTGGCAGGCCATTGCGAGTTCGCAGCCACCGCCTAATGCAAAACCATTTACTGCTGCAATAACAGGCTTGGGAGAATTTTCTATCTTAAAAAAAATGTCCTGTCCTTTTTTTGCCAGCGCCATTCCCTGCTGTTGTGATAGCCCGGAGAATTCTGAAATATCTGCACCGGCAACAAATGCTTTATTTCCGGAGCCGGTTATAATCACTGATCTTATTTCTGTGTTTTTATACACTTCATCCATTACATTATTAAGTTCATTCATTACTTCCTGGTTCAACGCATTCATTTTATCAGGACGGTTAATGGTGATAGTGAAGATGCCGTTTTCTAAGTTGGTGAGTAGTGTGGTGTACATGAGGATTTTTTTTGGGGAATACAAAGGTAAGCGTGAAAAGTGAAACGTCAAACGTGAGAAGTGAATGCCAAAATATGCGCCGTAAATCTCACGTATTATTTTTGCTGTTTCACAGGCTGCTGTTGCTTTTGTTGCACTTAGAGATAATAACGGTAAGAGTTTGATAGTCTTTCCCGGGTTTTTGTTTCGTAACTAAATTTAGGCAGGGCTCCTTTCAGTTTTTTTGGAAGTGCCGTCTTTGATTTAAAGCATATAGCTTGCCTTAAAAGCTCCTGTTTTCTTTTACCCAGTTCTTTATGTATTCTGCAATGTCAGTCGTTCTGGTTTCGGGTGGGAATAATTTTCCAACCCCCATATCATTTAAAATTTTCATATCGCCTTCGGGAATAATACCACCGCCGGTTAATAATACATCATCCATCTTTTTCTCTTTTAATAATTGGAGAATTTTTGGGAAGACTGTATTGTGTGCGCCGCTTAAAATACTTATACCTATCGCATCTACATCTTCCTGCAAGGCAGCATTCACCACCATTTCAGGGGTTTGGCGTAAGCCGGTATAGATAACTTCCATACCTGCATCACGCAATGCAGTAGCAATAACTTTTGCGCCGCGGTCATGGCCATCTAAACCTACTTTGGCTACAAGAACACGAATAGGACGTTTTATTTCTAAAGGCATTAATGTAATAATTAGATTTGTAAAAGTAACCTGATTAAATAAGCAAGACAATATGAAGTATAGAAAATTTGGAAAAACAGATCTCACCGTTAGCGAAATTGGTTTTGGCGCCTGGGCAATCGGCGGCAATGCAGTTGTTGGCAATACTCCAATAGGATGGGGCCCTGCCGATGATAATACTTCTATTGCTGCTCTTCGCAAGTCTTTAGATCTCGGTATAAACTTTTTTGATACGGCAGATTTTTATGGCCTTGGCCATTCAGAAGAATTGATAGGGAAAGAACTGCGACATAATAAAGAAGCGATCATTGCAACAAAAGTGGGTCATCGTGCCATTGATGATAAGATACAACTGGATTATTCACAAGAATACATAATAGAAGCCTGTGAAAAAAGTTTGCAAAGATTAAAAAGAGATTTCATTGATTTCTACCAATTGCATTCTGCACGTATGCAGCATTTTGAAAGTGAACAGTGCATAGAAGCGATGGAAGTTTTAAAGAAAGAAGGGAAAATCAGGCATTGGGGATTATCATTAAATACTTTTTATCCTGAAGCGGAAGCAAATTATTTAATGGAGAAAAGATCTGCAGAAGGTTTTCAATTGGTATTTAATCTTATCAATCAAAAAGCATTGCCTGTTATGGAAGCCGCACACAAAAACGGTTATGGAATAATTGCACGCATGCCTTTGCAGTTTGGATTGCTCACAGGAAAATTTAAAGAAGATGCAAAATTTTCAGAAGATGACCACAGGAAATTCAGATTAACAAAGGATATTATCAGCAGGACAAATAAAATTCTTGAAGAAAAAGTCTGGACTCTTTGTGAAAAATATAATATCAGCAAAACCTCGCTGGCATTAAGTTTCATTTTGAGTTTTGATGCTGTGAGCACAGTGATACCCGGGATAAGAACACCGCAACATGCTATTGAGAATACAAAAGATATCACCAGGCTGGAGAAAAAAGATGTGGAGCATCTTACAGAATTATATAATCCCGATTGGAAAGAAATTGTTGAGATGATGGAGAAGCAGGGGTAATTGGTCTGAACCGGGATTTTTGGGATGCATGGGAATTATGAGAAATAAATTTTCGCTATGGCCCGTTATTCCAGATCTCATTATTCCTTTAATCCCATTTATCCCAGTTCAGATAATGTTTTCTCAATCCTCTCCACCGTTTCTTCCTTCCCTATCACCGAAGCAATATCAAATACACCGGGCCCAAACTTACCGCCAACCAGCATAATGCGTAATGGTAACATTAGTTCTCCCGTTTTTAATTGATGTGCAGCAGCAATTTCCTTAAAAGTATTTTCAAGATCATTATGATCCCATTGCTGTAATAAATTATAAGCCCTTATCAATTCAACAAAAAACATTTGTTTGTTCTCATTCCATTTTGGTTTGATGGAATCAATATCAATAGTTGCGGGAGCTACAAAAAAGAAAACGGACTGCTCATAAAAATCAGTGAGCAATGTGCAGCGGTCTTTTACCAGCTCTAAAACTTTTATAAACTTTTCTTCATCAGTAATTGTAATTCCTTTCTCCTTAAACAAACTTGAAACGTGAGACGTGAAACGTGAAACCGGTAATTTTTTTATCCATTCATGATTGAACCACTTAGCTTTTTCATAATCAAACTTTGCGCCTGCATGATGCACTCTTTCAATAGAAAATTTTTCAATTAATTCATCAAGAGAATATATTTCCTGTTCCGTTCCGTCGTTCCATCCGAGTACAGCTAAGAGATTTAAAAATGCCTCCGGTAAAAATCCAAGTTCTTTAAAACCATGAATAAGCTCACCTGTTTTTGGGTCGGTCCAGTTCATGGCAAACACCGGGAACCCAAGCCTGTCGCCATCTCTCTTGCTAAGCTTTCCGTTACCATCCGGTTTTAATATCAATGGAAGATGCGCCCACTCAGGCATATCATCTATCCATCCCAAATATTTCCAAAGTAAAATATGAACAGGTGCACTGGGCAGCCATTCCTCTCCGCGGAAGGCATGTGTTATCTTCATTAAATGATCATCAACCACTACAGCTAAATGATAGGTAGGCATTCCATCCGCCTTCAATAAAACTTTATCATCAATATTTTCTGTATTAAATTCAACCCTGCCTCTTATCATGTCTTCAAAATGAATCACTTCATTGGGTTCCACTTTTATTCTTATAACATAGGGGGTTCCTGCATCTAAAAGTTGTTGTGTTTCTGCAGGCATTAAATTCAAAGAGTTTCGCATATTGTAGCGAACATGATGATCATAATGTAGTGTATGTTTTCCTTCAGCCCTTTGCTTTTCTCTCATCGCCTCAATTTCTTCAGGCGTATCAAAAGCATAATAAGCGTAGCCATCTTTCACCAGTTGCGCTGCATATTTTTTATAAAGATCTTTTCGCTCACTTTGCCTGTATGGTGCATATTCACCTCCCACATGCGGACCTTCATCAGGATGTAATCCACACCAGTTAAGGCAATCAATAATGTATTGTTCTGCGCCTTCCACATAGCGGCTTTGGTCAGTGTCTTCTATCCGTAAAATAAAATCTCCGCCATGCTGTTTGGCAAAAAGATAATTATATAAAACCGTCCGCACACCTCCCAAATGTAATCCGCCTGTAGGGCTTGGCGCAAATCGTACTCTAACTTTCTTGCTCATATTACTGTAAAGATAAAATTTTCCTCTCTCCCCTGGTTTTCTTACCTGAACATTCAATGTTCAACACGCAAGGTATAAACCTTTTAAACCTTTGGAACCTTTTAAACCTTAAACTAAATTGCACCCATGTTCTACCTGGTAAAAGCTCCATGGCTTCTTAAAAAAATGTATCCTGAATGTATATGGGAAATTAAAACGGAGCAAAAGAATTTATACCTCACTTTTGATGATGGGCCGCATCCTGTTGCAACGCCCTTTGTGCTGGACGAATTAAAAAAATATAATGCCAGGGCGACTTTTTTTTGCATAGGTAAAAATGTAGAAGAACATTTTGGCATCTATAAAAAAATTATTGAAGAAGGACATGCGGTTGGCAATCATACCTACAACCATTTAAATGGGTGGAAAGTAAATGACAAAGAATACCTGGATAATATTTATAAAGCAAAAAAAATAATCGACAGCAATTTATTCCGGCCGCCTTATGGAAAAATTACAAAGTTCCAGCTGAAACAGTTGAAGGGAGAAAAATATAAATTAAAACCAATTATGTGGACTGTATTAAGCGGTGATTTTGATAAAGATGTTACAGGAGAAGAATGTTATCTCACTGTGGTGAAAAATGCGGGGCAAGGTTCTGTTGTTGTTTTTCATGATAGCCAAAAAGCATTGGAGAGGCTTCGTTATTCATTACCATTAGTGTTGCAATATTTTACAGAAAAGGGATTTGAATTTAAAAGTATTCCTCTATAGAATTAATAGTTAATCAAAATAAACTATGAGAAAAAATTTACATCAAAAGAAAAGAATTATAAATAATAATGAGGCTTTGGAAGTCTTCCGCCTCAGGCGGAGAGTTATTCCCTGAGTTTATCGAAGGGTTAGAGGGGCACCGCAGCTTTTTTCAATAAAGTGGGCCGGGGTAGACACCCTGGCCCGTTTTTAATCCGTACCCTATGAAAACTGTATGAAAGATAAATACTTTTTTAATCAATCCAAATATTATTTTTTGCCTTACACGCCTGGTTGCAAAAGCAGTTATGATGCCCGAAAAACATCCCTGGCTCCTTCTTCCTTGCATGAATATTTACTTCCTTTGCACCAATGATAATTGATACCCATACACATCTTTACTTAAGCGATTTTGCTGCTGATATTGATGAAGTAATAAAAAGAGCCGGGGAAGAAGGCGTTGAAAAATTCTATTTACCGGCCATTGACAGCACCGAAACAGGTAACCTGTTAGCCCTTGAAGAAAAATATCCCGGTAAATGTTTTGCCATGATGGGGCTGCATCCATGCTCAGTAAAAGAAAATTATAAAGAAGAACTGGATATGGTTTACCACTGGCTGCAAAAAAGAAAATTTGCTGCCATAGGAGAGATAGGCCTGGATTTTTATTGGGATAAAACTTTTACGGGCCTGCAATATGAAAGCTTTCATAAGCAAATAGAATGGGCATTACAGTTTAACCTGCCGGTTGTATTGCATACAAGAAATGCTATGCAGGAAAGCATTGATGTGGTAAAAGAATACCAGGGTAAAAACCTGCGTGGAATTTTTCATTGCTTTAGCGGTACGCTGCAAAATGCACTGGATATAACAGGTACAGGGTTCTACCTGGGTATCGGCGGCGTTATCACTTACAAAAATTCAGGGCTGGCAGAAGTAATAAAAGAGATAGATATTAAACATATCGTTCTTGAAACTGATGCTCCGTATCTAACGCCGGTTCCCTTCAGGGGCAAAAGAAATGAAAGCAGTTATTTAAAATATGTAGTGCAAAAAATTGCAGCAATAAAAAATATTCCTATTGAAGAAGTGGAAGAGATAACCACACAAAATGCCGGCACTATTTTTAGTGATCAATAGAAAAGTACTTGCTAAGTCTCCCTTTGGATAGCGTTTCAGTTTAAAAATTTTTGCCACGGATCACACAGATTTTCCCAGATATATAATACAGGAATGTGTGGTTATTAAACCGGAACCGGTACACTACTCCTTTTAGGGAGATCAGGGAAATAAAAAGGGCGGCTTTAAAGCCGCCCTTGGGTATCAAAAAAATCTTTAAAAGATCTATCTTATAATTACCAGCTTTTGTGTAACTACTGTAAGTACATCAGCAGAAGCAAGCTTGCAATAATAAACGCCGGAACCAAGTGCAGAACCATCGAAATCAATAGTGTATGATCCGGGGTTTTTAATTCCTTCAAAAAGTGTTGCCACTGCCTGGCCTTTTGTATTATACACTTTTAAAATCACCTTGCCGCTTACAGGCACATCAAATTTAATTTTTGTTGTTGTGCTGAAAGGATTAGGGAAGTTGGAAAGAGTGAATGCCTTTGGTTTATTGACAACATTGTTAATGGCAGCCTCAATAAGTTCGGTGCGGATATTAGTGCGACTGTAAGTGATAGAACTTGTTGTAGTAGTAGTGCATTCACCCAATACATAACCCTGGCTTTGTTTTTTAGCAACATCTTTTTGCTTTACGCAATATGTTGTTCCATTATAACACATTGTGACATCTCCGCTGGCACAGGGTGCATAACAATGATAAGCAAAATCATCCCAGTAGATATCATAATTTACACCTGCAGGAGTATTGAATCCTTCCAGGATTACATTACCAAGCCGTACAGGCTTGAAGGTTCCATAAGCACCTCCAGTTTTTTGAATATTACCCGCTGTATAAAGAATATTGCCATTAGCTAAAAGTGTCATGCTTAGTTTTATCCAGCTATTATACGTAAATCCTGTAGGTAATCCCATGTTCATCACTGCTCCGTTATTATATGCAGTAAAACGTGGTTTACTACCATCGCTGGTAAACTCAATATTTGGCCATCCGGCTATGCCATTACTGCTGTTGAATAAAGTTGCCCAGAAACCAGCCATGCGGCGGCCTGTTGATGCCCAAGACTGTGGTACATACAGCATTATCTCCGTATAGATAGTTGCATTGCCCATATCATAAATCCTGCCTTGTGTATTATAAAATGCGTTAGCAGTTGTTTGTGCATTAGCAGCTGATATTGATTCTTTTAAAGTATTAGGTCTGTTATTTGGAGCAGGTGTTGTTGCCGGTGATGCAAATCCTGCAGGTGCGTACCGATCTGTATACCAAACGTTGGAAGCTTTTGTTGGGCCTGTAAAAACAGGTGCCGAGAAATCATTGCTGTAAGAACAGTTTGCAGCTAGATTACAATTAGTATTAACCGCAACATTATTATCATCACAATCTGTATTGTTTGCTGAATAACCTGTTGGCGCTGTTGCGGAACAAAAAGCTACCCCTTGGCCGGCCCCATAACCATCCCCATCAGTATCAGGATAATAAGTATTGCTTCCTATAGGCTCAAACCCTGTACTAAAGGTTGCAATTGTTGTATTAGTGATTGTATTTCTAACAGTCATGCTAACATCATCAATGTAAAATCCGGACCTAGTAGCGTCACCACTTGGTGTATAAGTAACAAATTTTATACTGGAACCGGGTGCATAATCGTATCCTAATTTATATCTGTACCAATGAGGCCATGTTGTTTCAGTAAACACTAAAGTCCCGTTTACATAATATTTTGTTGTACCCCATGTAGTGCGGTCACTCCCATTTGTTACAGGATAATCGGTGATCATTTCTACAGTATTCCATACATTAGCCGGATAATTTCCTATTATTTCCTGGGCCGATAAATCAATATCATCAGACCTAAACATGAATAACTGCACGGTACCATCTGCCATATTTTCAATATATAGGTTTGCGCCTGTACGATCATCTCTGTTAACAGATCCTTCATAAATATTAATTTTTGATCCATCGTTAAGGGCGGCAGCTTTAAATGAAAGTTTAATAATTGATTGATTACCCTGTGTTGAATACTGAAGTGCTCCAACTGATGCAACAACAGGACTAAACGGAGTTCCACAACCGGGACTGTTATACCCATGTTTGTAATACCATGATTGGCAACCCGTATGAGTTACTGTATTAACTACATCAGCGTCGCCAGTTCCAGAGTTAACAAATGTTCCACAAGGGCTACCGCCATTCCATCCATTCTGACCATCAAGTGGGCCAAGTACATAAGTGCTTTGAGCATGCACGTTTATAGTGCCAATAAAAAATGTAATCACCATCGAAGCAATCAATCGCTTCCAAAGAAAAATTTTTCTCATAAATGTAAGTTTTAGGTTGGCTTTAGTTAGCCTATAAAAAATAAATAATACACGAAGCTGTTGGCAGATATACTTTACCTGCAAGGGGGTTTAGAAAACCTCATTCCAAAACTTACAGTATGAACCTGGGGGAAAATTCATTCAGAAAGAATCGGCGTATTCATCAAAATTCTGTTAGCGGGATAATGGATAAACGTGGTAAAAAGAGAGAAGCAATTTGCAGTTAGTTTTGCTAAAGGATGTTTTTGGAAAGTGGATGTAAGTAAAACTAAGTTTTTGATACCGCAAAAAAATATGGTGCATTAAATAAAAAATACTCAAGTTGAGTATACCATTTTTTTGGGGTGTTTGCATGCAATAAAAACCGCCTCATTAATAATGAGACGGCTCTTAATTTTTAAAAATGAATTAAATAATCATTGATTCACCTGTAATAATTTTCCTGTTATTTTCTTTTCGCCCATTCTAAATCTGTAGATAAGGTTAGCATAATTCTGCCCGGGTAAGCTCAATTCAAAGTTGTTAATACCTGCCGGTATTAATCCCTGGTAAACCGTTATAATTTTTTGCCCGAGGGTATTAAATATTTCCAGCATTCCGATACCGGCTTTTTCAGAGGTTACTACAAATTTTACTTTATCATTAAATGGATTTGGATAAGCTTTTACATTGGTTTGTGAAGAAGACAGATCAATATTAACAGGTGCTATAGCGGTTGCAGGTGATATGGGTTTAACAGTGGACGAAACTCCTTTAGAGCTTTGTTGCTGCGAAAGAATAGAAGAAGTACGGAGAGTTTCTCCGGCGCATGATGTACTTGATGTGCAGGTAGTATTTTTTCTTCTAACAGTTATGCTATAACCTGCGCCTGCAGTAAAAGTGAACGGGCCGGGACTGTCTCCGTAAGGGTCGCTGTTATATTGATATTCATAATCGTTATTTACATCATCAACAGGTGATGACACTGTTACCGTACCTGTACTGGAAGAACAGGTTGGGTTTACTGTAGTTACTGTTATTGTACCGGGGTTCGAATACACCGTTAATGTAGCATCTCTGCTGGTAGCAGTACAGGATTGGTTACTTTCTGAAGTGCTTGTTAGTACTGCATGGTATTGGTAACCATTTTTAGAAGCAGCAACATTATTCAGCGTTAATGTTGCAGAAGTTTCACCGCTTATATTGGTAAATGAAGTGGCTGCAGGAGCTTTTACCTGCCATTGTATGGTTGGTGTACCCGACCCGCCTGAGTAAGCCACCGTAAAAGATGCTGTTCCTCCTTCACATTCAGCATCATCGGCAGGGGTAGTAGATGTGATACCTGCCGGAACACATGGATAACTCACAACAGGAATATAACCTGCAATAGGTTGGCTCCAGCATTTTGATGAAGTTGCAGGGCATTGTGCTGCCGTGCCTGTACAAAAGTTGGTATTACCGGTTCCCCATGCAATAAAAACATTTTTCAGGTCAATTGAAGTTCCGCAGGTCCAGGTAATTGGGTCAGGATATATTACCCGGGTTGTTGGATTAGTTGAAGTTGATATTAATGAATTTGAGAAGCATCTTGCAAGTGCCCCGCCGGAAACTATTGTTTCCGTTCCATGAATTTTTACATTGCCGGATATACTTACACCAACCCTGGGTGTACTTGCAGTTAGATCCAATGCTAAATAGGCAGTAATCGCATCTCCATATGTACAATTGGTGCTAAGTGCATTTCCTCCGGCATCAACTAAGTAAGCTCTTTTAATTTGAACGTCATTGGAAGTACAACCTGTTTTACAGCCGGTTTGGGCAGCGCTCGTGATCGTAAAAAATAAGCCCGCAAAAAGAAATACAATTCCTGAAAAATAACGGAAGATGTTTACATGTTTCCGGTTTTGCAATTGCCTGCATGTTAAAGTAGATTTCATGATTAATTATTTTAAAATGAAAAAATACATTACAATTTTTCGTGCAGAAGAAAAGGTGAGGTTTATCAGCGGGATAAAGAAGAATGCGTAATAATTATTTAAATTTTTACCCGTAATTAGTTTGAAACAGCAGTACAGCCCTGGCTTTGGCAGAAGGATGATCGGAATACATTTTTGAAAGATCGCTGCAGAGATGTATTGCCGTGCTTACGTATCAATGGACTAAATCAATGCAGATAGAATTGGTGCTTCAGCAAAAAAAATATCTTATAGGGGATAATGGATACGGTGAAAAAAAGAGAGAGGTGTTGCAGTTATTTTTGGTAAGGATGCTTTTGGAAAGTACTGTAAGTAAAGCTAATTTTTTGATTGTACAAAAATTTTGGTCACCTATAAATTTAAAATACTCAAGTTGAGTATAGGTGTTTTTTCTGCCGCCATCAGCCACAAAAGCCCCGCATGGCAGGGCTTAAAAATTAAAACAGATTTTTTACCAGCTCCAGCTGATACCGGCTCCGGATACGGTGCCACCGTTGGAGCTAACATTGGATAAGATACTGTAAAATCCTGCAGGCGGCGCTGGCTGGCAGGCTGTGCTGGATGACCATGCAGTAACGGCAAAATTTGCACGGCCGTTTTTATCTACCTGGGCACTGCCTGTTGCATGTGCATTATATACATCATCGCTTTGCCCATACACCTGGTGGCTGCGCCTGTTATAACAATCGATGTGAAATGAGATGACTACATCCACATCTATCGTTACAGTTCTTATATTACCCAGGCCCACAATAGAGCCGCTTACGGTTACTGATCCATTACTGTTGGCAGTAACGGTTGGCACATCTAAAAAATGGGTGCCGCTGGTTTGTGCAGTAGCAAAACCTGCACTGAATAATGCGATCATGATCAGCGCAAAAGTTTGAAAGTTTTTTTTCATAATGTGTAAGTTTAAAGTGATAAATATGGTTAGTGTGTGTAGCAGGTAAAAAAAGTATTGTAAAAATTTTTTACAGGATGGAAAGTTGAAAAGCAGGCGGCAGGTGTGTTACACAATAATATACGGATCTTGCAAAGGCCGGGATTCGTGCAAATGGTTAGCAGGAAAAATTAAAAAGCCTGGTAATTTTTATAGGTTAATTTTCGGGGAGGGAAGAATAGTTATTCTGTAAAGACGATTGGATGTTTTTGCTATGCCGAATATAAAAATATTTTTTATGATAACAATAAAATGTGTTGCTATAATTAAAAAATACTTAAGTTGAGTATACATTTTTTTTTAAAACAAATTGCAATCCACTCCGGTTGCCAATGTTCTTCAACAGGATTTATGCGACAAAATCATCCTGCTAAAACTGAACAATCAGCTCTTTAATCGTTCTTCCTTTTTTTCGCAATATATAAAACCTCATTAAGCCATTCAGGAGATTCTGGAATAAGTTCAGTTAATTTGCCTTCCTTAATGTTTCCTGCTTCTATCGCCTCATCGGCAGAATTATCAATAAAAAAGTCTCCTTAAATAAATGCAATTTACCCCTTAAATAAACAAGACCCATTTTATACCTGTGTATAATAATCTCTGCGGGAATATCGTGTCCTCCTTCTTTTATTCTTCTTTGTACTCTATTAATATTAATGTTTACATCATTAGTGCATAAAAAAAATAAAATTACTTCATAACCATACTTTATCATTTTTTCAATCCATTCATAGTCTGAGCTTTTGGCAAGATTACTTTCAATCATAAAATCATCACCGGCTTTCAGCAACTTGCTTATTCTTTCACGATATATCATTTCTGCACTTGCAAAATTTTCGGGCGAGTAGCCTCCCATTTCATCTTTAGCAATAACATCAAGATTAACAAAAGGAAGTTGTTGATTAATAAAAAGTTTATTAAGAGCGGTATAATAGTAGGTAGTTTTTCCTGCGCCGTTAGGGCCTCCCAAAATATATAAGATGGGCATTAAAGATGATACACTTTTTTGAGAGTCCGTTTTAATTGTGTTTTGGGATCTTCTTCTATTAATTGATCATCTTTGGAATAAACAATAGTGGAGCCGGCTTTAATAGCTTTATCCCTTACACTTTGTTTAAGCGCCTGATGCATTACTTTAAAATCAATATTTACTTTTTTCAATTCCATTAGTACAAATTTAATTAAAATATATTCACTAATGTAAGATTACAAATGTTACATCAAACCAGTTCATAATTTCGGAACTTTCGTTATTTTAATCCCGAAATACCGGGAGAGAAATCCTTCCCGTCCACCCCGTACCTGTATGATTTTTTGGATGTTCAGAAAGATAAGATCTCAAAACATTTTTTTTATCGCTAAACAGTATGCACTTGCAAAGTTCTCCGCCTTAGGCGGAGAGATGGAGGGGGCTTTTATTTTCTGTACCTCAATATTTCATCCAGTTGTTCCGGCGTTAAATTTTTAGCAATTATTTTTTTGTCTTTATCCAAAAGATATAAGGTAGGAAAAATGGATACATTGTATAATTGGGTATAGGTTGCCATTCCTTTTGCGATACGTTGGTTTTCTTCGGCTATGGAATAATATACATGATTCCACATGTTAAGATGCAGTTCTTTAATAACACTTAGCCATATTTCCCTGGTATCCCTGACCTGCATGGCAACAGCAAAAAATTGTAAGCCTGTGGCTTTCCATTTTGCTGTGTAAAAGCTGTCAAGCTGTGGCAGCACTATTTTACAATGGCTGCAGAGCGGGTTCCAGAAAACAACAAGTGTATAGGGAGATTTTAAATTGTATAAAATTGTTTTTACGCTAGCTGTATCAGGCAGCTCAATATCTGCTGCAGGCTTTCCGGCTGCATTGGCCATCAACCTAAAGACCCAGTCAGCCACCTGCTGTTTATCTTTTGCTGCCAGCCAGGGATAATTTTTCTGCGCAATATATTTTTCAAAAATGTGTATCAATACCTGTTCCTGCCATGTCTGTTTTGGGTTATAGTAGCGGTTTAAAAAGTACGATAAAAAAAATCTTTCTGTTTGTTCATTAGCGCCGGCATAACTCATCATCCAGTCAATTTTTTTATTTACTGAGTCAGTATTTTGAGGAATGTAGTAATCAAAATAATTATCCAGCCTGTTGTCAAAGTCTGGTGTTTTCAGTAAAGCGGTATCATAAAATTGTACGCCATCCCAATAATGCGCTACCAGGTAGGGAGTAAATCTTTCAGCAAAAAAATTGGCAGCAGCAGCAGGATAATAGGGCGATAACGTTGTGTCCTGGCGGGTTTTAAGCATGGATGCAAAAAAACTCTTAGGATATTTCTTTACAAGATGCTCCCTGTACCTTTGCATGCTTTGCAATGTATCATTGATCTCTTTGATCAGACTTGCAGAATCCAGCGGATCATGTGCAGTTCGGTACAGTGTTCGCAACCCATGCAATAACTCATTATTTTTATTGCGGTACTTAAGGTAATTTACAAAAACAGTATTCTCCGGTGAGCCGGTAAATTTTATTTTATCAATAGATGCTGTATTTGTTGTTATACTGAATTTATAATTCTTATCTACTAAAAAATAAAACAGCCCGCCGGGGTAGGCGATGGAATACATTCCATCATTTAATTTTTTGTTTCCTTTAAATACACCTTCACTTTTATTGTTTAAAAATGCAGAATCTTTTACGGAAAATGTTTTATCACCATAATATCCTAAATAGATATAGTGGTTTTTAATGGGCGTAAGGGTAATCTTAATATTGTAAACATCCTGGGCTGTTGAAACAAAACTAATATTGAAAAGAAGCAGTATGATAAAAAATTTCCTGATCATGAAAACGAAGATAATTATAAAATAAAGTGAGCGCTTACAACACTGTTTAAACAGCCAAAAAAAACCCCGCTATTGCGGGGTTAAAAATTATTATTTTATAAAATTACTTTAAAGGAACCCAATGGTTGTTAACCTTAAATCCTTCATCGCCTTCCTCAACAGAAAATTCATAGCTATAGGTCGCTCCTACAAAAGGAGGAGGGCAAAACAAGCCGTTTGCATGCAATGATAGTGACCATGGCATTCTACCGTTTCTTGTAATAGGAGTACTTCCAACAGCAACAGCTTTAGTCTTGTCATGGCTTAAGCCTGGAGGAAAATTACCACCTGGGTTTGGTCCGCAATCCCTGTGAACAGTAAAAGTGGCATCAATTGAGTAATAATTAATAGTTGGAGGAGTTGTTACTTTGGCAGAGGAACCAAGGCCAACAAAATACCCCTCAATAAGCAAGGTTGCGCTTCCACCTTCACCATTACCATGATTCCCACCATGTATTGCAGTAGTGATAGTGTAAGTAATATCATCAGCATTAACGTGAGTACCCGGAGTTGGAACCGGGCTACCGTTTCCTTGTGCTTTTACAGCGTAAGCAGCAACAAAAAATGTTGCAATAAGTAAGATCTTTTTCATAAATGTGTAAGTTTTAATTGTTTAATAAAATAGATTTTTAAATGTGTAAGAAGGGTTATAAAAATTAATATTTTCATTATCGTTGGCAATAATTTCCCTGAGATTTGTAGAGGTGTTTAGCAAGCGGACGATAAAAATGTAAAGACAATAGGCCTGTAAATTCTTTTCGTGTTTTTTGTTAGCTTAAAAAATCGGGGGATTAGTCCTGGTAATTTTTTATGATGCTATGTTGTACAAGGATGAAGGAATGCAGTTAATCTAATGAGATTGGATAAATTAGCAATACGAAAATAGGGGCTTTTATGCTGCAACCAAACTTTTGTGGATATTATTTTTAAAAATACTCAATTTGAGTACATGAATTTTGCTAATTAAGATTGTAAGGATGCATTTATTATATACAGCATAATACGGGAAGGTGATAGCTATCAAATGCTGTACAGTAAATGATTTGATATAATTTTTATACCGTACTTCCTTTTAAATGAATGATAATTGTTTATCAGGTGGATGATTTTAAAAACACTTCGCAAAACAATTTGATTATAAGAAAAAGATATTAATTTTACAGCTACTTAAAAGTCGTTTACGGATGACGTAATATTCTATTAAAGCCCCGGCTAACTTTCCACCTCTTGAAAAACATTTGGCATTCTTTACAAAATTGAGATTCACCTCTATTTTATAAGCCATAACAAATATGCATTTCTTAAAGCATTTAGTCAATATCCCTATGTAGGCCATAACCTTTACGGCTTTTACAGATTTATTGACTTGAATGAATTATACCTTTAAAAATATTGTTCAAATTTACCGGCGCATTGCCCGTTCATGTAATATATTAAAGGTATTTGCATTTTTTGTTCCCATTCTGTTTCTTGCATTTTTTTCAGATACTACTATTGCCCAAACCATTACGGTAACCAATGTGAACGTTACGCCAGTATGTGCGGGTAAAGATGTTACCGTAACTTTTAATGCAACCAACGTTAGCAGTAACCCTGTGCACTTTAGCAGCAATACCGATTTTACCGTTTACCTCAGCAGCCCCGGTGGCAGCGGGCCATATACAGCCATTGGCACTTTAAACTTAAACGCATATAATTTTTGTAAGCAGAACACCTGTACAAACACAGGTGTTACCGGCACCATTACAATCCCCGGCACCGCCTCAGGAAATTATAATATTGCACTAAGTTCTTCAAGCCCTACGTTTGATGGAAGTACAGGTGCAGGAAAATCACCCAATTTTAATGTACAGGCATCTCCCCCTGTACCCACTATTTCAGCTTCCGGCCCGGTTAGCTTTTGTCCCGGGGGGAGTGTAACGCTTACTTCTTCTTCCAATTCAGGTAACCAATGGTACCTGAATAATGTGGCAACAGGGCAAAACACGCAAAGTATTACGGCTACAGCAGCCGGGTCTTACACAGTTAAAAACAGTAGCGGCAATTGTTCTTCAACTTCTGCTGCAACGGTTGTTACGGTTTCTCAACCAGACCTTAGCTTAACGGCTGGTAATCCGTGTGCAGGCACTGTATTATTTTTAAATGCAAGTTCCACTACGCCGGGTGTAAGCTATAGCTGGTCGGGGCCAAATGGTTTTGCTTCAACTGATCAAAACCCTTATATTGATGCTGTAACTACAGCCGCTTCGGGAACTTATACTGTTACCGCTGCCACTTCTCCCGGCTGCATAGCCACCGCCCAAATAAATGTGACAGTGCAACCGGCCCCGCCGGCCCTTACTTTTACAGGTCCAACCGAAGTATGCGCAGGGTCTCCTGCCACTTATATGGTTTCCCCCGGAAGCAATTTCGGAAACTATTCATATACATTTGATCCTACAGATGGTCTGACAATAAACTCTTACACGGCAAATCCGCAGAAACTTACTGTTACCTGGAACAATCCGGGATTGTATCATATTTATGCTATTTATAAAGATGCTAACGCTACATGTGGTACACCCGAACTGGATATAGCCGTTACGGTAAAACCTTCGCCTATAGTAACGGTAAACCCGGCTGCTCCAACTATTTGTTCGGGTGATAATGTAGTATTAACAGCAAGTGCAAATGTTGCAGCAACTTTTACATGGACCCCTACAACCAACTTATCACCAACCACAGGTGCAACTGTAACAGCATCACCAACAACAAATACAACTTATACAGTAACAGGTACAGATGCAACCGGTTGTTACGGAAAACAAACAGTTGATATAATCGTAAATCAAAAGCCATCTTTAACCAGTTCCACTACGCCACCGGCGGTATGCAGTAATTTTGCTTTTACTTATACTGCTATTAGTTCTATAACCGGTACCACGTTCAGCTGGACACGGCCTGCAGTAGCGGGTATCAGCAATGCGACAGCTACAGGCAATACAGCATCCATAAACGAAACCTTGGTTAATACTACAAGCGGCCCTGTAAATGTAACATACACCTTTACACTTACTGCGCCCAACGGTTGTACCCGTATTCAAAATGTAACGGTAACCGTTAATGCCTGCGGGGCCATAACCAATAATACCATCAGTACCGTAAGCAATAATTGTGTTGTAATTATCCAGGGGTCAGATGCGGCAGGCTGTGCCCAGGGGGTTACTTACGCATGGTATGTAAGCAATACCAATTCAGTATATCCTGCAGGATATACATTGGTGGTAGGCATTACAACAAGGGATTTTTCCCCCAATGCAACGTATGACGGGAAATATTTGTACAGGGTGGCAACCTGCAACAACACTACTGTAACAGATGGAGCAGGGCCGGTGCAATACCACGTGGCAATGACCGCATCCGTTAATAAAACGAATGTAAAATGCAATGGCGCAAATGACGGTACGGCATCTGTTACAGTTTCAGGCGGTTTACCTGCATATAAATATGCCTGGAAGAATTCATCAGGTACCATCATCGGCACTAATTCTTCCATCACCAATCTTGCGCCCGGCAATTATACGGTTACTGTAACCGATAATGATGCCCCGCAAAACTGTTCAACGATCCTGTCGTTTACTATAACAGAGCCGGCAGCCATTACAGGTACGGCAGCCATAACAAAACCTTTAAAATGCTATGGTGATGATAATGGAACGATAACCATTACAGCTTCGGGCGGTACAGGTACTTTACAATATTCATTGAATAATTCTGTATACCAAACCAGTAATGTAATTATAGATCTTACATCAGGCACCTATCCTGTATGGGTTAAAGACGCCAATGGCTGCACTGTTAAGTTACAGGACATCCAGCTTACCACATCATCCCAAATAATATTCAGCACAACAGCTACAAAAAACTGTTACCAGGGTAACAATGGAACCATTGCCGTTAACAATGTAAGCGGCGGCAGTGGCAGCGGGTATACGTATGGGATAAACAATACGTATCAAAGCTCTCCAACATTTGCGGGCTTAGCGCCGGGTAATTATAATATATCAGTAAAAGATGGTACAGGTTGCAATGAATCAGTTAGCGTAACAATCGGCCAGTACACACAGGTAAGTGTAGCCATCAGTGCCCCTTCTACTACTGTTTGTGTGGGTACCACTACCACCTTAACGGCAAATGTAACAGGGGCAACAACGGGATTAACCTATCAATGGTATTCGGGGGTAAATCCTGTGGGCAGCAATTCCAATACATACAATGTTTCCACCTCCGGCGATTTCACGGTAAAGGTAACCGACGCCAATAACTGTTCTGTAACATCTGCACCCGTAACAATGACGGTGCCGGCATTCTTTATAACAGATCCTGCACCCGTATGTGCACCGGCAACAGTAAATCTTACAGATCCGGCAGTTACAGCAGGCAGCAGCGCCGGCAGTACATTTGAATATTATAAAAATGCAAATGGAACAGGGCCGTTAAATAACCCTGACCAGGTAAATAAGAGCGGGGCCTATTATATTAAGCAGACCACAGCATCAGGTTGTACAGATATTAAGCCGGTAACAGTTACCATTAATAATAAGCCGGTACTCACCATAACCAATCCGGCCACGGTATGCCCGCCCGGTTCAGTAAATATTACAGCAGCCGCCGTTACATCAGGCAGCGATGCCGGTACACTATCTTATTGGACAGATGCAACAGCCACTACTGCTGTAAGCAATCCTGCTGCCATTACAACGGGAGGCGTGTATTTTATTAAACTTACCAACACAACCACGGGCTGTTACGATATTCAGCAGGTGACGGTTAGTATAATCCAGACGCCTTTACCGGCAGCAGCAGGTACGCAATCATTTTGCAGTGCATCCAATCCAACGGTTGCCAACCTTACAGCAACGGGAAGCAATCTTCAGTGGTATACTGTTGCAGCGAATGGTTCTCCGTTGGCTTCTTCCACACCTCTTACAGCGGGCAATTATTATGTTAGTCAAACCAGCGGTGGATGTGAAAGCGGAAGAACCCAGGTAAGTGTTGTTATTACGTCAACACCAACCGCAGACGCCCCTGGCAATGTACAGCAATGCAGTCCTTATACCTTACCGGCACTTACCAATGGAAATTACTTCAGTGCACAGAACGGGGTTGGACCAATAGCAGCAGGCACTGTCATCAGTACCAACCAAACCATTTATGTATATGCAGGCACAGCAGGCTGTTCCGATGAGCACAGCTTTACCGTGAACATCACAACACCAATCGCCGATGCCCCGGGCAACGTACAGCAATGCAGTCCTTATACCTTACCGGCGCTTACCAATGGAAATTACTTCAGTGCACAGAACGGGGTTGGCCCCATCGCAGCAGGCACTGTCATCAGCACCAACCAAACCATTTATGTATATGCAGGCACAGCAGGCTGTTCCGATGAGCACAGCTTTACCGTAAACATCACAACACCTGTAGCCGACGCCCCGGGCAATGTACAGCAATGCAGTCCCTATACCTTACCGGCACTCACCAATGGAAATTACTTCAGTGCACAAAACGGGGTTGGTCCAATAACAGCAGGCACTGTCATCAGCACCAACCAAACCATTTATGTATATGCCGGCACGGCGGGCTGTTCAGATGAGCACAGTTTTACCGTGAACATCACAACACCAACCGCAGATGCACCGGGCAATGTACAGCAATGCAGTCCTTATACCTTACCTGCACTCACCAATGGAAATTACTTCAGTGCACAGAACGGGGTAGGTCCGATCGCAGCAGGCACTGTCAGCAGCCCCAACCAAACCATTTATGTATATGCAGGCACTGCAGGCTGTTCCGATGAGCACAGCTTTACCGTAAACATTACAACACCTGTAGCAGACGCCCCGGGTAATGTACAGCAATGCAGCCCTTATACCTTACCGGCACTTACCAATGGAAATTACTTCAGTGCACAGAACGGGGTTGGCCCCATCGCAGCAGGCACTGTCA
>JAQBNL010000004.1 GCA_028288585.1 Chitinophagaceae bacterium | reverse complement strand
ATGTTGCCTTTGTGCACAATTGTTACGGAAGGCATTTTGTTGGCAATTGCAAATTCTATTGCGGAACGTATCAATCTTTCAGAACCTTCTTTGCTAACCGGTTTAATTCCAAACGAAGTTGTTTCAGGAAAGCGGATATTTTTTACATGCAATTCATTCTGTAAAAAGTCCAGCAATTTTTTTGCTTCCGGCGTACCTGTCATGTATTCAATTCCTGCATAAATATCTTCTGTGTTCTCCCTAAAAATTACCATGTTCACTTTTTCGGGTTGCCACATAGGGGAGGGCACGCCTTCAAAATATTTTACCGGGCGCAGACAAACATACAGATCCAGCTCCTGCCGCAAAGCCACATTCAGACTGCGTATGCCACCGCCAACAGGAGTTGTAAGCGGACCTTTAATTGAGAGCAGGTATTTTTTGAAAGCATTCATAGTTGCGTGGGGCATCCATTCTCCTGTTTGGTTAAATGCTTTTTCGCCTGCTAAAACTTCAAGCCATTCAATCTTCTTTTTTCCTTCATAGGCTTTTTCAATTGCTGCATCAAAAACACGAACACTTGCTTTCCAAATATCCGGACCAATTCCATCTCCTTCAATGAAAGGTATGATTGGATTATCGGGTACGATTAATTGGCCATCTGTACCCATTGTTATTTTTTCTGTCATTCTTTTTTGAATCTAAAAAATTATTGAACAATTGAGCCATCCATTATCAAAACTCACCCCATCATATTTTTTATAAAAATTAATGGCAGGTTCATTCCAATCCAACACCTGCCAAACAATACCATTGAATTTTTTTTCTTTTGCTTCTTTAATCAAACTGTCGAATAATAATTTACCGATTTTTTTTCCACGATATTCTTCATTCACTAAAAAATCTTCCAGGTACATTCGCTGTCCTTTCCATGTTGAATACCTGATATAATATAATGCAAAGCCCTGCACAACTCCATCTACTTCTGCTACAAAGGCCCACCATACAGGCTTTTCCCCGAAGCCGCTTTCTTCAAAATGATCTATTGTGACCGTCATCTCTTCCGGCGCTTTTTCATAAACAGCTAACTGGTGAATCAGTTCCATTAATCTTTTACAGTCTTCTTTTACTGCACGACGAATAATTATGGCTCTGGCCCCCTCTACATCTCCTCCGCCAGTTGGCAGAGAGACTTCCGAAGATTCTAATTCTTTAGTTTCCTTTTCTGAACTCATCGTATCAGTTTTATTTTAGAGAGTGGATTTAATAAATTTTTTGTTTGAAGATTTTGCCGGTTGAAGTGACTGCTCCAAATCACTTAAAATATCAGCAATATTTTCAATGCCAACGCTCATGCGAATTAATCCATCTGTAATTCCATATTGTTCTCTTTTTTCTTTTGGTACTCCATAATGCGTCATTGATGCCGGGTGAGATAGAAGTGTATCGCATGTGCCAAGAGAAACTGCTCTTACGCACATTTGTAATTTATCAATGAAGTTTTTTCCTGCTTCCAATCCGCCTTTTAATTCAAAGCTTAACATAGGTCCCGGGTGTCTCATTTGTTTCAGGGAAGTATGATGATCAGAGTGCGAAGCCAAACCTAAATAATTTACTCTTTTTATCTCAGGATGCTGTTCTAAAAAGTTGGCAACTTCTACTGCATTATTGCAATGCCGCTCCATTCTTACTTCTAAAGTTTTCATTCCCTGCACCAATAAAAATGCATCAAAGGGATTGCTGTTGCCGCCAAGCAGGCGATGCACTTTTGTCATTCTTGTTTCCATGTGCTCAATGTGTGTGCCTGATAACGCCCCGCCAATTGCCGTTCCATGCCCGTTTAAAAATTTCGTAGTGGAATGAAAAACATAATCCACTCCATATTTAAAAGGCTGCTGTAAATAAGGTGTTGCAAAAGTATTATCAACTGCAACTATCAAATTATGTTGCTTCCCCAGTTTGGTTAGCTCTTCTATATCCACACACTGAATGGTAGGATTTGCAGGCGTTTCCAAATAAAGCATTTTTATCTTCTTATCATTTTTAATTTCCTTTTCTGCTTTATCTAAATCTCTCAGGTCAACAATAATTGTTTCAATTCCTAATCCCGGTAAAACCTTTTCTAACAATTCCTGCATGCCGCCGTACAAAGAAAAATGGGTAAGAATTTTATCTCCTGCTTTAAGATTGCCGAGCATCAATGTAGATAATGCGGCCATGCCGCTTGCATGAAGAATCGTTTTTACTTTTAACGGTTCTCCGTTTTTATCTGTAACACCAAATGTTTCCAGTGCTGAAATTTTTTCTTCAGCTTCTGTCATTGTCGGGTTTCCCCAGCGGCTGTAGATATAACCTTTCTCTTCGCCATTAAAACGGCGCATGCCCTGCTCTGCATCATCAAATACATAAGTGCTGCTGGCATAAATGGGAGTAAGATGAGAATAGTTAGCATCCTGCTCATGACCGCTGTGAATGGCTACTGAGCTGAAGCCTGTAAATGGTTTGCGTGGCATGTTGATAATTAATGATGAATAATCTTTTTCGAATAATTAAGTTTGAAGCAAAAGTAACAAAAACATGAAGCAACTTTTACAACAATATGCTGCTTATAATACCTGGGCAAATAAAAGAATTATTGAGGCTGCAAATCAATTGCCTGGTGAGCAGATAAATAAAGAAATTATAAGCAGCTTTCCTTCTATCTATAAAACTATGTTACACCTTATGGAAGTCGAGAACGCCTGGTGGGAGCGCCTGAAGCTTGTTGAGCATCCTGCTTTATCAGGATGGTTTACGGGTAATTTTGAAGAGCTCTCAAAAAAATTACTGGAGTTATCACAGCAATGGCATAACTGGATTCGGGACGCAAATGAAGTAAATATTACCCATGTATTTGCCTATCAAAATTCAAAGAAGGAACATTTTAAACAGCCGGTTTATGAAATGCTTCTGCATTTATTCAATCATCAAACATTTCATCGCGGGCAATTGGTAACGATGTTCAGGCAGTTAGGGTTAGATAAAATTCCACCAACAGATTTTAGTGTTTTTTCGAGGAAAAATAAATAGGGAGAACAATTATAAATTAGGAAGCTTCTATATAATTGTTGTTTTTAAAAATCTCATTTTTCAATTTATTAATAAAAAGAAGTATAAATAAAGAAACCAAATTTATGTTTACTTCCATTAAGTTACCACCATTGTTAAACATTATTCGCCAAGTTGAGAGCCCTAGATTTAAATTGAATTTTATCAAGTGGGTAAAATCTATTCCTATGAAGAGGTAAATTCCGGAAGCATACTTAAAAGAATATCCAAGGAAAGCGAAGTTAATGAGTTGTAGATAATGATTAATCGATGAATATTTTAGCTGCTTATCTTTTCTGGAAAGTATTAATATCCCACATAAAATAGAAAAACTGTATAAGGCTATTGCAATTGAAAAGAATAAAATTATCAACTCAGGAATATCAACAAGAGAAATCAAAAATGTAAATGTTAAATACAGTCCAATAATTCCACCAATTATTTCATAAATTCCTAATATCCGCAATTTTATTGCGATTTCTCTAGAATAAGTATCCATTGATAAGTTTTCTTTAAAAGGGAAGTAAGTAATGTTATTCATTGAATCCTCAATTATCATACGCCCACTTCACCAGCGTTGCTCCCCATGTAAACCCACCGCCAAAAGCAGCCAACACAATATTATCACCTTTCTTTAACTGCTTTTCCCATTCCCATAAACAAAGAGGGATGGTTGCAGAAGTTGTATTGCCATATCGCTGTATGTTCAGCATTACTTTGTCAATGGATAAACCCATGCGGTTGGCAGTGGCATCAATAATTCTTTTATTGGCCTGGTGAGGAACCAGCCATGCAATATCATCCCCGGTTAAATTATTTCTTTGTAAAAGATCGTAGGAAATATCTGCCATTCCTTTTACGGCAAATTTAAAAACCTGCGGACCTTCCTGGTAGATGTAATGTTCTTTTGCCATAACAGTTTCAACACTTGCCGGTCTGCGTGAACCACCTGCTTTCATGTGCAGGTAAGGCTCGCCGGTTCCGTCAGACTTTAATAAACTATCCAGAACACCATATCCTTCAAAATTGGGCTCCAGCAAAATGGCTCCGGCCGCGTCGCCGAAAAGAACACAGGTGGTACGGTCACTGTAATCCACTATGGCACTCATTTTATCGGTGCCCACTACCACCACTTTTTTATACCGGCCACTTTCAATAAATGCGGCGCCCGTTGTAACCCCAAATAAAAATCCTGAACAGGCAGCCCCAAGGTCAAAACCAAAAGCATTTATGGCGCCCACCTTGGTTGCGATCAAATTTGCCGAGGCAGGAAACAGCATGTCGGCAGTAACTGTACAGCATATAATAAGGTCGATCTCTGAAGGATCTATTCCTCTTTTTTTGCAGAGTTCTGCCACAGCAGGTGCTCCCATATCGGATACACCTTTTCCTTCTCCTTTTAAAATCCTTCTTTCTTCTACACCGGTTCTTGTCTTTATCCATTCATCATTGGTATCCACCATCGTTTCAAGCTCGGCATTTGTAAGCCGGTATTCCGGCACATATCCGCCAACTCCTGTAATTGCTGCTGTTATTTTCTCGCTCATGATTCTTATTTGGAAAATAAAAGTACAACATAAATGATATTTGCCTGCCGCTCATAAACAAATTCAGAATGTTGAAATTCAATAAACTGAAATACTTATTTTTGACAGACTTTTAAAACATGATCGCATATTTAGCAGGTACATTTTCCTATAAAAACCCGGCAGTAGTTTATATCGATGTGAATGGGATAGGCTACGAGGTTAACATCAGTTTAAACACCTGGTCGCAG
>JAQBNL010000050.1 GCA_028288585.1 Chitinophagaceae bacterium | reverse complement strand
TAACGCTGATAAGATAGTTGTTACTATACATGAGGATAAAACAAACATTCAAGTTGGTATAAAGGATTTTGGAATGGGCATAGCTAATGAGAATAAATCAAAAATCTTTGACCGTTTCTTTAGAGCTCACGGGAAAGATGGCGGAATGCTTTCCAGCCTTGGGTTAGGGCTGTATATATCCGCCGATATTATAAAGCGCCATAATGGAAAAATATGGGTAAATAGTGAGATTGGCAAAGGCTCTACCTTTCATTTTTCATTGCCGAAATGTTAGCAATATTTTTATCCTGCAATTGCACGGAGTTCCGGCATAACTGGTTTGTTCCGTCCTCGTTTGCTGAATGCATCTAATAAGCAAAATTTTTAGTACATAATCTATTAAACAGGCTGTAACAAAGACTTTAATTGGTATCTTCGTTTAAATAATATCATTACATATTTATGGCCAGATCGCAGGAAACATTTAGTAAAAAAGAAAACGAAAAAAAGAGATTAAAAAAGAAACAGGACAAACAGGAAAAGAGAGAAGAACGTAAAGCTAATTCCAGCAAAGGGAAAAGTTTGGATGATATGATGGCTTATATTGATGAAGATGGTAATCTTTCTTCCACCCCGCCCGATCCACGCAGAAAAAAAATAGTGAAGAGTGAAGACATGCAGATAAGCACTCCCAAACAAACTCCAGTTGATCCTGCTGATCTTATACGGTCAGGAACGGTAACTCACTTTAATGATTCAAAAGGCTATGGTTTTATAAAAGATTCGCAAACACAGGAAAGTATCTTTGTACATATTAATGCATTGAGTGGTCCGCTAAAAGAAAATGATAAGGTAACTTTTGAAGTTGAAATGGGACAAAAAGGCCCTAACGCAGTAAGGGTTAAAAAAAGTTAGCCGCAACATTACTCATTTTCATTTTTGTTGCCGGGTATTATTAACACTATGTTGAGATTTATGTAACTGTTATCCGGCTTTTATTTGATTATTTTTGATGCATTAAAATCATCAATATGAAAAAAGCACTTCCAATTTCCTTATCATTCCTTTTATTGTTTTCTTCCAACTTTTTATTTGCACAAAAATTTAAACAAAACGATCATGAGAATTTTTTTCATATTGGTGCAAAAGGCGGAATTAATATTAATAAAATACAGGGTCAATCCTACAAATCAGGCTTTAATTATAATTACCTCTTAGGCGGATTTATGCAATTTAATTTCGGCAGGTTTGGTTTGCAGCCGGAAGTAAATTTAGTACAGTCCGTTTCAGAATTTTCCAAAGATGCCAATAACGTGTATAACGACCTGTTTTACGGTGGCAGCCAGAAAAAAGCTAAACTTAACTATATAAAAGTTCCTCTATTGCTTAATATAAATGTAGGAGAAAGCAAACATGTGAAACTACAGGTGGGACCGCAGTTTGGCGGATTACTTAAGCAAGCTGTTGACAGTTTAAAAGCCAATAAAAATCTTTTTAAAACTTCTGATTTTAGCGCGGTAGGCGGGGTCTGGTTCCAGCTGCCTTTTGTAAATCTTGGCGCAAGGTATGAGCTTGGCTTATCCAATGTTAATGATATTGATAATAAGGAAAAATGGAAGAGCCAGGCCTTTACAGTTTTTGTTGGATTCACTTTATAAGATTTTCGCGGAGTGTCTCTGCGTAAACCCTGCTTCTTATTTCTCAGCGGTTTATTTTCTCAGCTAAAATTATTTTTCACTCACTTTTGTTGTAAATTAGTTTGCCCTAATCAACTAAACTTATGCAAAATATCTCTGTAGAAAATCTTTTTTTTATTGATATTGAAACGGTAAGCTGCAGTGAGCAGTATGAATTACTGACTGATGAATGGAAGGAGCTGTGGGCAGAAAAAATTTATAAAGCTTTACCTGATGATATAACCCCTGAAGAATATTATCCAAAGCGGGCCGGTATTATGGCAGAGTTTGCTAAAGTGGTTTGTATAAGCTTTGGTTATATTAAAACTGAAAATGGAAAAATGCAGCTGCGCATAAAATCAATTTATTCAGAAGATGAAAAAGAGATTCTTAAAAAATTTATAGATACAGTTTGCCAACTGCAGGCAAAAAATACCTGGTGCTTTACAGGACATAACATTAAAGAGTTTGATATACCTTTTTTATGCAGAAGAATCCTGGTAAATAATATATCAATTCCAGAATGTTTTAATTTTCAGGCGATGAAGCCGTGGGATGTGCCTGTGCTTGATACGCTGCACCTGTGGCGCTTTGGTGATTATAAGCACTATACTTCTTTAAAATTACTGGCAGCAACACTAGGGATCCCCTCACCCAAAAATGATATTGATGGCAGTAAAGTAGGAGAGGTATACTGGACTGAAAAAGATCTGCAACGCATTGCCTTGTATTGCCAGAAAGATGTTGCCACTGTTGCCAATATTCTTCTCCGCTTTAAAAATTTACCATTGCTTAGTGAAGAACAAATTGTTTTTGTTGAATAAGTGTCTGACAATTTAAGGTTTGTCTGGCACCTATTCAAGTTATGCTCTTTGTTTAACAGGAGTCTTTTTTGTTTTTTTAAGCGTTGCTGTTATTGCTTTTTTCAATTCTTCAAAAGTTGGTTTACCTGTATGCAATTCGCCATTGATATAAAAAGCAGGTATTTTACTTATGCCTTTATGAATTCCTTCTGCTAAGTCGTTCATTACCTGCCAACCATAAGTGGAATCAATAAGTTCCGTTAAAAAGCTTTTATTATTTATGCCGGCTTCCTTTGAATAAAGCTTTAAACTGGTTGTTCCCAGTTGCCTCCTGTTTTGAAAAAGCAGGTTATGCATTTCCCAGAATTTTCCTGCCTGGGCGGCTGCTACTGCTGCTTCCCCAGCCTTCATTGAGCGCTGATGAATTTTAGTTAATGGGAAATGACGAAAATTAAATCTCAGCTTATCGCCAAATTCTATCAATAATTTCTTTACAACCTCATTTGCCTTTGCACAATCCTCATTTTCATATTCGCCAAATTCCATCAGTGTTATGGGGGCATGTATATTACCTACAAAAATATTCTTTGGTGGTATTATTTCTACCACTTCTTTAGCTTTCATAGCCATAATTATTCTCCTTTTTTAAATTGTTTTTTCTTTTTCTTTCTTTTTCTTATCTGCTGTGGCAGGTGTTTCATTTCTGAATACTACTGTTCCATCAAATACATCTACCAATACGGGATGTGACTTATCTATAGTGCCGCCCAAAAGCTTTTTACTAAGCTGGTTGATGATTTCTTTTTGTATTAAACGCTTTAATGGTCTTGCACCAAATTGTGGATCAAAACCATTTTCAGCAAGATAATCCAAAGCATATTCACTAAACTGCAGGTCTACACCATTTTCTAAAAGCTTTTCCCGCAATCCTTCGAGCTGTATTTTAATGATGTTCTTTATTTCTTTTTTCATCAATGGCTGAAACATGATTATCTCATCTATCCTGTTCAATAATTCAGGCCGGATGGTTTGTTTTAAAAGCTCCATTACCTCACGCCTTGTGTTTTCAACAACTTCTTCTTTATTTTTTTCTGTAACATTTTCAAAATTTGCCTGGATGATATGGCTGCCGATATTACTTGTCATTATGATGATAGTATTTTTAAAGTTTACTATCCGCCCTTTATTATCGGTAAGCCTTCCATCATCCAGCACCTGCAATAAAATATTGAACACATCGGGATGCGCTTTTTCTATCTCATCCAATAATACCACGCTGTAAGGTTTACGCCGGACGGCTTCTGTTAATTGCCCTCCTTCATCATATCCAACATAGCCCGGAGGTGCACCTATTAAACGGCTGACAGTATGTTTTTCCTGGTATTCACTCATATCAATCCTGGTCATCATACTATCATCATCAAATAAATAATCTGCTAATGCCTTTGCCAGTTCAGTTTTACCAACCCCGGTTGTGCCAAGGAAGATAAATGAACCTATTGGTTTTTTAGCATCCTGTAAACCTGCCCTGCTCCTGCGTATAGCATCTGCAACAGCTTCTATTGCTTCATCCTGGCCAACAACACGTTTATGTAATTCCTCTTCAAGGCTTAATAATTTTTCTCTTTCGCTCTGCAGCATTTTATTTACAGGAATGCCTGTTGCCTTAGCTACGCTTTCTGCAATATCTTCTGCATCCACCTCTTCTTTTAATAACCTTCTTTCACTTATACCGGCAAGTTCTTTTGTGTATTCTGCAATAATTTTTTCCTGCTCCTGTAATTTGCCATACCGTATTTCGGCAACTTTGCCATAATCACCTTCTCTCTCCGCTTTTTCAGCAGCAGCTTTTAGGTTTTCCATTTCTGCTTTTGCATTCTGCACTTTTTCAACAATCTCTTTTTCCTGCTGCCACTTTGCTTTAAAAGTATCCCGCTCAACAGTAAGATTGGCTATTTCTGTATTCAATTGCTTAAGTTTAGCTTCATCCTTTTCTCTTTTAATAGCTTCCCTTTCTATCTCCAACTGGCGAATAGCTCTTTCCAGTTTGTCCAGTTCTTCAGGCATAGAATTCATCTCAAGTTTAAGCTTGGAGGCGCTTTCATCAATCAGATCAATAGCTTTATCCGGAAGAAAGCGATCGGTTATATAACGGTGAGAAAGCTCGACGGCTGCAATAATTGCTTCATCTTTTATACGAACATGGTGGTATGTTTCATAACGATCTTTTAATCCGCGTAAAATAGAAATTGCATCATCAACGGTTGGCTCATCAATCAATACTTTTTGAAAACGGCGCTCAAGCGCTTTATCTTTTTCAAAGAATTTTTGATATTCATTTAATGTGGTTGCACCAATAGCTCTTAGCTCACCTCTTGCCAGAGCAGGCTTTAAAATATTGGCAGCATCCATTGCGCCATCGCCACCACCTGCACCAACCAAAGTATGTATTTCATCAATAAATAAAATTATCTCGCCATCACTTGTAGCCACTTCTTTTACAACGCCTTTCAATCGTTCTTCAAACTCACCTTTGTATTTTGCGCCGGCAATTAACAATCCCATATCCAATGCATAAATAACTTTTGATTTAAGATTTTCGGGCACATCACCGTTTATGATACGATGGGCCAAACCCTCTGCAATAGCTGTTTTACCTACACCAGGCTCACCTACAAGAATGGGATTATTTTTTGAGCGCCTTGACAAAATATGCAAGGTCCTTCTTATCTCTTCATCACGGCCTATTACGGGGTCAAGCTTACCGTTGCGGGCCATTTCATTAAGATTTTTAGCATATTTGTTTAATGCATTGTATTGCGTTTCGGAAGTTTGAGAAGAAATGGTAGATCCTTTTTTCAGGTCTTTAATGGCTGCTATCAAACCTTTTTCATTCAGGCCTGCATCTTTTAAAATTTTAGAAGAATTATCATTGCCCTGTAATAGCGCTAATAGTAAATGCTCCACACTTACAAACTCATCATTAAAGGTTTTAAGAACATTACCTGCCTTTAGCATTGCATTGTTCAGGTCCCTGCCTATAGTTTGTGCAGGTTCTGTACCACTAACCTTAGGCAATTTTTGTATTGCTTCATCAACTTTGCTTTCAACAAAGTTTACGTTTACATTATTTTTTTTAAGAAGAAAATCAACAGGGCTGTCATCGTCACTTAAAAGCGCTTTTAACAGGTGCTCAGTTTCAATATTTGGATTTTGAGCATTAAAAGCAATTTGTTGTGCTTTTGAGAATATTTCCTGCGATTTTATTGTGAAATTGTTCAGGTTCATATTTATTCTTTTTGCTAAAGGTTTAGCTACAAATGTGTAACCAATATTATTTTACAGCAATTATGTCTTTAATATATCAATATTCTGCCGCAAAAGCAGCTCTGTGGCTATATATCTGTTAATCTAACAGGTTCTAAGCAAATAATATCTTACCATCAGAATGATGTTGTTTAGTATTATAATTGAGTTGTGAAATATTCTTTACTTTGTTACATGTATGAACATAAATCGCATCCGTTAGCTCCTTTAAATGTTTATTATAGGAGGGTTTTCAAAAATCTTACACTTGCCATTAGCATTATTTTGATATGTCTTATTATAGGTATACTAGGGTATCATTATACTGCTAAAATTGGTTGGCTCGATTCTTTGCATAATTCTTCTATGATCCTTTCGGGGATGGGACCTGTGGCAACTGTTGAAACAGTAGGGGGTAAATGGTTTTCCTCTTTTTATGCATTGTTCAGCGGTGTAGTTTTTATAACGAATATAGGTGTGATAATTGCCCCCATTGCTCACCGCTTTTTTCACAAATTCCATTTGGAAGAAAAGTAAATCAACAGGATTTGCAGACTTAACTTTGCATAACTATTATAATGTCTGCAACAGAAACCAATACATATTTCATAAAATCTACAGCAACAGCCCTGGGCTTTACTTATTGCGGCATAGCAAAAGCACAAAAATTAGATGAAGATGCAAAGCGGTTAGAGAGCTGGTTAAACACAGGAAAGCATGGGAGTATGCGATACATGGAAAACTATTTTGACCTTAGAGTTGATCCTTCCAAATTGGTTCCCGGCGCAAAATCGGTTATTACTTTACTGCTGAATTATTTTCCTTCGGAAGTGCAAAGAAGAGATGCTCCCCAAGTCTCTAAATACGCTTATGGAAAAGATTATCATGAAGTGATAAGAGATAAACTAAAAGTTTTTTTGCAGATGATAAAAGAAAACATTGGGGATGTACATGGAAGAGGATTTGCTGACAGTGCCCCGGTACTGGAAAAAAGCTGGGCCCAAAAAAGTGGCCTTGGCTGGATAGCAAAGAATGGAAATCTTATAACAAAACAGCAGGGCTCATTTTTTTTTATTGCTACACTGATAACTGATTTGGAACTGGAATATGATGATCCATTTATAAAAGATTATTGCGGAAGCTGTACCCGTTGCATTGATGCCTGCCCTACGGATGCTATTTTAGAGGATAAGGTGATTGATGGAAGTAAATGCATCTCTTACTTTACTATTGAGCTAAGGGATATGCTGATACCCGGTAAGATGAAGGGACAATTTGCCAATAAAATGTTTGGCTGCGATATATGCCAGGATGTATGCCCATGGAATAAATTTTCTAAACCAACAAAGGAAACTGCTTTTACACCGCTTCCCCACATTTTAAATTTTACAACCAGTGATTGGGAAGATCTGACAGAAGAATCTTTTAAAATTCTTTTTAAAGATTCCCCTTTAAAGAGAAGTAAATATGCAGGGATAAAAAGGAATTTGAAATTTATTTTAGAATAGCGAATTAATTTACTCCCACCTGAATACTTTGATGGCTATTGCATACGCCACCACTCCCCATAGCAACAGTATACCAATTTCATTTTTTACATCCCAAAGATGGGCGCCTTCAAAAGCCACGCTTCTCATAGCAACATTTAAATGGGTAAGGGGTAAAACTTTGGCAATAACCTGCAGCCAACCGGGGAAGCGGTCTATAGGAAAGAATGTGCCTGCTAAAAGAAACTGGGGAAGTGTAATGAGATTTGCAAAAGGCGGAATGCTGCTATCGCTTGTGGCCAAACCGCTTACTATAAATCCAAAACCCATAAACACGAGCAGGCCAATAAAACTGAGAACCATCATTTCTAAAAATGTTTCAAAACCATTTACCAGGGTAAATCCAAAAGCAAAATAACCTATTGAAATAATTACAATTGCTGTTAATAATTGGAAAAGAACACGGCTTAATCCTTCGCCTAAAATGATATATGGCCTCCTGATCGGTGTTGCGAAAAAACGCTTTAATACCAAAGTATTTCTTAAGCTATAAAACATGAATGCTACGCCAAATACACCTGCGCTAAGCAGGGAGAATCCTAATTGCCCGGGTAAAATAAAATCGATGGTTTTATATTCTCTACCGGGTACGTCCGGCTGTCTTTCAATTTTTGCTACGGTTAGCCTGTTGGGAAAAATTCTTTCATCGGCTTGCCTTATTACTGAACCCAACTGTGATTGCAGAATTGGGAATTTATCCATACTGGCAGATGATGTTGTGGTTTTAAAAGTATACTGGTAAGTTCCATTAGCGGCCTGTGTAGAATCTATCTCAATTATTGCTGCAATATTTCCTTTTGCCACTTCTTTTTTGGCTTCATCTTCTGAAAGACCTTTTATTAAACGGATAGATGGGTTTTTAAGCAGGCCATTTTTCATAAGCATATTATTGGTGTCTGCTAAATTTTTAAATGCAATTCTTACGGTAACTCCCCCCCCACCAATAAAGCCAAATACAAGTATAAATATTAAGGGGAAAGCAAAGCCAAAAATAACAGCTGAGGGGCTTCTGAATATTGCCCGGAGACTTGCTCTTGTAATGGCAAACATTGCTTTTGTCTGGCTATAAGATTTCATTCATTCGTTTATTTAGCGTAAAACTATTGGATAAATAATTAATGGAAAAAATTTTGAAATTTTGACATATGTCGTATATTTGTATGACATATGTCAGGAAGATGGAAAAGAATAAAAATATAAAAAAGAAAGCCGGATACAAACCTCATACTAAAGCATCAAAGGTACAGGAACCATTGGTAAGTTTTTCCCCGGTGAGGCAGCTGCCACTCGTAAAAGATTTTAATTATAAAGAGTTTAAAAAAATTTCTGATAAGGTGCCATTTACAATTAAGGAATGGTCTGATATACTTCACATTTCCGAAAGAACATTACATCGTTATGCTAAAGCTAACAGCAGCTTTCCTTTTAGCGTTGTTGACAGAATTTTACAAATTGATAAAGTGATAAAAAAAGGTATTGAAGTTTTTGGTAGTCTTGAAAAATTTATGAGTTGGATAAGAGACAATCCTTATATGCTTGAAGGCCGTTTATCATTTCATTCACTTGCCAGTATTGAAGGTATTAATATGGTGCTTACTCAATTAGGAAGAATTGAACATGGTCTTTTTGCATGATAGTATACAGACTTTCAAATAAAGAATATAAAGATGATATATCAGGGAATGGCGCTGCAATAAATGGCTCCCGCTGGAATTCCAGGGGAATAAGAATGTTATATTCATCAGAATTTATCTCATTATGTATTTTAGAATCTTTAGTTCATCTTAGGCAGAATTATATTCCTGCAAATCAATATTTATTAAAAATTGAATTGCCGCAGGTAGATAGATTTCCTGAGATTTCTATAAAAAAAATTGACCAAAACTGGAATAAAGAAGTGGCATACACTCAGTGGATGGGTGACCAGTTTATAAAAAATAACGCGGCATTAGTTTTAAAAGTTCCGTCAGCAATTGTAGCAGAGGAGCATAATTTTTTAATTAATCCTCTTCATGCAGATTATAAAAAAGTTAAGATTGTTAATAGTGAGCTATTGGAACTTGATAAAAGATTACTTCAAACACAATAATGAATTCAGTATACTTATTAATAGGCGGAAATTTAGGTAACAGAGTAGAAACCCTTGCTATGGTACGATTACTTGTAGAGAAGGAACTTGGCAAGCTAATAAAAACATCATCCATTTATGAAACAGCTTCCTGGGGAATAGCAGGGCAGCCGGATTTTTTAAACCAGGTATTACTGGTGGAAACAAAATTTTCTGCAGCAGAAATAATGGCGCTCATTCTTTCCATTGAAAATAAATTGGGCAGAGTAAGAACCCAAAAAAACGCTTCCCGGATAATTGATATTGATATTTTATTTTTTAATGATGAAATTATCAGTGAGCCGGGCTTAACGGTTCCTCACCCTGAAATACAAAACAGGAAGTTTGCATTGATCCCTATGAATGAAATAGCTCCTGGGTTTATACATCCTGTGTTTAAAAAAAGCATGGGAAGTTTATTATCCACATCAAAAGATGAACTGGAAGTGAAGCTGCTAAGTAAACCGTAGTTTATCAACAGTTCTTTTGCTGCTATAATTTTTTGTTCTCTTTACACTTACTATTTTTGACGCTTATAAATGAAATACAGCTTTATAACGATAGAAGGAAATATTGGCGCAGGAAAAACAACCCTGGCTCATTTGCTGAGCAAACATTTTAATGCAAGATTAATTTTAGAGGAATTTGCTGACAACCCCTTTCTACCCAAGTTTTATGAGAACCAGCGACAATATGCTTTTCCATTAGAGCTTTTTTTTATGGCAGAGCGATACAAGCAACTTAAAGATCTGCTGCAGACAAAGGATATGTTTCAAAACCTAACCATTTCGGATTATCTTTTTACAAAATGCCTTTTGTTTGCAAAAGTGAATTTGCCGGAAGAGGAATTCCTGCTATACCAAAAACTATTCGACATCATTAACCCCCAGTTAGTACAGCCTGATCTGTTGATATATTTACATGCGCCGGTAAAAAAATTAAAAGAAAATATAAAAAGGCGAAACCGTTCTTACGAACAAAATATTGAATCTGAATATCTTTTTACTTTACAGGAAACCTACACCCAGTACATAAAGCAACATAATATAAAAACACTTTTTATTGATGCTTCCAAATCTGATTTTTTAGGGAACGACGAACACCTGAAAATTGTTATTGATGCTCTTGATAAAGAATATGAGGATGGGCAGCATTATTTAAATTTACCCTGACATTGAAATGAATGATAATTAAAAACGACCCTTTCGCATCTATAAAAATTGCAGAATACCGCAATCTTATGGCCGGCCGTTTTCTTTTTATCATGGGGCTACGAATGCTGGGTACCCTGGTGGGTTGGTGGATTTATAATTTAACCAATGAGCCCTTTGCAATAGGATTGATAGGCCTTTCAGAAGTAATACCTGCTGTAACAATGGCGCTGTATGCAGGACATATTATCGATCTGAGTGAAAAAAGAAAGCTCTTATTGACCGGCGTTGTTTTATATCTTACGGCAGTTCTTATCCTGCTATTCTTATCTACTCATTATACTTCCGGTTATTTAAGCAATCACTGGATAGCAATTTGCATTTACGTTGTTATTTTTTTTACCGGTATTGTAAGGGCATTTACGGGACCAATTTTCGGCGTACTGCTGGCATATATTGTTCCTAAAGAAACTTTGCAAAATGCCATTACATGGAACCAGGGAACATGGCTCTCAGCATCGGTAACAGGGCATGCAATCGGTGGCTTTTTAATTGCAGGGTTTGGTATAACAGGAGCGCTGACAGCTATTACATTTTTAATTATTGCATCATCAATATTTTTACTAAGATTAAAACATAAACCTGCTTTAAATAAACGTGGAGAAAAGAAAACGTGGGAAAGCGTTAAGGAAGGATTGAGATTTGTTTTTAAAACCAGGGAATTATTAGGCGCCATTTCACTTGACCTTTTTGCAGTGCTTTTTGGAGGGGCTGTAGCAATGGTTCCTGTGTATGCAAGGGATATTTTAAAAGTTGGCGCACAAGGCTTTGGCTTTTTGAATGCTGCATCTGATATGGGTTCAATTTGTATTATCATTTTACTCACACTGTTTCCATTGCGCCACAAACAGGGAAGAACTTTGCTGTTTGCTGTCGCCTCTTTTGGCGCCTGTATTATTATATTTGGGTTATCAAAAATATTCTGGTTATCATTTGCAGCGCTGTTTATCGGTGGCCTGGTAGATGGCATCAGCGTGGTTATCAGGGGTACAATAACACAGTTAAAAACGCCTGATAATATGCGTGGCAGGGTAATGAGCGTAAATTCAATGTTCATTAATTCAAGTAATGAGTTAGGGCAGTTTGAAAGTGGCGTTGCTGCAAAACTAATGGGAGTAGTGCCCTCGGTAATATTTGGCGGATGTATGACCATTGGGGTAGTTATCACAACATGGTTTAAAGCGCCAAGCTTAAGAAAAATGGAATACTAATTGCGTGTAAAAAGCAATTGAATATATAAGCTCACCCTTATGAATAAATTATTGGTAATTGATGATGATGAAGATATAAGCGCTATGCTTTTTATTTTATTAAGAAAAGATTTTGACGTTTCTGTTGTTACAAAATCAGAAGATATATTTCCTAAAATAAAAAATTTTCAGCCGGATATTATTTTGCTGGATGTTTTTTTAACCGGCTATGATGGACGGGTAATTTGTAAGCAATTAAAATTTCATCCTGATTCCAAACATATTCCTGTGATAATGGTATCCGGTGATGATGAAATTTTACAAACAGTAGGGCAATATGGGGCCAATGATTTTATTCAAAAGCCTTTTGAAGCAGAAACCCTTCTTTCTAAAATAAATAACCTTGTAAAGATAAAAAGTAGTTCTGCAGGCTAATTACTTCACCTGTTTTGTAAGTCCTTCCATTACATAATAAACTATAGGACAAAAAGTAGAATTTTTTATGGTGAGTTGCGGTCTTTTAATTATCACATCCTCATCCGTATAAGGAAAACGAACACAATCACTGGGGCGATTCTCATAAATACCGCAGTAATTATCTTCTCCTAAAAATGGACATGGTGTTTTATTGGCAACATAGTCTCCCTCTTCATCCAGGCGTAAATACGTTTCAATAAAATCTCCTTCTTTCATTTTTAAATGTTTGGAAATACGCTTTATATCTGGTGTTTTAAACCGGGGGGAATAATTTCTGCAGCAATTGGCGCACTCAAGACAGTTTATTTTAGCAAATGCTTCCTCATGCAGTACAGGCAGAGCTTTCAGTACTTTATTCTTATCCGGCCTTTCTAAAAACCGTTTATATTTTTTTTGATTTTCAGAAGATTTCTTTTCCCAATTATGCAAGGCCTCTTCTTTCATAAAGTAAAGATAATGTATGCTGTGTTGGGGATATTATTATTCAGCTCTCCGTCGTAACTTTGCGTCTGTTTTTAGCTCAATAGAAAACTGATATATTCCGCAAAATGCGGGACGACACCAATGAAGCTAAATAGTAGTATAATGGCTGACAACCAAAAAAGAAACTAAAAAACAGGAAACATGAATCTTTTCCAAAAGCAGGCAAACGAATTTGCAGACAGGCATATAGGTCCTAATGAGCAGGAAACAACAGAAATGTTGAAGGAAATAGGCGTGAGTTCTTTGGAGGAATTAATAAATAAAACCATACCAACCGCAATTCAGATTAAAGGTGACCTTGCTATTACACCTGCAATGAGTGAGTTTGAATATTTGACAGAATTAAAAAAGATAGCAGCAAAGAATAAAGTTTATAAATCTTACATAGGCCAGGGATATTATGACACTATTGTTCCCAGCGTTATCTTAAGAAATCTTTTTGAGAACCCGGGCTGGTATACGCAATACACTCCTTACCAGGCGGAAATTGCGCAGGGTCGTTTGGAAAGTTTATTAAATTTTCAAACCATGGTGAGTGACCTTACGGCACTTCCAATTGCCAATGCAAGTCTGCTTGATGAGGGAACGGCAGCAGCAGAAGCAATGACAATGCTTTTCAATCATAAGAATCGTGATCATGAACATGCAACATCTCCTAAGTTTTTTGTTGATGAAAAAATATTTGCCCAAACAAAAGATGTCCTGGTAACAAGAGCAAAGCCTGTAGGCATTGAATTGGTGTTTGCAAATTTTCATTCGGTTCAATTGGATGACAGTTTTTTTGGCGCCATTATTCAATATCCAAACAGCGAAGGAAGCATTGAAGACTATCGTGATTTTATAAATGCAGTGCATGATGTGAATGCACAGGTTGTTATGGCAACCGATCTTCTGGCATTAACACTGTTAACCCCGCCCGGCGAATTGGGCGCTGATGTTGCGGTAGGCTCTTCACAAAGGTTTGGTGTGCCGTTAGGTTTTGGCGGCCCCCATGCAGCTTTCTTTGCAACCAAAGATGAATTTAAAAGAAGCATTCCTGGCCGTATTATAGGAGTAAGCGTTGATGCACAGGGGAACCGTTGTTTGCGTATGGCTTTACAAACAAGAGAACAACATATCAGGAGAGAAAAGGCTACCTCCAACATTTGTACCGCACAGGCACTGCTGGCAAATATGGCTGCTATGTATGCTGTATATCATGGTGCAGAAGGAATAAAAAATATTGCCAAAAGAATTGCTGTATTAACGCGGACATTAGTGAATGAACTGATAGATCTGGGTTATGAGGTAAGGAATAAAAATTATTTTGATACCATTACTGTCCAGGTGCCTGACGCTTCCATTATCAGGACAATTGCAGAAGCACATAAAATGAATTTTTATTATGTTGATGAAACAACAATTACGGTTTCTGTTGATGAGGCAACAACACAGTTGGACGTATTGAATATAGCAGGCATATTTGGTGCGGCTAAAGGAACTGATACTGCTGTTGCCACTTTTGATAATGAAACCAATCTTGAAAATATCCCCAGTTCACTTACAAGAACATCCCCTTATTTATTGCATCCTGTTTTTAACAGCCATCATAGTGAAACAGAAATGATGCGGTATTTAAAAATGCTGGAGAATAAAGATCTTTCTCTTGTGCATTCAATGATATCACTCGGCTCCTGCACAATGAAATTAAATGCAGCTTCAGAACTGATCCCTGTCAGCTGGCCGGAGTTTAGTAAAATTCATCCGTTTGCCCCGGCTGATCAAACTGAAGGTTATAAAATTATAATTGAAGAACTGGAAGATATGCTTTGCAGCATCACCGGGTTTACAGCATGCAGTTTACAGCCCAATAGTGGGGCCCAGGGAGAATATGCAGGATTACTAACAATAAAAGCTTATCACGAAAGCAGGAAAGAAGGTCATAGGAATGTAATATTAATTCCAATTTCTGCTCATGGAACAAATCCTGCATCGGCTGTGATGGCAGGCTTTAAAGTTGTGGTTACTAAATGTGATGATGCCGGAAATATTGATGTGAATGATCTTAAACAAAATACAGAAAAGTATAAAAATGCTCTTGCGGGTTTAATGGTCACTTATCCATCAACACACGGGGTGTTTGAAGAAAGTATCAAAGAGATCTGCCAGCTTATTCATGATAATGGTGGATTGGTTTATATGGATGGCGCAAATATGAATGCCCAGGTTGGGCTTACATCACCGGGTATAATTGGCGCTGATGTTTGTCATTTAAATCTGCATAAAACTTTTGCAATTCCTCATGGTGGTGGTGGGCCGGGCATGGGTCCTATCTGTGTAAATGAAAAACTTGCTCCATATTTACCGGGTCATCCTGTTTTGAAAAATAAAAAAGAACAAATTCATTCTATCAGCGCTGCGCCTTATGGCTCTGCAAGTATTTTGCTTATCAGCTATGCATATATAAAAATGCTTGGTGCAAATGGTATTCGCAAAGCAACTGAATATGCAATTCTGAATGCGAATTACATGAAGTTCAGGTTGAAAAAATATTATAAAATATTGTATACCGGCAAAGGTGGTACCTGTGCTCATGAATTTATTGTTGACCTGCGGCCCTTTAAAAGCACTGCCGGCATTGAAGCGGAAGATGTTGCTAAAAGGCTGATGGATTATGGGTTCCATGCACCAACATTAAGCTTTCCTGTTCCCGGAACTATAATGATAGAACCAACAGAAAGTGAGAATAAAGCAGAACTTGACCGTTTCTGCAATGCATTAATAAATATTTATGAAGAGATAAAAAATATTACTGACGGAAATAGTGATAAAACAAATAATCTCTTAAAAAATGCGCCGCATACCTTATCAGTTATCACTTCTGATGAATGGAAATATTCCTATACCCGCCAGCAGGCTGCTTTTCCTTTGGAATATTTAAAAGAGAATAAATTTTGGCCATCGGTTAGCAGGGTAAATAATACTTACGGTGATAGAAATTTAATCTGCACCTGCGAACCCACAGAAAGTTATTTGGAAACCGCGGGGAATTAATTAAAAAAGATAAGCCATCAAAAGATGGCTTATCTAAATAAGGATTATTGAATTTTGAGGTTAACTATTTCGCTGTTCTTTCATTAGGCATATCAGTAACACCACGGCGTGGTTTATTTTCCTTCATTTCTTTCATTTTTTCCTTTTGTTCAGGTGTAAGAATAGCATTCAGCTTTTGACGCTTTTCATTTCTCAATTGCTCTACTTGCGCCTTTTTCTGCTGCTCAGTTAGCGCAGTGTTATTTTTTATTGCTTCCCTTTCCTTCTTGGTTGATTTGTGAAAAGATTTCATCTGCTCTTTTTGTTGTTTGGTTAGATGAAGCTGTTTCATCATTTCTTTTCTTTCTTTTTTATTGTGTTTTACCTGCGCCTCTGCGGCTATAGTAAAGGAGAAAAGAAGAATTGCGATTGATAATAATTTAAATATTTTTTTCATGATGGTTTTTTGTTTCATGATAGATTGCAAATTATCTTAATAGTTTATTTAGGATATGTTAAATAAAAAATCCCGCACTTGCGGGATTTAAAAATTGGTTGGATAATTATCTTAAGAACAGTAGTTCCCTGTATTTCGGTAATTCCCATAATTTATCATCTACCATTAATTCCAATTTATCTACATTGTAACGGATATCGTCAAAACAGGATTTAACTGTATCACAGTAAGCTATTGCTTTTTCCCTTGTGCCTGTAATTTCATTGGCAACTTTCCTTGCTTCTATCATTTCTTCTACTTTGCTGCTCATTGCACTAACATAGTCTGCTATTTTACCAACAATCTGCGATTGGTGTACAGATGCCGTAGCGGGTAAGCCAACTTCTTTTAATCCTTTTATATTTTCTACCAATATGTTTTGATATTTAATAGCTGAAGGTAAAATGTAATTGGTTGCAAGATCTCCCATAACCCTGGCTTCTATCTGCACTTTTTTTACGTAGTTCTCCAATAAAATTTCATGACGGGCTTCCAGCTCGCTATGCGTATAAATCTTATTGTGCTCAAAAAGTTTTTTTGATTTATCAGTTACAAATGCATCCAAAGCCAGCGGCGTTGTTTTTACATTTGGCAAGCCTCTTTTTTTAGCTTCCTGTTCCCACTTATCGCTATAGCCGTCACCTTCAAATAAAACATCTTTACCCTCAACAATATATTTTTGAATCACCTGCATTAAAGCGATCTCTTTCTTCTCGCCTTTTTCAATAACTGCATCTACATCCAGTTTAAATTGAGTAAGCGTTTCTGCCATAATCGTATTTAACACTGTCATTGCACCTGCGCAGTTTGCAGCAGAGCCAACTGCCCTGAATTCAAATTTATTTCCTGTAAAAGCGAAAGGAGAAGTTCTGTTCCTGTCAGTATTATCCAGCATTAATTCCGGGATGCTCTTATGAATATCCAGCTTTAACATGGCTTCATCCTGCTCATCAAACTTTTGCCCTACGCGGCTTTCAATTTGTTTTAAAACATCAGTTAAGTACTTACCAATAAAAATTGAAATGATAGCGGGAGGTGCCTCGTTAGCACCTAACCTATGATCGTTACCAGCAGAAGCAATAGACGCTCTTAAAAGATCTGCATAATCGTGAACAGCTTTAATAGTATTCACAAAAAACGCAAGAAACATTAAATTGGTTTTTGGTGTTTTACCAGGTGCCAACAGGTTTACTCCTGTATTAGTGGCAAGGCTCCAGTTATTATGTTTACCGCTGCCATTAATACCGGCAAAAGGTTTTTCATGAAGTAAAACAACAAGCTTATGCCGCTTGGCAACTCTTGTCATTACATCCATTAATAAAGTATTGTGATCTACTGCAAGATTTACTGATTCAAAAATAGGCGCACACTCAAACTGTGATGGGGCTACTTCATTATGGCGTGTGCGTAAAGGAATTCCAAGCTTGTATGCTTCATCCTCATAGTCTCTCATAAATGCATACACTCTTTCGGGGATAGAAGCAAAATAATGGTCTTCTAACTGTTGTCCCTTTGCCGGGGCATGACCAAAAACTGTTCTTCCAGTCATTACCAAATCAGGACGGGCATTTGCAAGGCTTTCATCAACCACAAAATATTCCTGTTCCCAGCCTAGTGTTGCGCTTACTTCAGTTACATTCTTGTCAAAATATTGACAAACATCAACAGCTGCTTTATCTAATGCTACCAGCGCTTTTAGCAATGGAGTTTTAGTATCTAAAGATTCTCCTGTATAGGAAACAAATATTGTTGGAATACATAAAGTTTTTCCCTGGCCAATTTCCATGATAAAAGCTGGTGATGAGGGATCCCATGCTGTATAACCTCTTGCCTCAAAAGTTGCTCTTAATCCGCCGCTCGGAAATGAGGATGCATCGGGTTCCTGCTGTATTAAAGCAGCGCCGTCAAATTCTTCAAGAGCGCTTCCATCTCCTTTTATGGTAAAGAAAGAATCGTGTTTTTCAGCAGTTGCACCTGTTAAAGGCTGAAACCAATGTGTAAAATGGGTAACTCCCTTTTTTTCTGCCCATCCTTTTAAACCGGCAGCAATTTGATCGCCCATTCTCCGATCAATTTTATTTCCGCTTTTAATAGAACCTACGAGACTTTTATAAGCCTCATCACTTAAAAATTCCCTTGCAGTTTTTAACGTGAATACGTTTTCTCCAAATATTTGGGTAATTTTTGTTGACCCTTTTACCTCAACCGAGACAGGATTTGCAGTTAAATTGTGAATTGCGTTGAAACGTAATGATTGCATATTTTTTTTAGTTAAGAAGCAAAAAAAAGGCATTTAGGCGGAAATAAAAAAGAATTTTATAATTTATATCCATTTTGTGGAGAAAATTGGGATAAAATATAAATATTATATTATTTCTTAAAGTGTAGCAACCTCTTTACTTTCCCCCAGTCAGTAGAGCAAACAATAGGAATAATTAGAAATGGAAAATAGATGCTCCGGTATCTTACAATGGCACCAATTATGGGGATGGTATATCCTATCATTAAAAACATGGAAAGACCAAAAAAGACACTAAAATAAATAAAGGGTCCAGATCTATTTTTTGATCTGAATAAAAGAAAAAGGAAAAATAAACCCTGGTAGATAAAAATTTCGATGGCAGCAGGAATATAAGGCAGTGTGAACTTTTCTGTAAGATATGGGCGCATCAAAGCATGATTTAACGCCTGGGGAGAGTTGTTTAAAAAACTTCTGAAATTAGGAAAGAGTGGATTTATATTAACAGCAGATTGGCTTGCCTTAGATATCTGAACAAAAGCAATTTGTCTCGTTGATACATATTGAGGTAAATCCAGCGCAGGATGCAATTTTCCTACTCCGAAGAATAACAATATAAAAAAAAGGTAAACAGCAATAAAAGTTTGAAGGGTAAATTTTTTATTTTTTTCTGCAATTATCCATGCAGTTATCGCAGGCAGCAAGGTTATTAAAACAAAGTTTCGTAGCAGGAAAATAATTGTTAAGCCTGTTAGCAGCCATACAATTTTTGGAATTGAGAATCCTTTTTTAATAAGAAAAAACAAATTGTAGCAACTGATTCCTAAACCCAGAAAAATAAGACCGTCTTTATGAGTACCGGCAGTAAAATAAATTAAAGAGGGCAAAAAGAATAATATAAGAGTTAGCCATATTTCTTTATTTGGAAATATCCTGATAAATATTCTATAAAAAGAAACAGATCCAAAAAATATCAGGAAGTTGTAAAATATGGAATTAATAAAAAAGTTGCCCCTGCTGAATATGTTGAAAATAGACAGAAGCTTTACCATAAGAACACTTCGAAGATTATTCCAGAATGAATCAGTAATATCTAAAAGGCCGGAATTCTGGTTATGGTATTTAAAAATATTTGTAAAATATTCTACAGGGTCATTAAAAAGCAAATGATATTCTGTTATACCTTCCTGGTGAAAGAATGCTATATCAGTACCGGTATAATGATAAAGATTTACATAACCATTAATTACACCGGCAATTATTCTTACAAGGAATAAAATAACAATTACTCTTTTATCTATACCTGTATCAGTAATAAATTTTATTTTGGTCAGCAGCCAGCAAAATAATCCCAGATATATAAAAAAAAATAAATAGCTCAAACGATTTTTTTTTAAGTGTGGGAAGTTAGTTAAAATATTTGCACCTGTATATATAGTATAACATTTACAGACGGTGTATGTTTGCTGATACTATTTTAATATGGAAATAACTGTTGATGTAGCCCAAAAATTAGGCTTACAACCTGAAGAGTTTACACAAATAATAAAAATATTAGGCCGTACTCCCAACTTTACTGAGCTGAGTGCTTATTCGGTTATGTGGAGTGAGCACTGTAGTTATAAGAATTCAATTAAGTGGTTGAAAACCTTGCCACGGGAGGGTTCTAAATTATTAGTAAAGGCCGGTGAAGAGAATGCCGGCCTTATGGATATTGGAGATGGCTATGGAGTTGTCTTTAAAATCGAAAGCCATAATCATCCATCTGCTATTGAACCTTTCCAGGGTGCAGCAACAGGGGTAGGCGGTATTCATCGTGATATTTTTACCATGGGAGCAAGGCCAATTGCGGCCCTGAATTCATTGCGTTTTGGAAATTTAAAAGATAATAAAACACAGCATTTGGTAAGTGGTGTTGTTCACGGTATCGGGCATTATGGAAATTGCTTCGGTGTACCAACAGTTGGTGGTGAAGTTTATTTTGAAGATTGTTACCACACCAATCCTTTGGTGAATGCCATGAGCGTTGGTATAGTAAAATTAGGCAGTACAGTTAGTGCCACAGCAATTGGCATTGGCAATCCTGTTTTTATTGTTGGCAGTGCTACCGGAAAAGATGGGATGGGAGGCGCAGCATTTGCCTCTGCCGATATTACTGAAAATAGTATGGAGGATCTTCCTGCTGTCCAGGTGGGTGATCCTTTCCAGGAGAAAAAATTATTGGAAGCCTGCCTTGAAATAATTCCTACAGGCGCAGTTGCAGGCATGCAGGATATGGGCGCTGCAGGCATTATTTGTTCTACCGCTGAAACCAGCGCTAAAGGTGAGGTGGGAATGAATATTGACCTTGATAAAGTTCCAACACGTCAAAAAAATATGAAGTCCTGGGAATTATTGCTCAGTGAAAGCCAGGAAAGAATGTTACTTATAATAAATAAGGGAAGAGAAGAAGAAGTAATTAAAATTTTTGAGAAATGGGATATTCCCTGTTCGCAAATTGGAGAAGTAACAAATGATAAACTGCTTAAATTTTGTATGCACGGAGAATTAGAAGCTGAGCTTCCTGCAGAGAGTTTGGTATTAGGTGGTGGCGCCCCGGTTTATGAAAGAGAATATAAAAAGCCAAAATATTTTGAACAGATAAAAGCATTTGATATAAGTAAGGTCGAAGTTCCCGCTGATTTAAAAAATATTGCCGGGCAATTAATTTCTCTTCCAAACATTGCCTCTAAAAGATGGATATATAATCAATACGACAGTATGGTGGGTACAGGCAATACAAATACCAATCAACCATCAGATGCTGCCGTTGTTCTTGTAAGAGAAACAGGGAAAGCATTGGCTGTAACGACAGATTGTAACAGCCGTTATGTTTTTGCTGATCCGTATGTTGGCTGTATGATTGCAGTAAGTGAAGCCGCCAGGAACATTGTATGCAGTGGCGGGCAACCTTTAGGAGTAACCAATTGCCTCAACTTTGGAAATCCGTATGACCCTGAAGTGTATTATCAATTTGTACAGGCAATTAAAGGGATGAGCGAAGCCTGCCAAAAATTTGACACGCCTGTTACCGGTGGCAATGTCAGCTTTTATAACCAGTCTCCTTCGGGGCCTGTTTATCCTACACCAACAATAGGTATGGTAGGCGTATTGGATAATATGGATGATAAAATGACATTGGATTTTAAAGCTCCGGGTGATATAATTTACCTGCTTGGAGAAAGTAAGAACGATATTAATTCATCAGAATATTTACACAAGATTTTAGGAGTAGAGTTTTCTCCTGTTCCCTATTTTAATCTTGAAGAAGAATATAGCTTACATCAAACAGTAAATGATTTAATAAAAAGTAAACTTATCCAGTCGGCACATGATATTAGTGAAGGCGGACTTTTTGTAACACTTGCCGAAAGCGGGTTTAACAGGAACCTTGGTTTTAGCGTCAACCAGTACAACGCCGGTATTCGCAAAGATGCTTATTGGTTTGGAGAAGCACAGGGCAGGGTAGTGGTAACAATATCAAAAGAGAAAATAAATGAGTTTGAAAAATTCATGGAAAACAAACCTTTTGAAAAATTGGGTATTGTAACAAATAGTGATGTTGAAATTAACGGTGAGAATTGGCAAAATATATCTTATTGGAAAGACAAATATGATACAGCCATTGAAAAGTATTTTAAAAATTATCTTCCTGAGTAATGATAAATAAAAAATCAACCATAGTAGTTACAGGTGCAGCAGGCTTTATAGGAAGCTGCATGACGAGTTATCTGAATGAGCAGGGATTTGAAAATTTAATTTTGGTAGATGAATTTGATGAAGACGAAAAAGAATTAAACCTTCATGAAAAAAAATATTTAGTAAGAGTAGAAAGAGAGAATTTTTTTGAATGGCTTGATATTGAAAAGCCTGATGTAAAATTTATTTTTCATTTAGGCGCCAGAACTGATACAACTGAATTTGACTATGCCATTCACCAGCATTTAAATGTTGATTACTCACAAAAAATATGGAGTTATTGCACCAGGCACAACATCCCACTGGTGTATGCATCATCAGCTGCAACCTATGGCAGTGGCGAATTGGGTTATACAGATGACCATGAAATAATTGAAAAGCTACAGCCCTTAAATCCTTATGGAATTTCAAAAAATGAATTTGATAAATGGGCGCTTCAGCAAAAGAGCCAGCCTCCTTTTTGGGCAGGGCTAAAATTTTTTAATGTGTATGGCCCCAACGAATATCATAAAGCAAGAATGGCAAGCATGATATTTCATGGTTTTCACCAGGTAAAACAAAATGGCTTTGTAAAACTTTTTAGATCTCATAAAGAAGGTTTTAAAGATGGCGAGCAGCTGAGGGATTTTATCTATGTAAAAGATGTAATTAAAATGTGTTATTGGTTTATGAAAGTCAGTCAACATTCAACAGATCACAATCAACCAAAAATTCAGGGTGGGATTTATAATATTGGTACAGGAAAGGCCCGTTCATTTAACGCTCTTGTAAAAGCAACTTTTAGCGCTTTGAATTTACCTGTTGAAATAAAATATATCGATATGCCTGAAGATATCAGGGATAAATATCAATATTTTACTGAAGCTAACATGGAGAAGATAAGGCTTGCAGGATATACTTCACCGCTGTATAGTTTAGAAGAAGGCATAAATGATTATGTAGAAAATTATCTAGTTAATAACAGATATTACTAATTCCATTCTATTTTTTTCCACAAAGTCCTCTCTTCATTTCTCTCTCCAAAATATTAGCCGTAAGTTTGCATGACCTCCCTGATTTTATTCCCGGATTTTAAGGTCAAAAACAGTTTAATTATAAAGTAAAGTTTATGGCTAAGTATATTTTTGTTACAGGCGGTGTAACATCCTCATTGGGCAAAGGTATTATTGCTGCTTCCCTTGCAAAATTATTGCAGGCAAGAGGATTAACAGCTACTATTCAAAAGTTTGATCCTTATATTAATGTTGATCCCGGAACGATGAATCCTTACGAACATGGCGAATGTTATGTAACTGAAGATGGAGCAGAAACCGACCTTGACCTTGGCCATTATGAAAGGTTTTTAAATATTCATACTTCGCAGGCAAATAATGTTACTACAGGTTCAATTTACCAAACTGTTATCAACAGGGAAAGAGCCGGTGATTATTTGGGTAAAACAGTACAGGTTATTCCTCATATAACTGATGAGATAAAACGCAGAATGAAACTGCTGGGCGACACCAATAAATATGATGTGATTCTTACTGAGATTGGCGGTACGGTAGGTGATATTGAAAGCCTTCCTTTTATTGAAGCAGTTCGCCAGTTGCAATGGGAAATGCCTGAAGAAGATTGCCTCGTTGTTCATTTAACACTAATACCTTATTTAAAAGCAGCAAAAGAATTAAAGACAAAACCAACGCAGCATAGTGTAAAGATGATGAGTGAAAACGGTGTGCATCCGGATATATTGGTTTGCAGAACTGAAAGGCCATTGAATGATGAACTGAAAAGAAAGCTTGCTTTGTTTTGTAATGTAAAACAGGAAGCCGTAATTGAAGCAGCCGATGCTTCAACAATTTATGAGGTGCCGATGGCAATGCTTAGAGAAAAGCTTGATGTTATTGTATTGAAGAAATTGAACATTACAAATTATCATGAACCTGAATTAGATAAGTGGAAAGATTTTTTAGATAAGCTTAAGCATCCTAAAAATAAAGTCACTATTGGTTTGATTGGTAAATACATTGAGCTGCAGGATGCATATAAATCTATCCTGGAATCATTTATTCATGCAGGTGCTATGAATGATTGTAAAGTACAGGTGATTAATGTGCATAGTGAATTTATTACAGAAGAAAATGTTTCTGAAAAATTATGTGAGCTGGATGGTTTATTGGTTGCTCCCGGTTTCGGGCACAGGGGCGTTGAAGGAAAAATCATTGCTGTAAAATATGCCCGTGAAAATAATTTGCCATTCTTTGGTATTTGTTTGGGGATGCAGATGGCCGCTATTGAGTTTGCAAGAAATATTTTGGATATAAAAGATGCTAATTCTACTGAAATGCAGCCTGATACTCCAAATCCTGTAATTGATATGATGGAAGAGCAGAAGAAAATTACCATGAAAGGCGGTACAATGCGATTGGGCTCTTATCCATGTATTATCAAAGAAGATTCAATGGCGTACAGAATATATGGTAAAAAAGAAATCAGCGAAAGACACCGCCACCGCTGGGAATTTAATAATGCCTATTTAAGCAAATTTGAAAATGCCGGGATGACAGCAAGCGGGATAAATCCTGAAACAGGATTGGTGGAAATCATTGAACTTCCCAGTCATCCTTTTTTTATTGGTGTTCAGTATCATCCTGAATTAAAAAGCACTGTTGAAAATCCACAACCAATTTTTGTAAGTTTTATTAAAGCTGCCAGGGAATTTGCCGAAGCAAAGCATTCAATAAAAAATCCTTTGCTGCAAAGTGAAATGATATAGAAGTGAGTGGTGAGTTGTGAATAGTGAGTACGGACACTCGCCCCTAACAACTCACTAATTCTCCTGCTTACTTAATATCTCTCTCTTCATTTTATTCCATAGCCCGTCAAAAGTGTCCCGTTTTTCATCCCGCCATCTTTGTGAAAATGCTTTCATTTTTTCACTCTTATCTTCTTTTGTTATGGAGAAGAAAGCAGTGATGGCTTCTTCATCATTTGTTTTTGCCATAGCGTTATACATCTCCTTTAGTTCATGCTCCTTCTTCATATTGGAATAAGCTAATTCTTTTTCCATCTCTTCCCTAAGCTTTACTTTTTCATCATAGCTTCCTGAAGGCAATAAGGTTTTTGCAATAACCGGCATAAGTTCTATCAGCATTAAGATTATAACCAGTAAATAATACCTGAACTGCAAAGCAGGATTGCTTTTTATAAGATTATTCAGCGCTTCTATTCTCGTTAAAAACCCATCATTAAAATAATTAGTAAAGAGCTGTTCTTCTTTTTTTATATTATCATCAATGGTTTGCTGTTCTTTGTCAATTGTATTTAATTTAGGTTGATTGGCAGCAACAAGCATTTGATATTCACCATCCAGTTTTTCATATTCTTTTTTCTTTGCAAGAGCAATATCTTTTATACCAATTTTACCCGTTCCACCGCTTCCGTCAGTTTCGGAAATGTAATTATCTCTTGCTTTGGAAACATCTGTATATTTTTTATTCAGCTCATTTTGCAAAGTTGTTTTTTGCTCTGCCAATTCAGTTTTGCGTACTTTATAAACTGCATCAAGCTCTTCTCTTTTTTGAATTTTCTTTTTTTCGTTATCAAGGGAGGTCTGCAGTTTTATTTCTTTGTTAAACATGTACAGTATTGCAGGCTGCGCCATAAAAACGCCAATAGTCAGCGCCAGCAATCCTCTAAATAAAAGTGGGGTGAACCTGTTCTTATTAAATTTTGTTATTCCTTTTATTAATGCCCTGTCAATGGTAAGAATGATAAAGCCCATGAACATACCCAACCCGACAAATAAAAATGCATTATTAATTATTGTTGAGAAGAAATACGTCCATGCCAGTGTTGCAAAAAGCCATGTAGTAAGCACGGTCATTCCTACAATTTTAAACCGGTTGCGGTCAACTACGCTATCCACCAAAAGCTCTTTTTCTGCTGTTGAAAGCCACCATAAAAATTCGGAGAATTGGGAAGGCTCATAATTTTCCCTTTGGGAAATAGAAACATTTGTTTCAGGCATTGTAATTGATTGAGTGGTTAAAAAAATCTGCTAATAATAAAATTATTGTACAGATGTACTCAAGAGTGAAGTTGAAGTTGAAAGGAAAGCGAGACCTTATCTTTTACAAACATATTTATTAACGAATACACTTTTAAACATATTATCTAACACAACATAATATTAACAGTTTATAGGTTAAGCACACTTAAACTCTTAAGCACTAACAACTGTCTATTACCTATATTTGCTGCCATAAATTTAGGGCGCATTCAACTAAACAAAACATCATGAAAAATTTATTATTCTCAATTTTATTATTAACCAGTATTACCGCTTTTGCCCAGCCGAAAGGAATGGGAAAAAATGATACTGATGCAAAGAAAATATTGGATGGGGTAAGCGCCAAATTTAGGAGTTTCAAAACTATCACAGCGAAATTTAACCTTAAAATAGAAAATTCTGCAGGCAAGGTACAAGGCACAAAATCAGGAGTGGTAAATTTAAAAGGAACTAAATATAAAATAAATGTTACCGGCCAGGAAATTTACAGTGATGGTAATACATCATGGACATATGATAAATCAAGTAATGAAGTGCAGATAAATAAAGTTGAACGTTCTGCCACCACCATTACGCCTCAAAAAATGTTTACTAACTTTTATGATAAGGATTTTTTGTACAAAACAAATCCTGATGTAAAAGTTGGAGGTAAAGTAATGCAGGAAATAGAATTAACACCGATAGATAAAAGCAAACCATTTTTTAAAGTATTGGTGAATGTTGATAAAGCCACCCAAACCATAAGACAAACAAAGGTGTTTGAAAAAAATGGTAACCGTTATACGTACAGCATTGTTAGTATGGCAACCAATACCGCTTTACCGGATGCATTGTTTGTATTTGATGCAAAAAAATATCCTAAAGTAGAAGTAGTAGACCTCAGATAACATTTCCCGATGAAACATATAAAAGACGTTGTATTATACAGCGTCTTTTTAATTTTACTTATTTTTCAATTTCCCCACCTGAATGTATTAATTTTTAAACCTGCCAGGTCAATCACCCGGTCAACAACTGTGGCAGCAGCTTCTTCAATAGTTTTTGGCTTGCTGTAAAAAGAAGGCGTTGCAGGACAAATTATGCCGCCTGCAACCGTTACTGTTTCCATATTGCGGATATGAATAAGATTGTAGGGCGTATCTCTTATTACACATATTAATTTCCTTCTTTCCTTTAAAACCACATCTGCTGCTCTTGTAATAAGATCGTTGGAAATACCTGATGCAATTCTGCCCAAAGTGCCCATACTGCACGGGCAAATTATCATAGTATCATAATTTCCCGACCCTGATGCAAATGGGGCAAAAAAATCCTGCTGCTGAAAAAATTTTACCTCGTATTTAGTAAAATCCTCATTATCGAGTTCTGTCTTCCATACGAGTTTTGCATTTTCAGTTATAACCACGCTTAATTCAGTCCATTGTTCTTTAATTGCCGATAATTTATCCAGCAATAATTTTGCATACACAGAACCACTTGCCCCTGTAATCGCTAAAACAATTTTATGCATCTTTTAAGTTTATGAATCCAAGTATCAACCGGGAATAATTTAATTTCAGCTGCTCAATAAATTTGGAGTGAATTCGTTTAATAGTTACAAGATATGCAAAAACTAAAACCTGCTTTATTCTTTTGCCTGATAATTTTTTGTTCTACCGCTTTTAAAACAGGCAGCAACGAAAAAATTCAGTGGCTGAAGATGGATGAAGTGTCAATAAAAGTAAAAGAGCAAACCAAACCTGTACTTATTGACCTGTATACTGACTGGTGCTATTGGTGCAAAGAGATGGATAAAAAAACCTACACTAACAGCAAAGTGATTGCGTATATAAATGAGCATTTTTATTCAGCAAAGGTTAACGCGGAAACAAAAGACAATGTGAGCTGGAAAGAAAAAATATATAAATACAATAGTAAATACCAGGTAAATGATTTTGCATTGTTTCTTTCATACGGCCGGGCTTCTTTTCCTACCACAGTAATTATTGCTGATGACCAATCAGCGCCAATCCCTATTGCCGGTTATTTAGAGCCGAAGGAACTGGAGCCGATATTAAAATATTTTGGTGAGGGCGCTTATAAAACAATGAATTTTCCACAGTTTGAGAAAACATTTAAATCAAGCTGGTAAAGATATTTTTCCCGATACATCGGGAGAGCAACTCGGTTTTTCATAGGATATTGGATTATAACGGGAGTGGATTTTTATCCGGCTCCCTTTTTTATTGTACCTCAACCCTTCCCTTCTCCACAAGTGAAGAAGGGGAGTGATACGTTACCCCATTAAATACTTATTGTTAATGAAATTTTAAAGACACGCTGCCCTTGCAACCAACTAAATGCAGTCATCGTCTTTTAATTGGTTCTCAGTGTTAAGATAAATGGTTAAGATTTTTGATTAGTACCCGGGCTTCTTTTTAGTTGCCCGGTTTTTTATTTAAACCGTTTTTAACTAGTAGCATTTGCTTTAGATCTTTCAGCAAACTCCCTCCTGATAATATTTAATGCGCCACCTGCTTTAAACCATTCAATCTGCTGTTCGTTATAAGTATGATTTACCAGAAATGTATCCTGGGTGCCATCTTTGTGATGAAGATGAATTACCAGTGGTTTATTTACTGCGAAAGATACCAGTCCGTCTATATCAATTAAATCATCTTCCTGTATCTTATCATAATCTTCTTTGTTGGCAAATGTTATTCCCAACATTCCCTGCTTCTTCAGATTCGTTTCGTGAATTCTTGCAAAGGATTTTACCAACACGGCCCTTACACCTAAATGCCTTGGCTCCATTGCAGCATGTTCTCTTGATGAGCCTTCTCCATAGTTTTCGTCACCTACAATTATAGAACCTACGCCGGCTGCTTTATAAGCCCTTTGTGTATCAGGTAAGGCTCCATATTCACCTGTGAGCTGGTTCTTTACAAGATTTGTTTTTTCATTAAAATAATTCAAAGCGCCTATCAATAAATTATTACTGATGTTATCCAAATGTCCACGGTATTTTAACCATGGGCCTGCCATAGAAATATGATCGGTTGTACATTTTCCTTTTGCTTTTATTAATAATCTCAGATCTTTTAAATCAGTTCCTTCCCATGCCGGAAATGGATCTAATATTTGTAAACGCTTGCTTTCCGGATCAACTATTACTTCAACATGACTTCCATCTGCGGCAGGTGCCTGAAACCCGGCATCCTCAACTGCAAAGCCATTTTTTGGAAGTTCATCGCCTGTTGGCGGCTCAAGCATTACCTCTTCACCTTTATCATTAACTAAAGTATCTGTAAGAGGATTAAAATCCAAACTCCCTGCTATAGAAAGTGCAGTAACCAATTCCGGCGAGCCTACAAAAGCATGTGTATTTGGGTTGCCATCATTTCTTTTTGCAAAATTCCTGTTGTAAGAATGAACGATCGTATTTTTTTCCTGTCTTTCAGCACCTAATCTTTCCCACATACCAATGCAGGGCCCGCATGCATTTGCAAAAATTCTTGCGCCAAATGTTTCAAAAGTATTTAAGATGCCATCTCTTTCAATCGTATATCGTATCAATTCAGATCCGGGATTGATTGAAAAATCTGATGTGGTTTTTAAGCCTTTATCCAGCGCCTGTTGGGCGATACTAACAGCCCTGCTTAAATCTTCATAAGAAGAATTGGTACAGCTGCCAACTAAAGCTTCTTCAATTTTTACAGGCCACCCGTTTGCAGCTGCTGTTTCTTTCATTTTTGATATTGGTGTTGCAAGATCAGGAGTGAAAGGGCCATTAAGGTGTGGCTCTAACTCACTTAGATTTATTTCAATTACCTGGTCAAAAAATTGTTCAGGATTTGCATACACTTCTTCATCACCTGTAAGGTGTTCCTTAACAGCATTTGCGGCTTCTGCAATTTCTGTTCTGCCTGTACCTCTTAAATACCGTTCCATACTCTCGTCATATCCAAAAGTTGAAGTGGTGGCGCCAACTTCAGCACCCATATTACAAATGGTAGCTTTGCCGGTACAACTCATTGCTCTTGCACCTTCGCCAAAATATTCAACAACAGCACCGGTGCCGCCCTTTACGGTTAGTATACCGGCAACTTTTAATATCACATCCTTTGGTGCTGTCCAGCCGTTTAATTTACCCGTTAAATGAACACCGATCAATTTAGGGAATTTTAATTCCCACGGTAGTCCTGCCATTACATCACATGCATCTGCGCCACCAACACCAATTGCGATCATTCCCAAACCACCTGCATTTACGGTATGACTATCAGTGCCTATCATTAGCCCGCCGGGGAAAGCATAATTCTCCAGCATTACCTGGTGAATAATTCCTGCACCCGGCTTCCAAAATCCAAGGCCGTATTTATTGCAAACAGAAGCCAGGAAATCATATACTTCACTGCTTTCATGTTTGGCCCTGTCAAGGTCAACTTTACTATTATCTTTTGCTAATATTAAATGGTCGCAATGTACTGTAGAAGGAACCGCAACTTTTGTTCGGCCGGCCTGCATAAATTGTAATAAAGCCATTTGCGCTGTTGCATCCTGCATAGTAACCCTGTCGGGAGCAAAATCAACATAGCTTTTCCCCCTGTCATACGCTTCTGCAGCATCGCCTTGCCAAAGATGGGCATATAAAATTTTTTCGGTAAGCGTTAAGGGTCTTTTAACAGCTTTTCGTGCAGCCATAACTTTTGCGCCAAAATTGGTATACATTTTCTTAATCATTTCTATATCAAATACCATGGCTTATATTTTAAAATGTAATGGAGTTATGATGCAACTATTCAAACTTTGAGTTAATTTGAAGGATCAAAAGTTTACGGCTGCAAATTTACAAAAATCACCTGATGATTATAAACATAACTTTAGCTTTGGTTTTTGAAATCGGAAAATATTTTTTTTAAATTTGTACTATGAATAAAATAAGAAATTTTATTGAATGGCATGTGTTTGGCGTTTGTACGGCTATAGGGGAGAAGATGGGCATTGCAACCTCTGTTATAAGACGGTATTTTATTTATATTTCCTTTTTAACTTTTGGCTCACCTGTAATATTTTATTTGTTTATTGCTTTTTGGATGAATATTAAAAATTATATCCAAAGCTCAAGGCGTAATCCGCTGAAATATCTTTAATCTTCTTTTTAACGTGATTGCCTGTGGTTGTATTTAATTTATCCCATAATAATTACCAGGCGTTATTACAGAATTTATCCCGCCAGCTAAAAGTTAAGCCTGAAAATAATTCCATTGTTATTCCCGCGGATATTGGAGAAGGTATTATAAAAGTGATAACACTTCCTAATGGTTTGCAAACATTAATGGTAAAAATTTATTTTAATAAAGATGTACAGGTAAAAAGCGGGAATACAAACCAGGGAGATTATGTTTTAAATTTTGATGAAACAGAAATTCCCGGCGGGAAAAATTCAGATTCTGAAAAAATCATTAATTCATTTGTAAGGTTAACGGGTTCCTCTTTTAAACATTGGGAGACTGTTAAAAAAAGTTCTTCGGTTCAATATGTAAAAATATTATTCAGCAAAGAGTGGCTTTCAAATTATATAGGCCTGCGTGAAAAAATGTCGATGTTCGAAAAATACATTCCTCTTAAATCTGACGCTGCAGAAAAGGAAAAATTAAACGATGAATACCGCCGGATTATAAATGAGTTATGGATTATTAATAATGAGGATCCTTTACAAAATATTTACTATAATAACCGGATATTATTATTAGTGGAGCAATTCTTTACAAAGATGCATACTGAAATGCTAAACCCTAAAGGAAAGTATAAGTTAACTGCCGATGATGTAGTAAAATTAAAAAAGGTAGAAGCTGTTTTAAATTCTCCAGGCAAATCTTCTCCCGATATTGCAGGGCTGGCAAAAAAAGCCTTTATGACGAAAGTTAAGTTGTCACATATTTTTAAACAGGTTTACGGAACCAGCATTTACAACTACTATCAAAATCAGCGTATGCAAAAAGCGCATGAATTATTGAGCACAGGAAATTATTCAGTGAAAGAAGTAAGCGAAAAATTGGGTTACACAAATCTTTCTAACTTTGTACTATCATTTACAAAACAATTTAATACATCGCCCAAAAGTTTGCTGGAATAAGATGAATTCAATAATTTTAACCGATTCATTAGACCCCTTTAAAACAATAATTTTTAAATGTTCAATATTAATTATAGCCATACTGATTATGCAAAAGCTATAAGTGAAATTGCGCAGGCAATGGATACAAAAGTAAAAGGTGATACCCTTTTTATTCCAGAGCAATTTGCTAATGGATATTTTAAATACATCCCGCTTTCCAATGGCCTTCAATGTATGCTGTCAGATTATACATTGAACCAGGATATGTACATGCAGCGGAACAGTTCTGATAAAGAATTTTATATCCTTCGCTTTGATGAAATTTCTATCTCTGATAAATTAATGGTGAAAATTGATAATGATTATATCTGGGAAGAGAAACAAAACAGGGCTTCGGTTATGCTTACAAGTTCTTTATACAATTTTGCTTACCAGGCCGCAAAGGGCACTGCGATAAGAAGTATAAATGTATTGGTAATCCGTAAATGGCTGGAGCAATACCTCGATATTAAAAGCATGGATGAAGTGCTCGAAAAATATCTGCAGTTAAAAACACAGAGTTACAATTTTGCGCCTTTTGATGTGGAGTACAGGGCATTGTTTAATGAAGTGATGGATAGCGGGAATGCTGTAATGCAAAAATCAATTTTAGAGAACAGGGTTATGATGCTGGTGGAAAGATTTCTTACCCAGTTATATCAAAAATTAAATCCGGTAAGTGAGAGTGATAAAATAAAAATATCACAGGATGAAATTAAAAGACTGATGGAAGTAGAATCCTATTTAATAAAAGATTTTTCCACGCCGCCTCCTCCCATTTCATTTCTTTCCCGTGTTGCAGCAATGAGTACCACTACGCTAAAGAATAAATTTAAAAAATTATACGGTAATAATTTATACGAGTACTTTCAAAAAAGCCGTATGCACCGGGCCAAAGTTTTATTAATGTCTCAAAAATATTCAATAAAAGAAATCGGCTCACAATTAGGCTATTCCAATCTCAGCAATTTTGCAACTGCTTTTAAAAAAGAATTTAAGCGTTTGCCAAGTAAACTGGGTCTTAAATAACAAGTACCGTTTGCAGGTATTATTGTGTCGGCTGTAAAATTCTAATTCCATTAAACAATTTGATCTTTGGCATAATGTTTCGGCCCGCTTTAAATCCAGAAACAAATGATTCTTCTGTAACCCTTAGGAACTAACGCTTATCAGAAAAATGGAACTACGATAACTTACTTTTTATCTTGAACTGATTACAACTTGTTGCTCACCTAAAACCAGGCAATGCTCCCTCAGGGGAGCATTTTTATATTACTGCTGCTCTGAGTCGTACCAGTTTCTCAATTAAACTTTCAAGAAGATGTAAGGGAAGCATATTTGCGCCATCACTTTTAGCAATGGAAGGTTTAGGATGTGTTTCTATAAAAAGCCCATCAGCCCCGCTGGTAATCGCAGCTTTTGCAATGGTTTCAATAAGTTCAGGGTTGCCGCCGGTTACACCGCTGCTTTGGTTAGGCTGCTGCAAAGAATGTGTGCAATCCATAATTACAGGAACATTATTCAATTTCATTGCAGGGATATTTCTAAAATCAACAACAAGGTCGTGATAGCCAAAACTATTTCCTCTTTCAGTAAGCATTACTTTTTTATTGCCAACAGAATTAATTTTTTCAACAGCAAACTTCATTGCTTCGCCATTTAAAAATTGCCCTTTTTTTACGTTGATTATTTTACCTGTTTCTCCTGCAGCAATAAGTAGTTCTGTTTGCCTGCATAAAAAGGCCGGTATCTGCAAAATGTCTGCATAGCCTGCTGCCATAGCGGCTTCTTCTGCTGTATGAATATCAGTTATCGTTGGAACAGAATTTTTTTCTCCTGCCTTTTTAATTATTTCCAAAGCGTTTTTATCACCAATACCCGTAAAAGATGAAGCGCTTGTCCTGTTTGCTTTTTTATAAGAAGCCTTAAAAATATAAGGCACTTTATATTTTTTGGAGATGGCAGCAACTGTCCCGGCTATTTCATTAACCATTTCTTCGCCTTCTACAACGCAGGGGCCTGCAATAAGAAAAAAATTATTTTTATCGTATTGCTGATGTGCAAAAAGTTCCTGTAGATAATTTTCCATCACCCAAAACTACTATTTTCAATATTCAATTTTACATTTACAGTTATTTGTAAAAATTATGAGCAAAGAAAAGATTTTAGTAATAGGTGCAAGCGGGCAAATTGGTGTTGAGCTTACATTGGAATTAAGAAGGATTTATGGCGGGTCTAATGTTATTGCCTCAGACCTTAGGGAAGAGAATGAGCTGATAAAAGGTACGGGCCCATACGTAAGTTTGGATGTGATGAATAAAGAGATGCTGCATGTACAGGTTATCCGACAGGGGATTACTCAAATATATTTATTGGCTGCTATCCTTTCTGCTACAGGAGAAAAAAATCCTACCCTTGCATGGAATTTAAATATGCAAAGCCTGTTGAATGTACTTGATATTGCTAAAGAAGAAAAATTAACCAGGGTGTTTTGGCCCAGCAGTATTGCAGTATTTGGGCCTACTTCGCCCAAAAAAAATTGCCCCCAGCAAACAATTATTGAGCCCGTAACTGTTTATGGCATTAGTAAATATGCAGGGGAATTCTGGTGTAATTATTATAATCACCGTTACGGTGTTGATGTAAGAAGCATGCGTTACCCCGGCCTTATCAGCTACAAAAGTTCACCCGGTGGCGGAACTACAGATTATGCTATAGAAATTTTTTATGCTGCTTTAGAAGAAAAAAAATATAAATGCTTTTTAAAAGAAGACACTTATTTGCCTATGATGTATATGCCGGATGCAATAAGGGCCACGATAGAATTAATGCAGGCAGATGCTGAAAAAATTTCCATACGAACATCTTATAATGTTTCAGCAATAAGTTTTTCGCCAAAAGAAATAGCTGCCGAAATTAAAAAACACATTCCCGAGTTTACCATAAAATATAAAACCGATTACCGGCAGACAATTGCTGACAGCTGGCCGCAAAGCATTGATGATAGTGTTGCCCGTAAAGATTGGGGATGGAAACCGGAGTTTGATCTTAAAAAGATAACAACAGATATGTTGGCAAACCTTCCCAGGTAAATTTAAAGAATTTATTTTCACAGGCGGCTTATTGATTTAAATCAATAAATTAATAAATAGTTGGTGGTTAGGTAGTTATTAGTAGTTTTAAAATATATTTCTAACCAAAAACTACTAACATGAAAAAATTATTTAGTTTAATAGTTATCGTAAGTATTTCTACGGCAGCTATTGCCCAAATTGGAATAACAGCTGGAGTAACTGTGGCCACATTAAAATTAAAAGAGAATATTCCAGGCATATCTATTGATTCCAAAGTAGGTTTTACCTTGGGGGTATTTACTCATATTCCCCTGTCAACTAATTTTATTTTTAGACCAGGTTTAAATTTCACTCAAAAAGGTGCAAAACTTTCAGATGCATCTGATGAAATAAAAACCACTTTGAACTATCTGGAGCTTCCTCTTGATTTTATTTATAAAACAAACGGGGGTTTTTTTGTTGGCATAGGGCCATCATTAGCTTATTTATTAAGCGGTAAGTCTAAATATTCTGATGGCTCACCTGATTATAAGCTTCAAATTGGTAGTGATGAAAATAATGATGATATAAAGCCTTTTGAATTCTCGGGAAATTTGCTTGCCGGCTATGAATTATCTAACGGAATTTTCTTTTCTGTTAATTATAATTTAGGATTTAGCAATCTTAGCCCGTCCTCAAGCAGCAGCGATGATTATAAAAACAGTTACTTCGGAATTAAAGTTGGTAAAAAATTCGGGACCGTTAAAAAATGATAGCTAAAATAAATTTATTTAAAACTGCCTCCTCAGGCAGTTTTTTTTATTTAATACGTTTTACGTAATAATATTATCCAAATTTAATTCAGGCACTAATTTTGCCTAATGGTAATAAAAATTTTAAGCCATGAAAAAATTAATATTGTTTTTTGCCGCAATTACTATAACGGCAGCTGCAGCAAATGCACAGGGACCAACCTCGTTTAGCCTTGGATTAGAAGGTGCTGTTCCAATGGGCGTATTCAACACTGCCGGTTATAACTTTGGAATAGGTGGTTCAGTACAGGTTGACCACAAAATTTCAACTGATGCAGCCTTAACATTGTATGTGGGTTATATCAACTTCTCTAATAAGAACACTACACCGTACAAATATCATTTTTCGGAAATTCCTGTATTAGCCGGAGTAAAATATTGGTTCAGTCCCAAAGTATATGGCAGTGCTCAATTAGGAGCCTCCTTTAACAGTACTAAGCAATCCAATAGTGGTGGCAATAGTACTCTTTATACTTCAACAGGATTTGCTTATTCACCAGGTATTGGTTTTAATATTACCAAGGGGCTTGATTTATTAATAAAGTATTTTGGGAATAGTGCCGGTGGAGGAACATTAAGTTCTGTTGGTGCACGGTTAGCTTATACCTTCGGAAAGTAATTGGATAATTTATTTATATGATTAACAGGATCTCTTAATGGGGTCCTGTTTTTTTTATAAATGTCAGATGCCTAATACATCTTTCATACTGAATATTCCTTTTTTATCTTGTATAAATTCAGCAGCCAGTACAGCACCTGCCGCAAAACCTTTACGGTTATGGGCTGTGTGAATAATTTCAATATCATCTACATCTGATGAATACTTTACTGTATGAGTGCCGGCAGCAGGATCAATACGGTGGCTGATGATTGACAATTCTTCATCTTTTTCACTTTTATAATTTACCCATTGTTTTTTATTGGGTAATTCTTTCAACAACTGTTCTGCAATTGTAATGGCGGTACCACTGGGAGCATCTTTTTTTTGTGTATGATGTATTTCTTCTATAGTTACCGTATAATCCTGTTTACTCATTAATTCTGCCAGCTTTTTATTAAGCTCAAAAAAAATATTTACACCAATACTAAAATTACTTGCGTATAAAAATGTACCATTTTCTTCAATACAAATCTCTTTTACTTTATCAAGATTATTTAACCAGCCTGTGGTTCCGCTTACAACAGGGATACCTGCATCAAAGCACTGCAGGATATTATTCATTGCCGTTTCAGGGGTTGTAAATTCTATTGCTACATCGGCTTTTTGTAAATTATCTTTTGTAAGATCTGCCAGGTTATGTAAATCAATAGTTAAAGAAATAGTATGACCTTTTTTCAAGGCGATTTCTTCAATGGTCCTGCCCATTTTGCCATAACCGATTAATGCTATTTTCATAACTAAGAGAAATAATTATTGCAGTGAAGGTAAAACTTTTGGCTGTTTATCTTTATAAGAAAACACCAGGCTGAGACCACCTGTACGGGTGCCTGGATTATACCCCGGCTTTACTTTAAAACTAACATTATCGCTTACATCAAACGATTTTAAATGAGCGTCAACAGTAGCATCCACAACATTTAGCCCCCAAAAAACTAAAAAGAAAAGCACTGAATAATCTACATTTTGCCGGAATGAATTTCTATAACTCCTGATAGCTTCAGTGGAAAGAGCTTGAAACTGCGGGTCAACCAATATATCGTTGGCAGCAATGGTATCGGTGCGATAAATTATTGCTTGCTTGAGAAGTTTATATGTTTTTAAATTATACCGAAAAATAAATGCTGTAGTGCCAAGTGCTCCATAAATAATAGGAATTTTCCAATATTTTTTGTTGTATGCCTGGCCCCAGCCGGGGATTACTGCCGACCTGAAAGTGGCAACCTTTGGATTAAATTTTTTTGCAGAGGTATCAAGCGCTAATATATTTTTTTTACTGGTACTATCCTGTACTTTGATAAGGGTGGAATCATTTTTTTGCTGCGCAAAACTTTTACTGCAAAAAAATAGTGTCAAAAAAAATATTGAGCAGAAAAATAATTTCTTATTGGGCATATGCTTAGTTCACAGGCACGTTCATCTTATCTAAAATTGAATTTAATTCTTCAACGGAATAATATTCAAAAGTGATACTGCCAAAGCCTTTTTTATTATGATTCAATTTTACTTTGGTGCTGTAGTGAGAAGCTAAATTATCTTCAATTTTTTTTAATGCCGGCGATAACTGCGACTTTACGGAATTATTAACAGCATCAGGCGAAGTATACAATCTTCTCACAAGCTCTTCAGTTTGCCGTACGGATAATTCCTTATTTTTTATTTCATGAAAAATGAAAAGCTGTTTCTCAATTGCATCAACATTTATCAGCGCTCTTGCATGACCCATACTGATAACGCCATTGCGTACCGCCACCTGTATATCCGGGGGCAGTTTTAAAAGCCGGATGTAATTGGTAACTGTGCTTCTTTCTTTTCCCATTCTCTCAGCAAGCTGCTCCTGTGTATACTCCAGTTCTTCCATCAGGCGCCTGTAACTCATGGCAATTTCCATTGCATTTAAATTTTCTCTTTGCAGGTTTTCCAGCAATGCAAGCTCCAGCAGTTGTGAATCTTTGGTTTCCCTAACATACACCGGAACATCTTTTAACCCTGCAATTTTTGATGCCCTGAATCTTCTTTCACCCGCTATTATCCTGTATTTATCATTGGCGAGTTTAGTAACGGTAAGCGGCTGAATAATATCATGCGTTTTGATGGATGCAGCCAATTCACTTAAAGCAATTTCATCAAAATCACGGCGCGGTTGTTTAGGATTTATCTCTATCTGTTCAAGCGGTATCCGCAAGCTTGTGCTGGCCTTTTCTATTACTTCACTTTTTAATGAGCCTGCAGTGGATTTAAGATCTGCATCAATATTTTGTAATAAAGACCGAATGCCTTTTCCGAGTGCATCTTTTTTATTTTGTGTTGACATAGTTGTGAGTTGAGTTGTCAGTTGTTAGTTGTTAGTTGTGAGTGAGCCGCACGTTTTAAGACTGTAACTCACAACTCACATCTCACAACTCACTTTTTCACTGCATTACTTTTTCTTCCTGGCTTAGTTTTGTCATATTGTTTTTCTGTAAAATTTCTTTAGCAAGATTAAGATAATTTACTGCCCCCTTGCTATCTGCATCATATAAAATGGCAGGTTTACCAAAGCTTGGCGCCTCACTTAACCTGGTATTCCGGTGAATAATACTTGAAAAAACAAGGTCCTCAAAATGTTTGCGTACCTCATTCACAACCTGGTTACATAAACGCAAACGGCCATCATACATCGTCATCAGCAAACCTTCAATTTGTAATTCAGGGTTTAACCTGTTCTGTACAATTTTTATGGTGTTTAATAATTTTCCTAAACCTTCCAAAGCAAAAAATTCTGCCTGAACCGGCACTATAACACTATCGGCAGCCGTTAAAGCATTCACTGTTATCAATCCTAAAGAAGGCGAGCAATCGATTACAATAAATTCGTAATCATCTCTAAGCGGGTCTAAAATATTTTTTAAAACACTTTCCCGGTTAGGATAGTTTATCATTTCAATTTCAGCGCCTACGAGATCAATATGTGATGGAATTACATCAAGATAAGGAATATCAGATTTTAAAATTACATCTTTGGCGGGGGTTGAATTTACCATGCAATCGTATAATCCATGGGGAATACTATGAAGGTCAAAGCCCAGGCCAGTGGTACTGTTTGCCTGTGGGTCAGCATCTACCAATAATGTTTTAAATTCCAACACTCCCAGACTTGCCGCAAGATTTATTGCAGTAGTAGTTTTTCCAACGCCGCCCTTTTGATTAGCTATACCTATTATTTTTGCCATGCCCCTATCCCCTAAAGGGGTATTTATTTTTTTGTAATTAGAATCATATTTTTTTCAAATCACTGTCCTTTACATCGTACATCTTACATCTTACTTCGTACATTTAAATGACAGGTTGGCAAATTTACTTATTCGGTATAATATTAGGATGATATTAATCCCCCAACTTCTAACAAATAAGCTGGAATAATAATCTTATCATGTACACAATCATTTCTGCAACCAACCGGACCGGCAGCCACACTGAAAAAGTAGCAAAGCAATACCA
>JAQBNL010000028.1 GCA_028288585.1 Chitinophagaceae bacterium | reverse complement strand
CTGCATACTCTTCTGTTGCTTCTTCCTGTCATCTTCATTAAGAATAACTTTTCGCATGCGGATAAGCTTAGGTGTTACCTCTATGCATTCATCCTGCTGGATATATTCCATACATTCTTCCAGCGTCATTTGAATTTTTGGAGCTGCACGTGATGCATCATCACTTCCGCTTGCACGGTGATTGGTAAGTTTTTTGGGCTCTGTAGCATTCACTACAAGGTCACCCGGCTTTATGTGTTCAGCAATTATTTGACCTGCATATACCTCATCATTAGGGTCAATAAAAAATCTTCCCCTGTCCTGTAATTTATCAATTGAGTATGCTGTTGTTTTTTCAGTATTCTTTGAAATTAAAACACCATTACTTCTTCCGGGAATATGACCTTTCCATGGTTTATAATCAATAAACCTGTGCGCCATTACCGCTTCACCTGCTGTATTGGTAAGCATGTTGGAACGTAAGCCAATCAATCCTCTTGAAGGGATTTCAAATTCAAGATGCTGTATATCTCCTTTGCTTTCCATTATAAGCATTTCACCTTTACGTTGTGTAACAAGGTCAATAACTTTGCCGCTGTATTCAGCAGGAACATCTACTACAAGATTTTCATAAGGCTCACATTTTTTACCATTAATTTCTTTGGTAATAACCTGTGGCTGCCCGATAGTAATTTCAAAACCCTCACGGCGCATGGTTTCTACCAGGATACTTAAATGCAGAATACCACGGCCATATACCATAAAGCTATCAGCGCTGCCGGTATCGGCTACTCTCAATGCAAGATTTTTTTCCAATTCTTTTTCAAGACGGTCTTTTAAATGCCTTGATGTAACAAACTTTCCATCTTTACCAAAGAAGGGGGAGTTATTAATACTGAACTGCATATTCATTGTTGGCTCATCCACACTTGTAACAGGCAACGCTTCAGGAGCATCAAAGTCAGCAATTGTTTCACCAATGTTGAATCCTTCAATTCCTACTACAGCACAAATATCTCCTGCGCTTACTTCAGTAACTTTCTTTTTTCCCAAGCCTTCAAAAATGTATAATTCTTTTACACGGCTTTTTACAACTTTACCATCAAGCTTCATTAAAGAGATTGGCTGGTTTTCTTTTATTGTTCCTCTTGCAATTCTGCCTACGGCTATCCTTCCTAAAAAAGAAGAATAATCCAAAGATGTTATCTGCAATTGCAGTGTTCCTTCACTCACGTTTGGTGGCGGTACTTTTTCAAGTATCGTATCCAGTAATGGAAATATATTATCAGTTTGTGTATTCGTAATATTCATCCAGCCATTTTTGCTGGAACCGTAAATGGTTGGAAAATCAAGTTGCTCTTCTGTTGCATCCAGGTTGAAGAACAATTCAAATACTGCATCATGCACTTCATCAGGACGGCAATTAGGTTTATCAACTTTATTGATTACAACAATAGGATGAAGATTTAATTGCAAAGCTTTTTGCAACACAAAACGTGTTTGCGGCATTGGTCCTTCAAAAGCATCCACTAATAACAATACGCCATCAGCCATTTTCAAAACTCTTTCCACTTCACCACCAAAATCGGCGTGACCGGGAGTATCGATAACATTTATCTTAACGCCTTTATACATTACAGAGATATTCTTACTGAAAATGGTAATGCCTCTTTCTCTTTCAAGGTCATTGCTGTCCATTATAAGCTCGCCTGTTTCCTGGTTATCCCTGAAAATATTTGTGCTGTGCAGAATTTTATCTACCAAAGTTGTTTTGCCATGGTCAACGTGTGCAATAATGGCAATGTTCCTGATTTCCATACTAATTAAGTCTTTTTTTAAGGCTGCAAAGGTACGTTAAAACACCCGGCATTCCAGACTTAATTAGAAACGTAAAAGTTAAAAGATTAAGTATAGCGGATGTCAAAATAGCAAACCGGCGTTTTGGAAAGTAATTTGATTTATAGTTATTAAACAAACCGCAAATGAAAAAGACCTTTCTCCCCAATTTAAAAACCTGTATAATTTTAGACGTAATTGGTTGTTTGAGTTATATCATCCCTCCATTTGGCCCTGTTTGGGCAATTATCTCAGGTATTATTTTTTATTTCATGTTTGGTAAAAAGCTTGGTGTGTTTGGTGGTATATTTTCTTTTTTAGAAGAACTTATTCCGGTTGTAGATTTTATTCCAACTTTTACCATCGCATGGTTTATGCGAAGGTCTGAACCTGGAATTAATGGGAATAAAGCACTTTTAATTAAAGAGTAAAATATCTTTTCATCCCAATAATCCTTCATCCGCCTGAACGACCCAGTCGGGGAGGCCATAAATCATGGTTCAGACAAAATAAGTAGCTTAGTGGCAAAACTGTTTATGAAGATTTGCATGCTGGTTGGTTTCTTATTTTTTGCTCAGAATATTTTTTCCCAGGATACACTTACCAGGAAAGATTTTGTAATAGGTGAAAAATTTCTTGACCTGAATTTCTCAGAGGCAGAAATAGATTCAATGTATTTCTCTGTTAGAAATAATGTGAGGGAAATAAATAAGATGCATAAGTATCATCTCGATAACAGTGTGCCGGTGTCATTAGCGCACAGTCCTGTGTTACCGGGAATGAAATTTAATAAAGTCCAGAATCCTGTAAAATGGAATTTACCTGTTGTCAATCTTCCCAAAAATAAAAATGAGCTTGCTTTTTATTCTATTCTCCAATTAGCTTCTCTTATAAAAAATAAAAAAATTACTTCTGTAGAATTGACCCGGTTTTTTATTGATCGCTTAAAGAAATATGGCGATACACTTCAATGCGTAATTTCTCTTACTGAAGATATTGCAATGCAGGAGGCAACACAGGCTGATAAAGAAATTGCGGCCGGAAAATACCGCGGGGCCTTGCATGGTATTCCTTATGGATTAAAAGATCTGTTTGCTGTAAAAGGAACAAAAACTACCTGGGGCGCTGCGCCATACAAAGACCAAACTATCGATGAAGATGCCTATGTATATACAAAATTGAAAGATGCAGGGGCTGTACTAATTGCAAAATTTACTTTGGGTGCTTTGGCAATGGGTGATTATTGGTATGGAGGCAGAACAAAAAATCCGTGGAATACAAAGTTTGGATCAAGTGGTTCATCTGCGGGTTCAACAGCAGCAACAGTTGCAGGGCTTGTTCCATTTGCAATAGGAACGGAAACACTTGGCTCAATTATATCCCCCTCTACTAACTGTGGCGCCACAGGCTTGCGGCCAACCTTTGGCTCCATTAGCAGAAGCGGAGCAATGACGTTAAGCTGGAGTATGGACAAGGCCGGCCCGCTTTGCCGCTCGGCAGAAGATGCTGCTGTGGTTTTTAATTATTTACATGGAACAGATGGTAAAGATGCATCGGCAGTTAATATGCCTTTTAATTATACAGGTAAAACTGATCTTTCTAAATTAAAGATCGCTTATGCAAAAAATTATTTTAGCAAGAGAGATACAATGGAAAATGAATTGGATGTTCTTGACGCATTTAGAAAAGCAGGTGCACAATTAATTGCTGTTGATTTTCCGGATTCAGGGATTTATAATTTTAATATGACCGGGATTATTTTGAATGCCGAAGCAGCTGCTGCATTTGATGAGTTTACAAGAACTGATCTTGATGATATGATGACCAGGCAAGGAAGGGGAGATTGGCCAAACTCATTCAGGTCATCAAGATTTATCCCTGCTGTGGATTATATTAATGCAAACAGGCACCGTTATCTGCTCATGCAAAAAATGAATGAATTTATGAGTAACTATGATGTTGTTATTTGTCCTACGTACGGAGGCAGCCAGTTACGCATTACAAATCTTACCGGTCATCCGGCAATATGTTTACCCACAGGCTTTAATAAAAATCAACTGCCCACCAGCATTACTTTAATTGGAAAATTATACGATGAAGCCACGCTTCTAAATGTGGCAAAGGCCTATCAGCAGGTAACTCCATGGGATGAAATGCATCCTGAAAAATTTAAACAATAAATAATTTATAAACATCATACATGAAAAAGCAATCATTACTTACACTCGTTCTTATTTTATTTTTTGGCGCAAACATCTTTTCCCAAACAAAGATCAGTGGCTTTAGTCCATCTTCTGCGGAAGCGCAAAAGCAACTGGAAATTAAATTTGATGCAAACCTGAGCAGGGAAAATATTGGCAATAACATAAAAATACTTTCTGCAAAACCACATGCCATTGGCTCTCCACAGGGTAAACAAAATGCAGAATATATTTTAAGCCAATACAAAAGCTGGGGATGGGATGCAAAGATCGAAACCTTTCATGTGTTATTTCCAACACCAAAAACACGGGTGCTTGAAATGATCTCTCCAACTTCTTATAAAGCATTATTAAAAGAGCCTGCATTAAAAGAAGATATGACATCAGGCCAGGCTGACCAACTGCCAACCTACAATGCCTGGAGTGCCGATGGCGATGTTACAGGAGAATTGGTTTTTGTAAATTATGGTTTGCCTTCAGACTATGAGGTACTCGAAAAATTAGGCATAGATGTAAAAGGGAAAATTGTAATTGCAAAATATGGAAGAAGCTGGCGGGGAATAAAACCAAAAGTTGCGCAGGAGCATGGGGCAATTGGCTGTATTATTTATTCTGACCCTAAAGATGATGGCTATGGTGCAGGAGATGTATATCCAAAGGGAGCTTTTAAAAGTGAATACGGAGTGCAAAGAGGTTCTGTAATGGATATGGTTATTTATCCAGGCGATCCATTAACGCCAGGTGTTGGTGCAACCGAAGATGCAAAAAGATTAGAAAGATTAAATGCAACTAATCTTTTAAAAATTCCTGTTCTGCCGATAAGCTATCATGATGCAACACCGTTGCTGGAAGCATTGGAAGGTCCGGTAGCTCCTTCCGATTGGCGTGGCGGATTGCCATTTACGTATCACATCGGCCCGGGTAAAACAAAAGTGCATTTGCAATTAGCATTCGACTGGAAGATAGTACCGGCTTATGATGTAATTGCGATGATGAAAGGCTCTCAATATCCTGACGAATGGGTTATACGTGGCAATCATCATGATGCATGGGTAAATGGAGCAAGCGATCCGATCAGCGGCCAGGCCGCTTTGCTGGAAGAAGCGAAATCAATCGGCGCTTTGGTAAAAAGTGGATGGAGACCTAAAAGAACGTTAGTGTATTGCGCATGGGATGGGGAAGAGCCGGGATTATTAGGCTCTACCGAATGGGCAGAATTGCATGGCAATGAATTGCAAAAGAAAGCGGTTATATATATCAACTCAGATGGAAGTGGAAGAGGATTTTTAGATGCAGGCGGATCACATTCACTGGAACCATTGATGGATGAAGTTGCAAAAGATGTTATAGATCCTCAAACCAAAGTAAGTGTTTATGAAAGAAGAAAGGCATCAACAGTTGTAACTGCTGCTACGGCAAAAGCAAAGAAAGATGCGATGAACAAAAATACACTTCAGTTAAATGCATTGGGCTCCGGTTCCGATTTTTCAGTATTCCTTCAACATCTTGCTGTTCCGTCTTTAGATCTTGGTTATGGTGGAGAAAATAATGGAGGAGAATATCATTCTATTTATGATTCTTATGATAACTATGTCCGGTTTAAAGATCCCGGGTTTTACTACGGTGTTACTTTATCGCAAACAGCAGGCAGGGCAGCTTTGCGAATGGCTAACGCAGATGTATTGCCTTTTGACTTCCGCCATTTGTATACAACGGTAAATGATTATACCAAAGAGCTGATGGATTTATTGCAGCAAACAAAAGAAAACACAGAGGTAGAAAACCAGTTGATCAGAAGTAACAATTATAGATTGGCTGCAGACCCAACAAAAACATTCATTATTCCAACGGCTAAAGATGAAGTACCGTATCTTGATTTTTCTCCATTACAAAATGCATTGTCTTCTTTACAAAAGAGTTCGGATTCTTTATCCTCAGTCTGGAACAAAGCAGTAACAACAAATGCAGATCATGATGCATTGAATAAAGTTTTGTACCAGGCGGAGCAGCAATTATTAACTACGAATGGGTTGCCCCGCAGAGGCTGGTACAGGCACACATTATATGCGCCGGGATTTTATACGGGCTATGGTGTAAAAACAATGCCGGGCATACGTGAGGCTATTGAGCAACGCAACTGGAAGGAGGCACAGGACCAGATAAATATCAATTCAGAAGCGATTAACAAGCTGAGTAAATACTTAATGACTGCGGCCAAATAGGGTTATGTTTTTTTATTTTTTGTATTAATCAATAAACATCATGAGCCATACCCGTAAATTAAATATCCGTAAACGTGTTGCGTTGGTAGCACATGATAATAAAAAGAAAGATCTTATCGAGTGGGCGATCTACAATAAAACAGTTTTATCAAAACATGAATTAATTGCTACAGGTACAACAGGAAAACTATTGGAAGAAGAGTTGGATAGGCCGGTAAAAAAAGTTTTCAGCGGGCCACTTGGCGGAGATCAGCAGATAGGAGCCCTGATAGCAGAAGGAAAATTAGACCTGCTTATTTTCTTTTGGGATCCAATGGAAGCACAGCCGCATGATAGTGATGTAAAAGCTTTGTTGCGGCTGGCTGTAGCATGGAATATCTTAATGGCATGTAACCGTACTACTGCTGATTTTATTTTAACCTCTGTTTTAATGAGGGATGAATACACCATCGATATACCTGATTATTCGGGTTATTTAACAAGAAAATTATCTCCATGAAAAAAATATTATTCCTTTTATTAATCCCCATTGCATCAAATGTTTTTGCACAAAAGCTTACCGCAGAAGAAAAGAAAATTGTTGACCTGGTAAATAAACAAATGCCCGAGACAATACAGATCCTTGAGCAGCTTGTAAATATAAACAGCGGTACGCTTAATGTAGAAGGCGTAAAAAAAATCGGCGAAATATTAAGGAAAGAATTTAATAAGATAGGTTTTACAACTGAGTGGATCTCTTTGCCTGACTCACTTAAACGTGCAGGTCATTTGGTAGCTCATACAAAGGGAACAAAAGGAAAAAAATTATTTCTCATCGGTCATCTTGATACGGTTTTTGAGCCGGACATGCCTGCAGGTCCTTATAAAAAACTGAACGACTCAACAGCAACAGGACAGGGTGTAAATGATATGAAAGGTGGCGACATGATTATACTATCTGCCTTAAAAATTTTATACCAATTAGGTTTTTTAGAAAACACTTCTATCACCGCATACTTTACCGGTGACGAAGAAAAAGCAGGCCGGCCAATATCAATAAGCCGTGCCGATTTTATTGAAAGGGCCAAAAAGGCTGACATTGCCTTAGGTTTTGAAGGTGCGCAGGGATTACACATTGTTGCTACTGCAAGGAGAGGCTCAAGTGAATGGAAACTTAGTGTAACGGGAAAACAAGGACATTCTTCAGGTATTTTTTCTAGTGGCTTTGGATCTATTTATGAGGCCGCCAGGATTTTAAATACATTCCGGGAAGAATTAAGTAAAGAAAAATATCTCACATTTAACCCGGGTATTTTTGTGGGAGGCTCCGATGTGGATTATGACTCCGGTAATATAAAAGGCCGGGTATCAGGAAAAACCAATATTATTTCACCCATATCATTTGTCCAGGGAGACCTCAGGTTTTTAACCGATGCACAAAAAAATGCAGCACGGGTACGAATGAAAAAAATTACGACAACAAATAATCTAAAAGGTACAAGTGCAAAAATTTCTTTTGGTGATGGCTATCCTGCAATGGAGCCTACAGCCGGAAATAATTCTTTAGTGCAAATACTAAATAAAGTGAGTACAGATATGGGGATTGGATTTACAAAAGCCGGGGATCCGGGAAGCCGGGGTGCCGGTGATATTTCTTTCGTTGCAAAATATTTAAACTGTTTGGATGGCTTAGGCGCCAGTGGCAGCGGCGCCCACGAACCCGGCGAAATTATTAATCTTAAAGAATTTCCTATTCTTATTCAACGGGCCGCTTTATTTATTTACCGGCTCACAAGAGAATAATTTTCAACTCAGCTATCTTTTAAATTTCTTTTCTGGATTTCTTCTTTGATGGAATATCGACGTAATAACTATCAATTTCTTTGTCTCATCAATAAAATATACGATAGAGAAAGGATATTTTTTAGTCTTGGCTTCGTAGAAGTCTTTATAGCTTTTTCTAAATTGTGATGGTTGTTTTTCTATTTTATTGAGTGCATGGTGGATACCTGAAACAAAATTTTCTGCTGCGGATAAACTTCTCGACTTATACCAGGCAACAGATTCGAGATATTCTTTGGCTGCCCGTTTGCGAAAGGTTATTTTATATGGCATTAATTATTTTTTCCCCTGCAGTAGTTGCTGTACTAAATTATCTATTTCTTCCTTTGAAATAACTTCTCCATCATTTTGATATGAAGAATATTCTTCATCAAGCCCTGCTTTAAAAGCATCGGAATATTGTTCATCGTTTAACAGTTCATAAACTTCTTCCAATCTTTCAGCAGGTGAGTTATCAATTAATGAATGTAATTTTTCACGCAGTGCTGTTGTTTCCATAAAACCAGTTTATACGAATTTACAAAAAAATATTAGTGAATACAACCAACGCAGGACTATTTAACGCATTCAAAATAACTCATTCTTTAGTTAAGCATTTGTAAATTTGCAATCCTACTATGTCATTCCAGATTCAATCATCATATCAGCCCGCAGGTGATCAGCCCGAAGCAATACATGAGCTTACACAGGGAATATTGCAGGGAGAAAAGTACCAGACATTACTGGGCGTAACCGGCAGCGGCAAAACTTTTACCATTGCCAACGTAATTCAGAATGTGCAGAAGCCAACACTCGTACTTACACACAACAAAACTTTGGTGGCGCAATTGTATGGTGAGTTCAAACAATTCTTTCCTGATAATGCTGTGGGTTATTTTGTTTCTTACTACGATTATTACCAGCCCGAGGCTTACATGCCGGTGAGTGATACTTACATTGAAAAAGATCTTAGCATAAATGAAGAGTTGGATAAATTAAGACTGCAGGCAACTTCGCAATTGCTTACCGGCAGAAGAGATATAATTGTTGTTGCCAGTGTAAGTTGCATTTACGGTATTGGTAACCCAAAAGATTTTGCAGAAGGTGTTGTGAGAATTCAGTCGGGGCAGACGATAAGCCGGCAGGGATTTTTGCATTCATTGGTTAATGGATTGTATTCACGAACGCAGGGAGATTTTGCAAGAGGAACATTCAGGGTAAAGGGTGATACGGTTGACATCAATCTTCCTTATGCTGATGCAGGTTACCGTGTTACTTTTTTTGGTGATGAAGTGGAAAGCATCGAATCACTGGAGTTAAGTACAGGGAAAAGAATTTCAAAATTGGATAATGCAGCCATCTTTCCTGCAAACCTATACATTGCTCCAAAAGATAAGCTGCAGGATATTTTAGCGGAGATACAGGATGAATGCGGCAGGCAAACTGATTACTTTAAAAGCACGGGAAAATATATTGAGGCGCAACGCATAAGCGAACGGGTGAATTATGATGTTGAAATGATACGTGAGCTTGGGTATTGTAACGGCGTAGAAAATTATTCAAGATTTTTTGATCGCAGAGAACCGGGCACAAGGCCATTTTGTTTACTTGATTATTTTCCTAAAGATTTTTTATGTGTTGTTGATGAAAGTCATCAAACCATCCCGCAGGTAAGCGGCATGTATGGTGGCGACAGATCACGAAAATTAATTTTAGTTGATTATGGTTTTCGGCTGCCTTCTGCATTAGATAACCGGCCGTTAAATTTTAATGAGTTTGAAAGCATGCTCAATCAAACCATTTATGTAAGTGCAACTCCCGGGGATTATGAATTGGAGAAATGCGGTGGCGTAGTGGTAGAGCAGGTTGTACGACCAACAGGATTATTGGACCCCCCAATAGAGATACGTCCTTCTGTAAATCAAATAGATGACCTGCTGGATGAAATAGATAAAAGAGTAACTAAAGGTGATAGAGTTCTTGTAACAACACTTACTAAGAGAATGGCGGAGGAGATGGATAAATATCTTCACCGCATCAATATCAAATCAAAATATATACACAGTGAAGTTGATACATTGGACAGGGTGGAAATATTAAGACAGTTACGTCTTGGTGAAATTGATGTACTGGTTGGCGTTAATCTTTTAAGAGAAGGATTAGATCTTCCCGAGGTTTCTCTCGTTGCAATTCTGGATGCAGATAAAGAAGGTTTTCTCCGCAATGAAAGATCGCTTACACAAACTGCAGGCAGGGCTGCCCGCAACATTGATGGACTTGTAATTTTTTATGCAGATAAGATGACAGAGAGCATGCAGAAAACCATTGATGAAACTGACCGCAGGAGAAATAAACAAATTGCTTATAACATAAAACATGACATAACACCTACCACCATAAAGAAATCAATTGCGCAGATAATGAGCCAGACATCGGTGTTGGATATAAAAGGCTATGATGAAAGATCGCCTTATGCAGTTGATGAACTGGTAACTGTTGCAGCAGAAGACCAGGAACAATACAAAACTATTCCTCAGATGGAGAAAGCCATTTCTCAAACCAAAAGGCAAATGGAAAAAGCTGCCCGTGATCTTGATTTTATGGAAGCCGCAAGACTGCGTGATGAGATGTTTAAGATGCAGAAAGAACTGGATGGGATGAAGCGATGAATCAATTTTAAATAATTATCAATGATTACTTATGAAGATTTTGAAAAAGTAGATATCCGCTTAGGAAAAATTATAGAGGTAAAAGATTTTCCCGAAGCAAAAAAACCTGCTTATAAATTAACCATTGATCTTGGTGAAGAAACAGGAATTAAAAGATCAAGCGTACAACTTCCGGGAACCTATACTAAAGAAGAACTTGAAGGAATGCTTGTTGCCTGTGTTGTGAATTTTCCTCCAAGACAGATAGGCCCTTTTATTTCTGAAGTGCTTACACTGGGTTTTAAAAATACTGATGGGGCAGGCTATGTATTAGTTACTCCATCCAAGACTTCAGTTAAATTAGGAGATAGATTGATGTAATTATTCCATGTTAGGCCGTAACCATTTTTCCATTTCTTCCAGCGGCATATTTTTTCTCTTTGCATAATCTTCCAGCTGGTCTCTTCCTATTTTGCCCAAACCAAAATAATGGCTTTCAGGATGAGCAAAGTACCAGCCACAGACTGAAGCAGGCGGATTCATAGCCAGGCTTTCGGTAAGTTCAATGCCTATATTTTCAGTTACGTTAAGCAATGAGAATAATTTTAATTTTTCCGTATGATCCGGACATGCCGGATAACCGGGAGCAGGACGGATGCCTTTATATTCTTCACGGATCAAACTTTCATTAGATAGTGTTTCATCTTTTTGATAGCCCCAGTATTTTTTACGTACCTGCTGATGCAGGCATTCTGCAAATGCTTCTACAAATCTATCCGCCAGTATCTGAACCAAAATTTTATTGTATTCATCATTGTCTGCAGCAAAGCGATCGATATGTTCTCTTGCTCCATCGATGCAAACTGCAAATGCGCCCATGTAGTCGGACCCGTTATTTGCCGGTTTTACAAAATCAGCTAATGAATAAGTTGGTTGCCCGATTGCTTTTTTCATTTGCTGCCGCAATGATTCCAAATGCACCTCTCCTTTATCAGTTTGTAATGTAATGGTGTCTTTATTATTTGAGTTAGCAGGCCAAAAGCCAATTGTTCCATTTGCAGAGAACCATTTATTGGCAACAATGGTTTCCACCATTTTTTTTGCATCGTTGTATAATCGTGTTGCTTCTGTACCAAATATTTTATCAGTCAACACTTCAGGAAAACGCCCGGGCATTTCCCAGCCTATAAAAAATGGACCCCAGTCAATGTATTCAGCAATAGTTCCCAGGTCAAAATCTTTAAACACTTTTACGCCCTCAACTTCGGGCTTTACAGGTTTATAATTCTTCCAGTCGAAATATTCTTTTGTTACTACTGCCTCTTCATAAGGAATTAATACTTTGTATTTCTGCTTGTTGGAAAATTGTTTTTGCAGGCCTGTGTATTCCTCTTTTACACTTGATAAAAAATCTGTTTTTTGTTCCCTGCTTAATAAACTGCCTACAGCAGTTACACTTCGTGATGCATCCAAAACGTGCAGCACTCCATTATCATACTCCGGGGCTATCCGTACTGCAGTATGCATACGTGAAGTTGTAGCGCCGCCGATCAGCAAAGGAATTTCAAAATGCTGCCGCTTCATCTCTTTTGCAATGTGCACCATTTCATCCAGGGAAGGTGTTATCAATCCACTTAAGCCAATAATATCTACATTGTGTTCTTTGGCAGTTTGTAAAATTTTGTCTGCAGAAACCATCACTCCCAGATCAATAATATCATAACCATTGCAACCGAGTACAACACCAACAATATTTTTACCGATATCATGCACATCACCTTTTACTGTGGCCAGTAATATTTTTGCAGCGCCTGCCCCTTCTTCATTTTTAGTGCCTGCTGCAACATGCGCAAGCCTGCGTTCTTCTTTTTCTGCTTCTATGTAAGGCGTTAAAATGGCAACCGATTTTTTCATAACCCTTGCACTTTTTACTACCTGCGGTAAAAACATTTTACCACTGCCGAAAAGATCCCCAACGATGTTCATTCCATCCATTAACGGACCTTCAATAACATCTAAAGGTTTGGGATATTTTATTCTTGCTTCCTCAGTATCTGCATCAATGTAATCCGTAATTCCATTTACGAGGGCATGACTTAAACGTTTTTCCACAGGCTCGCTTCTCCATGCTGCATCTTTTATTTCTTCTTTACCTTTTTGCTTTACCGTTTCAGCAAATGATAAAAGTTTATCTGTTGCTTCAGCGTTGCGATTCAGTATTACATCTTCACAAAGTTCTTTTAACTCGGGTTCTATCTGTTCATAAACCGGCATCTGTCCTGCGTTTACGATACCCATATCCATACCGGCTTTAATAGCATGATATAAAAAAACAGAATGCATTGCATCTCTTACTGCATCATTACCGCGAAAAGAAAAGGAAACATTACTTACACCACCGCTCACTTTTGTAAGCGGCATTTTTTGTTTTATTATTCTTGTTGCCTCAATAAAATCAACGCCATAATTATTATGCTCTTCTATGCCTGTTGCAATAGCAAAGATGTTGGGATCAAAAATTATATCCTGCGGATCATAACCAACCTGTTCCGTTAATATTTTATAGGCTCTCCCGCAAATTTCAACTTTCCGGTCCTGTGTATCTGCCTGTCCTTTTTCATCAAAAGCCATTATGATAACAGAAGCTCCATAGCTTTTACAAATGATTGCCTGCTCAATAAACTTCTCTTCGCCTTCCTTCATCGAAATTGAATTCACGATACACTTGCCCTGCACACATTTTAGTCCTGCTTCAATAATGTTGAATTTAGAAGAATCTATCATGATAGGAATCCTGGCAATATCAGGTTCCGCCTGCAAAAGATTGAGAAAGGTTGTCATTGCTTTTTCACCATCAAGCAATGCATCATCCATGTTCACATCCAATATCTGGGCGCCATTTTCTACCTGTTGCCTTGCAACAGAAAGCGCTTCTTCATATTTATCTTCCCTGATTAATCTTGCAAATTTTTTAGAGCCGGTTACGTTTGTACGTTCGCCAACATTTACAAAATTTGTTTCAGGGCGAACCACTAATGGTTCAAGCCCTGCTAATCTTAAAAAAGGTTGTACAGTTGTTTCACTCATTTTTTTATTTCCTTATGCAAGAATCTCTTCCTCAATCGGTAATTCTCTTGCTTTAAATTTTTTAACCTGCTTTGCAATATGTTTAATATGATCCGGAGTTGTACCGCAGCATCCACCTACAATGTTTACAAAACCTTCTGCCGCCCACTCTTCAATAATGTGTGCTGTTTCATGTGGCTGTTCATCATACTCACCAAATGCATTTGGTAAACCTGCGTTGGGATATGCGGAGGTGTAACATGTTGCCAATTGGCTTAGCTCTTCGATGTGTGGCCGCATTTCTTTTGCACCTAATGCACAATTTAATCCAACACTTAAAGGATTTGCATGAGAAATGGAAATGTAAAATGCTTCCAGCGTTTGCCCGCTTAGCGTACGTCCACTGGCATCTGTGATAGTTCCACTTATCATTACAGGAAGCTCTTGCTGTTTTGTATCCCTGAAATATTTTTTAATTGCATAGATGGCAGCCTTTGCATTCAGCGTATCAAAAATGGTTTCTATTAAAAGAACATCTACGCCACCATCAACCAATCCTTTTATCTGTTCATAATAAGCATCGGCCACTTCATCAAATGTTACTGCACGATAGCCTGGATTATTTACATCAGGAGACAAGCTTAATGTTTTATTCAGAGGGCCTATGGCACCGGCAACAAAGCGTGGCTCATTATCTTTTGAAGTAGACAGGAATTTATCAACTGCATTTCTTGCACATTTAGCAGCAGCTACATTTAATTCATACGCCAGGGATTGCATATCATAATCTGCCTGTGCAATAGAAGTACTGCTGAAAGTATTTGTTTCAATGATATCAGCGCCTGCTTCTAAATATTGTTTATGGATCTCTTCAACTATCTCTGGCTGGGTAATACTTAATAGATCGTTATTGCCTTTTACGTCTTTATGCCAGTCTTTAAATCTATCGCCGCGGTAATCTTTTTCTTCCAGCTTATGGCGCTGGATCATAGTGCCCATAGCACCATCAATAATTAAGATTCGTTCTTTTAGACAATCATGAATTGTTTTCATCCTGTTTAATTTATGTATGCCGTTGAAGTGAATGATTCTTCGCTATGCTTTGGACAGGCTCCACGACGATGACCATAGCTGTGAAAGCACGTCAACAAAAAAAATTACACAAACTTTTAAACGAAATTTAAAATCCTGAAGAGAAGTACAGAATGGTTTCGTTTATTAGTTCGATTTCTTAAAACTTACATCCAGGTTGAACAATAAACAAATCCGCCTGGATATTGTGCAAAAATAAGGCAAGAAAGCGGTAATGCAAAACCGGCAAGAATTAAGGCCGGCCTATGGTGTTCCTATTTGATTTATATCATCGTCCAGCAGGTCTGGCTTTTTGGAAAGGCTTCTTTTTATTATAAGGTACCCCGTTATTGCGCCTGCTATGGCAACAAGCTCAATACTGATTATATTATTGGTTCCGAATATTAATATTCCTATTACGGCACCTACAAATTCCCCGGCAATCCAGGCTAATATCATATATAATTTCCATGTGCCTGGCTTTAATCCTTTATCAGCCGCAATTTTCCCAATCTCTTTTGCAAGAAGAATAAGTGCAATAATTTCAATCATAAGAAAGATTAAACAAGATCAATATCAAAATTAACCAGTTGAACAAATTCTTCAAGTCTTACATCAATATCTGCCTTGGTAATCTCTTTAAGACGTTGGGGTCCGAATTTTTCGACGCAAAAGCTGGCCATCGCAGAGCCGACAATGATTGCCGTTTTCATATTTTCAAAACTAATGTCTTTTGTTCTTGCCAGGTGACCAATAAAACCCCCGGCAAAACTATCTCCGGCACCAGTTGGATCAAATACATCTTCTAGTGGTAAAGCGGGTGCAAAGAAAACATGATTACCATGAAACAATAATGCTCCATGTTCACCCTTTTTTATAATGAGATACTTTGGCCCCATATCAAGTATTTTTTTAGCCGCTTTTACAAGGGAAAATTCTGTACTCAATTGTCTTGCTTCTGTATCATTGATGAGTAACACATCTATCATGGTTAACACTGTCTTCAGATCATCTATAGCGGTATCCATCCAAAAGTTCATTGTATCAAGAACGATGAGCTTTGGTCTTTTTTTCAATTGCTTAATTACACTGATCTGTAAGCTGGGCATTAAATTACCAAGCATTAAAAATTCTGCTCCCTGGTATGTTTCAGGAACCTGGGGATTAAAATCAGCCAGTACATTAAGGTCGGTAATTAATGTATCCCTCGTGTTCATATCCAAATGATACTTACCACTCCAGAAAAAAGATTTTTTCTCAGGCACGATTTCCACGCCATCTAACTGTACTCCACGGCTTCTAAGCTCATCCATTTCTTCCTGAGGAAAATCTTCACCAACGATCGAGATCTGTTGTATAGGTTTATAAAGATGGGCTGCGGCATACGCAACATAAGTAGCAGAACCACCTACAATTTTATCTATTTTACCAAAGGGAGTTTCAATAGCATCAAACGCCATGGTACCAAGTGCAATTACAGACATAGCTTTTTTTTAAACTGGATTAATATTTGAATTTAATTTTACCGCAGAGAGCCTGAGATAATAAAGTTTATGCAGAGGAATTTAATTATATTCTCTCTACGTAAACTCTGCCTCTTTGTCCTCTGCGGTAAAACTTTGCAAATGTAGTTGATTAACTTGTTTTGTTTTTACAGGAACCAATTATAAATTTTAGTTCAACTTTGCTATATGCTTTTACAATTACATCCTGACAATCCGCAGCCAAGGTTACTAAAGCAAATTGCCGAATGCCTTACAGATGGCGGCGTTATCATTTATCCTACAGATACTATTTATGGTTTGGGATGTGATATCCATCATCAAAAAGCTGTGGAAAGAATTTGTAAAATAAAGAATGTGGATCCACAGAAAGCGCAACTGTCTTTTATTTGCCGCGACCTTAGTCATTTAAGTGATTACACAAAAAGCATTGATACACCTTTATACCGTATGCTTAAAACTTATTTGCCCGGACCGTATACTTTTATTTTACCGGCAAGTAAACAAGTTCCCAAAATTTTAAAAAGTAAAAAAGAAACGATTGGTCTTCGTGTACCTGACAATGTTATCTGCCAGCAAATACTGGAAACGCTTGACAATCCAATTTTAAGCGCTTCTCTTCCCGGTGATATGGTAGAGGAATATACTGATCCCGAAATTATTTATGACAAATTTGGCGACAAGGTAGATTTTGTAATTGATGGCGGTCCGGGTGGAATGAATCCGTCTACTGTGATAGATTGTACGACAGATGAATGGCAGGTGATCCGTCAGGGACTTGGGGAATGGGCTGCATAGTTTGCAACTCCTCAGCGATTTCATCATCATGAACTTCAGAAGGCTTTGCAGCTAAAATATTAAAGCTCATTCGATGGTATTTACATAAGCCGTGTTTTTCTATAGCGCTGCGATGTTCAGGGGTTCCATAACCTTTATTGGTTTCCCATGAATACATTTTATATTTCTTATGCAGTTTTTGCATGTACTCATCACGGTAAGTTTTTGCCAATACGCTTGCCGCAGCAATGGAAGTATAGATGCCATCACCCTGTATCACACATCGGTGAGGATAATCTTTATATTTTTTAAACCGGTTGCCATCTATTAATAAATATTCGGGCTTGTGTTTTAGCCTGTTAAGGGAAATATGCATTGCTTTAAAAGATGCCTGCAAAATATTTATCCTGTCAATCTCTTCATTATCCACTTTTGCTACTGAATAAGAGATACACTCTTTTTCAATAATTGGCCGAAGCATTTCCCTGTCTTCTCTTTTCATTTGTTTGGAATCATTCAATGCGGGATGATAAAAATCTTTTGGTAAGATAACTGCCGCCGCAAACACGGGGCCAGCAAAACATCCACGTCCGGCTTCATCAAGCCCGGCCTCGCAAAATTTATTATGGAAAAAGGGAAGTAGCAACAGGAAATTTTATCAAAACTAATTCTTGCAAAAAGATTTTGGCTAAATAATTATCAACACAAAGTTTAAAGAGATACAGATAACTTTGCGCATGCCCCAAAATTTGGACAAACCTTCTTCGAAACCCATAGCAATTTGGTTATTGGCTGGTGTTGTAATGATAATGATACAGGTACTGCTGGGCGGCATTACGAGGCTTACTGAATCAGGCTTATCAATTACAGAATGGAAACCAATAACAGGAACACTGCCGCCATTAAATACCGCTGAGTGGCAGGTTGAGTTTGATAAATATAAAAACACAGACCAGTTCAGGTATATACATGCTGATTTTACTTTAAGCGATTTTAAATTCATTTTTTTCTGGGAATGGCTTCATCGTTTCTGGGCCAGGGTATTGGGTGTGGTATTTTTAGCCGGCTTTGTTTACTTCCTGGTAAGAAAAAAATTTAAACAGGAAATGATCATTCCTATGATCATCCTTTTTTTATTAGGCGCTTTGCAAGGACTTGTAGGATGGATAATGGTAAAGAGCGGCCTGGTACCTGAAAAAATGTTTGTAGGCCATATTGAATTAGCAACACATTTTATTGCTGCACTTGTTTTACTCTGTTATACATTTTGGTTTGCATTAAGCTTATTGGTACCGCGGGACAAACTGGTGATAAACTCATCTTTAAAAAAATTTGCTATCACTATTGTTTGTATTCTTGTTATTCAACTTATTTATGGGGCGTTCATGTCGGGGTTAAAAGCAGCAACAGCCGCACCAACCTGGCCTGATATAAATGGAAAGTTGATCCCTGATCAAATAAATGGTTTATCGCCCTGGTGGAAGAATCTTCTGGAAAATAAAATAGCCATCCAACTAATACACAGAAGCCTTGCATATCTCTTAACGATATTAGTTTTTATATGGACGATGAAAGCAGTAAAGATCAAAGGCAATTATATTTTTAATAAAACCAAATGGCTGCCAGTATTTTTTATTTTACTGCAGGTTGTACTTGGGATTTTAACCGTAATAACCTCACCTTTTGGAAATAACCTTGTATGGTTTGGCCTGGCACATCAATTTACAGCAATGCTGTTTTTACTTACCATGATGTGGATGTTATTTTTAGTACGCAGCCATATAAAATTAAACACCGTGTGATCTATGAAAATTATTCCACTTAGCGAGGGGGCTTTTACTGTTGATAAATCAAAACAGTTTATTCCCTTTGATCTTGAGAAAGATAAATTGCAGGATAGGAATGTTGGAAGTCTATTGGTGGAGATCCAACCTTTTGTGGTTATTACATCAAAAGATATCTTATTGTTAGATACCGGTCTTGGGTTTACAAATGCAAATGGGGTATTACAAATACATCAAAACCTTTTAAACAATGGTATCAATCCATCAGATGTAACAAAAATTTTGCTGTCACATTTACATAAAGACCACTCCGGGGGAATTAGTCATCATCAAAACAGGCAAAGAGTTTTGAGTTTTGAAAATGCTTCCTATTATATAAATAAACAGGAATTTGATTTTGCTTTTGAAAATGCAAAATCCTCATATATCACTGACGATTTTGAAATACTTAAAAACTCATCTCAAACAAAATTTATTGAAGGCAATGGCATAATTGATGATTATATTAAATATGAAGTAACGGGGGGGCATTGCCCCTCTCACCAGGTTTTTTGGATAGAAGAAAATGGAGAAAAGGTATTTTTCGGAGGCGATGTGGCTCCTCAATTACAACAAATGAGGAATAAGTTTATAGCTAAATACGATTATGATGGTAAGAAGTCAATGCAGCTAAGGCAACAATGGAAAGAGCAGGGAGAGCAGGAAAAATGGGTGTTTTTATTCTACCACGATATCAAATCACCAGTGTTTAAATTCTAAGTTTTATAAAAAAGGCCTGCCCTAAAAAGGGCCGGCCGTTGCTAACCTATGAAAAACACCTAGTAACAAAAATAGGAGAAATTTTATATTCTACAAGTTTTAGTTAAACTTTTAATATAAAGAAGGGAGTTGGCAACGGCTATTTGCATAAAATTATTGATGCTTATTTTTAAGCTGGCGCATTAAAACGCTTCTAAATTCCTTTTCGGAGTTGAACAGGGTATTTGTTTTAGCTGGTCCTACAACTTTTGTAAACTCTGATTTGTATTTCTTTTTTACGTTTAAAAGCTTTTCTTCATTCTCTATTGCATCACCTACGCCTTTATTGTCCATCATCATTTGCCTTATTTCAGCTTCATAACGGTTATAAACAGGCCAAAATTTTTGAGCTTCATCTGTAGTAAGTTCAAGCTTTTGTGTGATAAAAGCAATTTTTAAAGCCTGGACTTTCTCAAACCTGTTTTCACGGTCATTCTGTGCCTTTACAAGAGAAAAGCTTCCTAAAAAGAATGCTATTATAAGTAGAAGTTGTTTCATTTTAATACCGTTTTAATTTTGAGAGTTCTTATCCGTTTTATTTAAATAAGTGTCTAAAGTTTTTTCATCAAGCAGGTAATCGTTAGGGGCAGGCAATGTATTTTCGTCAATACCCGCAGCCAATGCTTCATTATCTGTATCAGTGCCCGTCTTTTCAAGATATTTAATTATCTCATCATCAGAGAGTGTAGCTATGGCTGTTTTTACCTGTTGCTCATTTTTAAATTGCGATGCGGTTTTAATAGAAGATGATACAGATAAGTCATCAGCCTTACCAGCCGCTGATTGCTTCGATGTATTAAAGAGCATTAATGAACTTACACCTATAGCCCCTGTTACCACTGCAGCGGCAGCATATTTCCATATAGAAGCTCTTTTCTTTAATTCAATTATTTTGGTTGGTGGCTTCGTAATTACTTTATCAAGAATATCATTTTCTAAGTTTCTGAAATAACCTGCCGGAACCTTGAAAACATTTTCATTTTGAATAGAATAAAGCATTGGAGATAACGTTCTTAACTCCTGTGCAGGATCGTCTTGAAGTGATTTTATCTTATTTAATACAGAGCTGCTTAAGTTTTCGAAATATCCTTCAGGAACTGTTAATTTATCGGTTTTAAATTCAGAATTGATAGTATTAATCTTTTTAAAAATATTAATTGACAGTTCATTAAAATATTCTTCAGGAACAGAAAAAACATTCTTTTTTTCCATTCCTGCCAGTAAAGAACTGATATTATTCAGTTCGTCAGATATTTCCGTTGAGAATTCCATTGTTTAATAGACAGTAATAACACTTAAAAGTTTAACCCATTTAGCTATTTAATATAAATTCTTCAATTTTTTTTGCCGCATGGTGGTAGCTTGCTTTTAATGCCCCCTCGCTGGTTTCCAGTACCCGGCTCATTTCCTCGTAGGGCATCTCGTCATAATATCTTAAATTAAATACGATCCTTTGCTTTTCGGGCAGTTGTTGTATGCCTAACTGGAGTTTCCATTCCAACCGGTTTGCGTCAAAATTGGTATCGGCTTTAAGTTTATTCTCCAGGCCATTTTCTATATCACTTAAGGATACAGAACTTCTTTTTTTCTGCTGTTCCAAAAAAGTAAGGCATTCATTGGTTGCAATACGATACAACCAGGTATATAACTGGCTGTCCTCTCTAAAATTTTCCAGCCCTTTCCATACTTTGATAAATACGTTTTGCAAAACATCATTGGCATCATCATGGTCAATTACCATCCTACGTATATGCCAATATAATTTTTCCTGGTATTTTTTTAAAATAGCCGTAAAAGCTGATTCTTTCGTATCCGCATTTTTAAACCGGTATAAAAGCTCTTTGTCATCCTGCAGAACAGCCATAAATAATTATTGAATTAGCCGTAAAAATAAGTTTAAATAGCAATTATTATTTACAGGTTCCGTAAGTAAAAGAAGTAACTCCTGCACATAGTGCTTCGCAGGCGCTGCCATAATTTATTTTATTACATCCGCAAACCGGCTTGCCGTCAGGAGTGCACCTCACAGTAGCGCACCATGTTGGTGGATATTGCATACAGTTTAAATTTTGTGAATGATTCATTGATAATTGGTCTTTTGTACATGAAATTAAACCTGTTGCAAAAACAAAAGCTAACATGGTAAATATTTCTTTCATTAGTAGTATGTTTTTGTACTACTAAAAAAACAAGAATCAAACCAAAAAAATAAGATTAAGTGGAAGCTTTCCTAGCCATTACCCTTTCTGCTGCAGCTACAATATCAGGTGTATCTAATCCATATTTTTTAAGAAGCTCCAGCGGCTTTCCGCTTTCGCCAAAGGTATCTTTGGTACCTACATATTCAATGGGGATGGGGAAATTTTTGGCAGCAACCTGTGCAATACTATCGCCCAGCCCGCCAATTATATTGTGTTCTTCCGCGGTAACAGCGCATTTTGTTTTTGTTATAGATTTAATTATTGCATCAGCATCCAAAGGTTTTATTGTATGGATATTGATAACCTCTACACTAATTCCTTTTTCTTCTAAAATTTTACCGGCTTCAATGGCTTTCCATACTAAATGGCCGCATGCAAAAATGCTTATATCTTTCCCTTCATTTATCACATGCGCTTTTCCAACTGTAAAATCATTTTCTTTTGTAAAATTTGGCCATTTAGGTCTTCCAAATCGTAAATACACAGGTCCTTTATAATCAGCAATGGCAATAGTAGCTGCTTTGGTTTGATTAAAATCGCAGGGAACTATAACCGTCATGCCGGGTAACATTTTCATCAAACCAATATCTTCTAATATCTGATGTGTTGCACCATCTTCGCCTAATGTTAAGCCTGCATGTGATGCACATATCTTCACATTTTTATTGCTGTATGCTATAGATTGGCGAATCTGGTCGTAAACACGGCCGGTAGAGAAATTAGCAAATGTTGTAGTGAAGGGAATTTTGCCGCCAATAGTTAATCCCGCTGCAATGCCCATCATATTTGCTTCGGCAATGCCACATTGAAAAAATCTTTCAGGAAAATCTTTTATAAAGGGTTTCAGTTTTAATGAGCCGCCAAGGTCGGCGGTTAAAACAACAACATTTTCATGGCTTTTACCAAGCTCATGAATTCCTTCACCAAAGCCTTCCCTGGTTTCTTTTTCGTTAATCGGCTGAATATCTTTAAGCATTAATATTTCTGATTTAAGGTATGTACTAAATAGTCGGTTGCAGGCTTATAAACCTGTTTAATTCATTTGAAAATTTGGATTATTATGTATCGCTTCATCTTCTTTTAATTTAAGCTCCCACTTCCATGCTGTAGACATCATATCTTCCAGAGAATATTTAATATCCCATCCCAGCTTTTCACGGGCAAGTTTATTATCAGCATAAATGGCAATAACATCTCCCTGGCGTCTTGGAGCTATTACATAATTTAGTTTTACTCCACTTACTTTTTCAAAAGCCTTTATTACTTCTAAAACAGTTATCCCATTACCCGTACCTAAATTAAACACCTCACACCTGCTGGTATTTTTATGTTCTATAAGATACTGCAATGCCAGTGTATGTGCATGAGCTATATCGCTTACATGTATATAATCCCGAACACAAGAGCCATCCCGTGTGGGATAATCATCGCCATATACTTTCAGTTGCGGCAGTTTTCCGATAGCTGTTTGTGTAATGGCAGGCACAAGATTTTCAGGTTTACCTAAAGGCATCTCGCCAATCAACACTGAAGGGTGAGCACCAACGGGATTAAAATATCTTAATAAAATACTTTGTGCAAAGATGGTTTTTGTGGTTTCACTTACAATTTGCTCGCCCATTTGTTTGGTATACCCATAAGGAGATTCTGCGGGTTTTGGCGGCGTACTTTCTGTTACCGGAATCTCATCAGGGTTACCATATACTGTGCATGAAGAAGAGAAAATAAAATAGGGAACCTGGAATTCCTTTACACATTTTAAAATATTTATAAGAGACATCAGGTTATTCTCAAAATAAAGTAAAGGCTGGTGAACAGATTCACCAACGGTTTTGTAAGCAGCAAAATGAATAACTCCTTCTATATTAGGATTCTCCTGGAAAACTGCATGCGTCTCATCAAAACTGCAGAGATCTACTTTATAATTTTTTACTTTTTTACCGGTGATTTTTTCTATGCCTTCTAATAACACTGGTGTTGATCTTGAATTATTATCTACACAGATGGGATCAAACCCATTCTCTATAAGATCTACAATTGTATGAGCTCCAATATAACCGCAACCTCCGGTAACTAATATTTTCTTCATGCTGCAAAGAAAGAGAAAAAATACTTATGCCTTAAGTGAAAAATTATTATGTATGAAATACCAGGAAATAAATTAGAGCCGCCAGCCCGGCACTTACAGGAATGGTTAATACCCATGCCCAAAGAAGGTTAACCGTTATGCCCCACCTTACTGCCGAAAGCCTTTTAGTGGCGCCCACGCCTATAATAGAGCCTGCAATGGTATGGGTTGTACTAACCGGAATTTTTAGCGCTTCGGTTAAAAATAAAGTAAGAGCGCCACCCGTTTCAGCAGCTACGCCTTCAAACGGTGTTACCTTGGTAATACGGGTACCCATGGTTTTTATAATTTTCCATCCGCCTGTAAGTGTACCCAATGCAATGGCTGTATAGCATGCCAGCGGAACCCAAAATACCATATGATCTAAGCTGTATTTAGTTGGATCATGAGCTATCAGAGCGGCCATAATAATTCCCATTACTTTTTGTGCATCATTACCCCCATGGCCTATACTAAATACGGCAGATGATAAAAGCTGGAGACGTTTGAACCAGTGATTTGCCCGTGCAGTATTAAGATGATTCAGGTAAAAAGTAAAGATGGCCATAGCTATCAGGATAAGACTCATCAATATCCATTTAAAGTTTTTTGTATAGAACAAAACCTGCCAGATATAAGTTTCATAATGGGTTTTTTTATCAAGCACTGCTTTATCCAATTCAAGCGTCTTGTATAAAAAAAGTATCACTAATAATATTACTATAGTAGAAATAATTTTTGGTATCGGCCCCTTTCTAAATGAGTTTAAAAACCATAAAGAAATAATATATGCCATCACCATACCTATGAGAGGTGCAAGAAAAATAAAGCCAATGGTTTTAAATACCGGGTCGTTCCAGTTTACTGAATGTATGCCTGCATGGGCAATAGCAGCCCCGGCAAATCCGCCTATCAATGTATGTGAAGATGAAGATGGAATTCCAAACCACCAGGTTAATAAATTCCATAGAATGGATGCAATAAGCCCGGCGCAAACAACCGGCAGCGTTATAAATTCTGCCTTTACCGTTTTGGCAACACTGTTGGCAACACCATGATCTTTAAAAATAAAGTAAGCAACAAAATTAAAAAGAGCGGCCCAGAGAACCGCCTGGAAAGGCGTTAGTACTTTTGTTGAAACAATGGTTGCTATGGAATTTGCCGCATCGTGAAAGCCATTGATGTAATCAAAAATTAAAGCGAGGGCTATAACGATAATGAGAAAAGTCATATACTAATTTGCGAATGTGATAATTTGCTGATTCCTGATTATCGAATTATTATGCGTATTTAATAATGATAGACTCAATTACATTTGCCGCATCCTCGCATTTGTCAGTTACAATTTCCATCACCTGGTATATCTCTCTTTTTTTAATTACCTCTTTAGCATCGGGTTCCGTTTCAAATAATCTTTCAATACTCATATCAAACACATCATCGGCCTGGTTTTCAATGCTGTTGATAAGCACCATAGAATCAGTTATTTTACGCAGGTTTTTCATATCACGCAGTTCCAAAACAGCCTTCTGTACTTCGGCGCAGGCACTGCTTATAAGCTCGCTTAACTTTTGTATTCCAATATCGCTGGGATCTACTTTATAAAAATTTATTTTTTTTGCAGTTGCATAAATATAATCAGATACATCATCTAAGGCAGAGGCTAATGAGTGAATATCTTCCCTGTCGAAAGGGGTAATAAAATTTCTTCCCAATTCAGTGAATATCCTGTGTGTGTAATCATCATTTATATGTTCCATATCCTCAATTTCTTTTATATACACAGCCCTTAATTCAAAGTCAGGTTCTTTAACCACTTCTTTTAATTTATTACCCATTTGCATTACCGTTTCAGCAACGCCTTCAAATAGCTGAAAAAAAACTTTATCCTTGGGAAGGAAGAATTTTAAAAATGAAGCTGAAGCCATATTGTATTGATTTGGAGGGCAAAAATAAACCTATAAAAATTGAATTAAACCAGATTACATTTGATAATGATTTCTTAACATAGAGATTTAAGCATTACCCAATATTTTTTCATATATGACTAGGTTGGTTTTACTGTCAAGATGTATATTCACTTTACTTCTGTTATCTCTGTCCTTATTGGTAAAATCACAGTTTTTAATGGATATGATAGATACAACCACTGATATAGGTAAATCTGTATTGTCAGTAAGCAAAAGGTTTGATAATATAAGGATAGGCGGATATATACAGCCCCAATTTCAAATAGCAGGAACAAAGGGTACAAAAGGTTTTAGCGGCGGTGATTTTGCCCCAAATGTAAATAACAGGTTTATGCTTCGCAGGGGAAGAATACGGTTTGATTACATTCATTTCAATAAAGATGAAAAGCCATCTGTTCAATTTGTTTTCCAGTTTGATGGGAGTGAACGTGGAGTTTTTATCCGTGATTTTTGGGGAAGAGTATTTGAGAATAAATATAAACTGTTTGCTTTTACAGCAGGCATGTTTGCCCGGCCGTTCAGCTATGAATTAAATCTTTCCTCATCAGACAGGGAAAGTCCTGAAAGAGGAAGAATGAGCCAGATATTGATGAAAACAGAAAGAGACCTTGGGGCTATGTTGTCATTTGAACCCAGAATAAAAGACCATCCTTTAAAATATTTAAAGATAGATGTGGGATTGTTTAACGGACCCGGGTTATCTGCCACCGCAGATTATGACAGCCACAAAGACTTTATAGCAAGAATAGGACTAAAACCTTTCCCGGTTTCAAAAAATATAAATCTCTCATTTGCCGGTTCATATTATAATGGCGGCATTTTACAGAATACAAAATATGCGTACAAAATTGTCAATACTCCAACTGGAAAAACATTTATGGTTGATTCATCTCTTACTAATATTGGTAAAATAGCGCCCAGGAAATATTATGGTGCAGATATCCAATTGAAAATTAAAAACAGGAAAGGATTTACAGAGCTAAGAGGCGAATACATAACAGGAACACAAACATCTTTTGCTAATACAACTGAAACACCCGCTGCATTACCTACAGATAATTCAACCCCATTTTATATAAGAAAATTTAATGGCGCCTATTTTTATTTGCTGCAAAATATTTTTAGCACAAAACACCAGCTAGGAATTAAATATGACTGGTACGACCCAAATAGTGAAGTAAAAGAAAATGAGATTGGAAAACCGGGCACTAACATCAATGAAGCCAATATTAAGTTTTCCACGCTGAGCTTTGGATATATCAACTACGTTAACGACAACCTAAAACTTGTCTTGTGGTATGAAAAAATAATTAATGAAAAAACCCAACTCCCCGGTTACACATCAGATATAAAAGACAATATTTTTACCTGCCGGTTGCAATTCAGGTTTTAATTACGCACATCTATTCACATAAAATCATTATTTATAAACATTTGCCGGTTTTGGTAAAACTTAATATTGGAAGAAGAAATATTTCCATTACTTCGTTCTCTCAAATTCAATCATTGTTTTATGAGCATCACTTCAACTTTGTTTCCCAAAACCGATTATCATTTTTTTTACAATTTTTTGCTGGTAATGAGTGAGGAGCAAATTCAAAAGCTTAGAAGAATAATGATAGGTATTGAAAAAATTTCTTCATTCAGCGAAAATGAAATTGAAGAACTTGAAAAAAAAGTTGGACATAAAACTGATTTTGCAACTATTGCATAGCAGCATTTCAAATTAACTTCTCTTACATAACAATTACATAACATTACGGTAATGATGGGGTAACATGCGGGTAGTCTCTTTGCAGAAACTTTAATGGCATGAGATTCTTCATTACTTTTTTCTTTTCTTTTTTTTTATTTCTTAACTCATTTTCACAAACCGGCAAGGTAGAAGGTAAGGTTACTGATTCAAAAACAGGCAATACTTTATCAGGCGTTTCAGTAACAACATCTGTTTCAGCAAAAGGAACGGCCACCAATGTTGATGGCAGGTTTGTTATTACTTTAAATGCCGGAACATATACTATAAGACTCACTTCTGTAGGTTATAAGATTAAAGAAATAGACGGCGTTGAAGTAACAGCTGGAACAGTAATAAACCTGGATGTGGTACTGGAATCTGCAGCCAAAACAGAAACCGAGGTTGTTGTAAAATCATCCCGCCGCTTAGAAAGCACCGCAGCGCTTATCTCTTATCAAAAAAACGCAAACACAGTTGCACAAGTAGTTTCATCAGAAAGCATAAGAAGGTCTCCCGATAAAAATACAGGCGAAGTTTTAAAAAGAGTTTCGGGTACTTCCATACAGGATGGTAAATATCTTGTGGTAAGAGGATTGGCAGACAGGTATAACCAGGCAATGCTTAATGGAATTTTATTGAGCAGTACTGAGCCTGATAGAAAGACTTTCTCATTTGATATTTTTCCTGCTTCTACCATAGATAATATTATCATCAATAAAGCATTTTTACCTGAGCTTCCCGGTGAATGGGCAGGGGGATTGATACAGGTAAACACCAAAGATGTTCCAGCGGCTAACTTTTTAAATGTACAAATTGGTACAGGTTTTAATACACAAACTGCAGGCAGTGATTTTTATAAATACCAGGGTGGCAAAACAGATTTTTTAGGTTATGATGATGGCACCCGTTCAATGCCTGCTGACCTGCCACTTAAAAGTGCATTTAATAACCTTGACCAGACACAAAAAACAGGTTTTGGTAAAGAGTTTAAAAATGAATGGGGCACTTCTAAAAATAATAATAATCTTTTAAACCAAACATTGCAGATAGGCGGCGGGTTTAGTACAAAGCTTGGCGATAAAAATAAGTTGGGTGTTGTACTCGGGGTTAACTATAACAGGAGTGTAAGAAGAACAGAATTTGAAAACCGCATCTTTTCAATTTCAAATAATATTGCCAGCTTAAATTTTGATTATTTCAATAATAAATACAGCCAGGATGTTTTGCTGGGAGCCTTGGGAAATATCACGCTACAATTAGGAAACAATAATAAAATTTCTTTCAAAAATATTTTAAATGTAAATACAACTGATTATACAACACTTCGCACAGGAAAAGATTTTGAGTCTAACTCAATTGTGGGTGATAATATCATGGCATCTGAACTTGCTTTTAAGGCCAACACTTTCTTTAATACACAGGTATCAGGCGATCATAATTTTCCTGCTTTAAAAGCAAAGCTTCACTGGTACGGAAGCTTTAATATCCTGGATCAATATATTCCGGACCAAAGAAGAATTCAATATAACCAGGATGACCCAACCAATCCGGGTTCTCCTTATTCTTTATTAATCTCATCTTCCAAAACTTCTCAAAAAAGCGGCAGCCGTTATTATGGCTCCTTAAGCGATTACATCTACACAACCGGCGGCGATGTAAGCAAAAGCTTTACTGTAAAAGGATTAAGCCAAACCATAAAAGGAGGATATTTTCTGCAGATAAAAGACAGGTTATTTGATTCCAGGCCATTTTCTATTTACCTGCCCAGCGATAATCCTGCATTAAAACATTTATCAGCCGATGTTGTATTTAGCCCGGCGAATTTTGGTACAGGCTTCGATAACAAATTTGCATTCAACGAAATTTATGATTCCCGCTACAGGTACCTTGCCAACTCTATTTTAAATGCAGGCTTTCTTCAATTTGATAACCAGTTCTCAAATAAATTAAGATTTGTATGGGGCCTGCGTGTTGAGAATTTTGACCAGCTTATCGGCAGCACCAAAAAAAGCGACAGCCGTTTTGTTTACAGCAAGATTACAGACTTTTTACCCGGCGCAAACCTTACTTATAAATTAAATGATAAAACGAATATGCGTGTATCAGGTTCTCAAACAGTTGTTAGGCCTGAGTTTAGAGAGTTGAGCGGGTTTGCATTTTATGATTTTGACTTAGGCGCTACGGTAACCGGCTCGCCAATATTGCAGCGCACAAAAATTACTAACGGCGACCTGCGATATGAGATATATCCTAAAGCCGGTGAGTTATTTACTTTAGGTGTTTTCTATAAATATTTTGATAAGCCTATTGAATTATTCTTTAATCAAACCGGCGCAGGAAGCTCCAGCACTTTCAATTACATTAATGCAGAAAATGCGAAGAGCTATGGTGCTGAGTTTGAGTTTCGCAAAAAATTAGACTTTACTCCTGCTTTTAAAAACTTTACTCTCCAGGGCAACTTATCTTATATCTACAACAGGGTTACAGGATTGAGCAGACCAATGCAGGGACAAAGTCCTTACCTGGTAAACCTCGGCTTACAGTATGATGTTGAAAAGTTAGGATTGAATACTACTTTATTGTTTAATCAAATAGGCAGAAGAATTTATTATGTAGGAAGCACATCGAGCAATGGCACAATAAACAACGATAGTTACCCCCCCGTATGGGAAGCGCCCCGTGCTTTATTAGACTTACAAATAGCTAAAAAAATATTAAAGAGTAAAGGAGAATTAAAACTGAATATTTCTGACCTGTTAAATCAAACAGCAAATTATTATCATGACCTTAATGACAATGGAAAGTTTGATAACAGCAATGATGCATTAGCCATTAAACGAAAATACGGAACCAATGTAAGTATCTCATTTGGTTATAATATTAAATAAACAAACAACTAAAAATTCATAAAAAACAAACAATGAAAAAGTTATTCATTTTAATTGCAGCCGTTGGATTTATGTCTGCAGGTTGTCGTAAAATTGAAGTTGACGGAACAACAACAACAACACCGCCAACCACAACAGAAAATACCATACTGGAAGGAAGGATTATTTCTAACCTTACTTTAAAAGCGCAGTACACCTATAAATTACGCGGATTGGTGTATGTAACTAATGGAGCAATTTTAACCATTGAACCAGGCACAAAAATAGTTGGTGAGCTAAATAAGAATGGCGCATTAATAATTACACGTGGCGCAAAAATTATTGCTGACGGTACTGCAGCTAAACCAATCGTATTCACATCTGAAGCTGCAAACCCACAACGTGGCGATTGGGCCGGGGTTGTATTATTAGGCAACGCTCCAACCAATGCATCATTCAATGGCACAGCAGGCGTTGGCGAAATTGAAGGTGGCATTAATAATAGTGACGGGTTGGGATTATATGGCCTGGGAGCTTCATCTAACGTTGCTGATAACAGCGGTATACTTCGCTACGTTCGTATTGAGTATGCGGGCTACGCTTTTTTACCTGATAAAGAAATTAATGGGCTAACATTTGGCGGAGTAGGTAATCAAACAATAGTTGATTATGTACAGGTATCCTATGCAAACGATGATTCGTTTGAGTGGTTTGGCGGCACAGTAAATT
>JAQBNL010000017.1 GCA_028288585.1 Chitinophagaceae bacterium | reverse complement strand
AAAAATGATACAGTTGCGCATCATTAAATCTTTTTAATTTTTTTCATGCAAAATATCAAGGCAATAATTTTTGATTTTGGCGGCGTTATTTTAAATATTGATTTTAATCAGGTAAATAAAGCATTTACAGCACTGGGCATAGATGATTTTGAAAAAATGTATTCACAGAAAAACGCTGCTCTTTTTTTTCAGCAATTAGAAGAAGGTAAATTAGATGAAGAAGAATTTTATAATACTGTTAGAAAATCAACAAATCTTCAATCAACCAACCAGCAACTTCAGGCTGCCTGGAACTCAATGCTGCTAAGCTTTAGAAAGGAAGCTTTAGATACGCTTAAAAAAATCAGGCATAAATACAAATTGTATCTACTAAGCAATACAAATATTATTCACCTGCGGGCATTTAATAAAATTTATAAAGAAGAAATTGGCAAAGGATCGCTGGGAGATTATTTTGATAAAATATATTATTCTCATGAAATTGGTTATCGAAAACCAGGCACTGAAGCTTATGCATATGTTTTAAAAGAAAACGGTTTATCTCCTTCTGAAGCCTTATTTATTGATGATACCATCCAGAATATTGATGCGGCCAAAGCCCTGGGGTTACAAACCATTTTTTTAAAGGAGGGTATGGGGATAGAAGAGCTGAATTTGTGAGAACTTTTAAAAGCGGTTATTATTATCGCTTAACTTCTACGCCTGCCTGTTTAAGTATTGCCATAAAAGTTCCCTTTGCCATGTCTTTATTTCCATGCAATGGAACTGTTACAGTTATATTTTTTTCAGGATTATAATAAAGATGATGAGAACCCTTTGATCGTTTAAAAATAAAGCCGTTTTGCTCAAGCAATTTTATTAAATACTTGGGCGAAAGGTTCATGCATGTTCTAAGTTTAAAGAGTATTCAAGTGTATTATTATTATCAGGAATATCATCACCACGTTCCCGGAGGTCTTCAACATAAAGCTCTATCGCTTCTTTTGCCATCGCAATCGCTTCATCCAGGTTTTCGCCGTATGTAATACAACCGGGTAAAGCCGGTACCGTAACCGTAAAACCTCCTTCAGGTTCTTTTTGCAATAAAATTTTATAATTATGCATGAATGTTATTTCTCAAATTTAATAAATAAAGACTAATAATTATTACAGATCTTAACATTTCAAAAATTTACTTTATCTCCTCGTAATCAATATAATCTTCCCTTTTTGCAGGCTCCTGCGTGTTTGTAGTAGAAGCTGAAGTTTGTTGCTGGTTGAATGTATTCATTTGGTCCTGCATTTTATTATGCATTTCCCCAAATTGCTTTTTTACTTTTTTTGTGGTTTGATATATAGGAATGATAAAATCAAATATCAGCTTGTATAAAATATACAATAAGAAGAGCTCACCTGCTAAACGTAAAATATTCATCCTGTAAAAATATCGCTTTAATCAATTCCCCGATTTTTGTAAACTTATATTTAACTATAATTTGCCCTGTTGCGAAGAGAGAATAATTTGGAACGTAAACACTATTTGTAGTATATTTGCATTGGATAAAGAATCAGTGCAAGGGAACGGAATCGTTCCCTTCTTCTTTTCTCAAAATCGTAGAAAAAGGTTAAATGATTTCTGATACTAAACAAAAAGCCATTGAGGATTTTGTAAACGCCCGGTTAACAGGCAGCGACGATGTTTTTTTAGTAGAAGTAAAAGTTATTCCGGGTAATAATATAAAGGTTTTTATAGATGCTGATAACGGTGTAACGATTGATAAGTGCATCAAAATAAACCGGGCCTTGTATAACCGGATTGAAGAATCCGATTTGTTTCCGAATAATGATTTTTCCCTGGAAGTTTCTTCCCCCGGTGTGGATGAGCCCTTAAAGCTTCATCGCCAGTACAAAAAAAATATTGGCAGAACAGTAGAGGTTACCATGAACGATGAAACAAAGAAAGAAGGAAAATTGACAGGAGTAAATGATGAAGAAATCATCATTGAAGAAAAAACAGGACAAGGCAAAAAAGCAGTTATTAAAACAACAAATATTTTATTTAATCAGGTTAAGCACACAAAAGTGCTCGTAACTTTTTAAACACCATATTGTATGGCAAGTATTAATTTAATCGATTCCTTCCAGGAATTTAAAGACGCTGAAAACATTGACAGGCCCACACTTATGAAAGTGATGGAAGATGTTTTTAAAACACTCATCCGTAAAAAATATGGATCGGATGAGAATTTTGATGTTATTGTAAACGATCAGAAGGGTGACCTTGAAATTTTCAGGAGAAGAACCATTGTAGATGATGATGATCTTTATAATACCCTTACTGAAATTGAATATAAAGATGCTATTAAGATTGAGCCTGATTACCAGGTTGGCGAAGAATTATATGAAGAAGTGGATATTCAAAAAGAATTTGGAAGACGTGCAATTTTAGCAGGCAAGCAAACACTGGCCAGCCGTATCAATGATCTTAAAAAGAATATCTTAATTAAGAAATATGAAGACCGCGTAGGTGATATTGTAAGTGGTGAAGTTTACCAGGTTTGGAAAAAAGAAATTTTATTGCTTGATGAGGAAGGCAATGAAATGATACTTCCAAAATCTGAACAAATACCTTCCGACTATTTTAAAAAGGGAGAAAGCATTCGTGCTGTTGTAAAGAAAGTTGAATTAAAAAACAGCCAGGCAGTTATCATTGTATCAAGAACAGATACTTCTTTTCTTGCCAAATTATTGGAAATTGAAGTTCCTGAAATTTTTGATGGCTTGATAGTAATAAGAAAAATTGTAAGAGATCCGGGCGAAAGAGCAAAAGTTGCTGTTGAAAGTTTTGATGACAGGATTGACCCCGTAGGCGCTTGTGTAGGTATGAAAGGAAGCCGTATTCATGGAATAGTCCGGGAACTGAAAAATGAAAATATTGATGTAATAAACTGGACAAATAATATCCAGCTTTTAATTCAGCGATCTTTAACGCCTGCAAAAATTACAAGCATGGATGTGGATACAGAAACCAAACACGCTAACGTATACCTTAAGCCAGACCAGGTTTCGCTGGCCATCGGGCGCAGGGGTGTAAACATTAAACTTGCCTGCGAATTAACAGGATTGGAAATTGACGTTTTCCGTGATAATGAAGGCGAGGTAGAAGAATTTGATATTGATCTTGATGAATTCAGCGATGAGATTGAAACATGGATTATTGATGAATTAAAAAGAGTAGGTTGTGATACAGCAAGAAGCGTGATTGAGCTTACGGATGAAGAGTTAGAGCGCAGAACAGATCTTGAAAAAGAAACAATTGCTGAAGTTAAAAGAGTATTGAATGAAGAATTTAAGAAAGAATAATACAAGCTATTAAGCCAATAGCCAATAAGTCATTATTTTCATTGACTAAAGGAAGGGCACCAACAATATTTTAGATTAAAGAATAAGAATGTCAGAAGCAAATACACCACGGTTAATGGCGGCAGCCAAGGAGTTTAATATAGGTACAAGTACCTTGATGGAATTTCTTGTGTCCAAAGGTTTTAATAGTGATGATCTTAAGCCAACTTCCAAAATATCGGAAGATATGTACCGTGTTTTGCAAACTGAGTTCCAGCAGGATAAGGCCGCAAAACAAAAAGCTGAGCAGATCGATCTTCCTAAAAATGCTGTTGCTGAATCCAAAAGAAAAAGAGATGAGGAAGATCTTTCAATAAAGAAAAAGGAAGCAGCTAAAATTAAAGAAACACAGCCAGCACCTGCAGAAGAAATCAAAGAAGAGAAAAAAGAAACCCCGCAGCCTGAACCTCCTCCGCCAACACCTGAAATAACAAAAATAGAAGTTCCGGAAATTGAGCAACCTAAGGTTATTGATAAGATAGATCTTAGTACGATCGATTCATCTACAAAACCAAAAAAGAAAGGTAAAACAGAAATAAAGGAAGAGCCTGCGGAAAAGCCGAAGGAGCCTGCAAAAAAAGCCAAGAAAAAAGAGGAGGCAGCGCCTGTAAAAGAAGAAATAAAACCTGCAGCAATAATTCCTGAACCTCAAAAAGATGAGGCTCCGGTTATTGAAAATATAAAAGCCCATAAATTAGAAGGTCCTAAAATTATGGGTAAAATTGAATTACCCGTAGAGAACGAAACAAGACCGATGGATGAAAAGCGCAAACGCAAACGCATCCCGGTTGATCAGAAAAAAGTAGGAAATGCCCCTTCTAATTTTCAACGGGGTCCCGGCCCGGGACACGGACAAGGGCAGGGACAAAGACCTCCAAGTCCATACCAGGGTAATCGCCCTCAAGGTGGTGGCAATGGCAGATTCAACAGGAATGCCCCTGCAGTTGCACGGCGTGATGATAAAGAAATAGATCAAAAAGAAATACAGGATAAGATACGGGAAACGCAGGCCAAGCTTGCAGGGTCAGGCGGACGTGGAAAAAGCTTAAAAGCAAAATACCGTAAAGCGAAAAGAGATGAGGCTGCCGAACTTCAAAGCGGCGAGGTGGCAGCTGATAATAAATTGCAGCTAACGGAATTTATTTCCGTAAGTGAATTTGCAAACCTTATGGATGTAAGTTTTGCTGAAGTTATCAGTAAGTGTATGAGCCTCGGAATTATGGTTTCTATTAACCAGCGGTTGGAGGCTGACGTAATTGAATTAGTGGCAGGCGAATTTGGCTATGAAGTAGAATTTATTGGTGTTGATGATGAAGCTGAACTGGAAGACGAAGATACGGATGATACCGAAGAACAGCTTGTACCCCGTCCTCCGATAGTTACCATCATGGGCCACGTAGATCATGGTAAAACGTCATTGCTTGATTATATCCGTCATGCGAATGTTATTGCAGGTGAGGCCGGCGGTATTACCCAGCATATTGGCGCATACGAAGTGATGTTGAAAGATGGAAGAGCAATTACATTTTTAGATACACCAGGTCACGAGGCATTTACTGCCATGCGTGCCCGTGGTGCAAAGGTTACAGATATTGCAGTAATAGTAATTGCTGCTGATGATGCAGTAATGCCACAAACAAAAGAAGCAATTTCTCATGCGCAGGCCGCTAACGTTCCTATGATATTTGCACTGAATAAAATTGACAGGGATGGAGCTAATCCTGAAAAAATAAAAGAGCAGTTATCGGGGATGAATATACTTGTAGAAAGCTGGGGAGGTAAATACCAAAGCCAGGAAATTAGTGCTAAGACTGGTTTACATGTAGATGAACTGCTGGATAAAATATTATTGGAAGCGGAACTTCAGGAACTAAAAGCCAATCCTGAAAAAAATGCCAGCGGAACAGTAATTGAAGCTTCACTTGATAAAGGGCGTGGATATGTAGCCACCATCCTTGTACAAAACGGTACTTTGCGGCAAGGCGATCTTTTGGTATCAGGCCAACATTATGGAAGAGTGAAAGCAATGTTCAATGAGCGTAATCAACGTACTGAAGAAGCGCCACCGGCAACACCTGTCTTAATTTTAGGATTGAATGGTGCTCCGCAGGCTGGTGAAACTTTTAAAGTATATGATGATGAAAGCGAGGCAAAAGAAACAGCAAATCGCAGGGCTCAAATTCTGCGTGAGCAGGGCATAAGAGCTAAAAAACATATTACTTTAGATGAGATCGGTCGCAGGCTTGCATTGGGCAATTTTAAACAGCTTAACCTTCTTATCCGTGCTGATGTGGATGGTTCGGTAGAAGCATTAAGTGATTCATTACAAAAATTAAGTACAGAAGAAATTGCAGTAGCTGTAGTTCATAAAGGTGTTGGTCAGATCACAGAAAGTGATGTATTGCTGGCTACAGCTTCCGATGCAGTTATCATAGGCTTTAATGTTCGTCCTGCATTATCTGCATCAAAGCTTGCAGAGCATGAAGGTGTGGAAATAAAAACATACTCTATTATTTACGATGCTATTGATGAGGTTAAGAGCGCCATGGAAGGTATGCTGGAACCTAAGATACAGGAGAAGGTATTAGGTGTTGCCGAGATAAAAGAAACATACAAATTTGATAAAGCTACTGTGGCTGGTTGTATGGTGCTGGATGGTAAGGTTGCCCGTAACAACCGGATACGCCTGGTAAGAGAAGGTATCATTGTTCATACCGGTGAGTTAGGAAGCCTGAAAAGATTTAAAGATGATGCCAAGGAAGTGACTACCAATATGGAATGTGGTATGATCATTAAAAACTATAATGATATTAAGCCAGGCGATATGATAGAAGCCTTTGAAGAGGTTGAGGTAAAGAGAACGCTTTAATTGTATTGTCATAAAGCTCAGAGCGATAAGCCAACCCACACTAATAATTTGTTAATTTAAAATATAAAACAGCTATTCAATTTATAGCTGTTTATTTTTGATACCATTATGAAGAAATTCTATTTAACTGCAGTATTCTCTCTTGTTTTTATTTCTCTTTTTGCACAAACAAAAAAGGTTTTAGCTGATAAAATTGTTGCCACTGTTGGTGATAAAGTTGTTCTTAAAAGCGAGATTGAAAATAGCATATCAGATATGCAGCGGCAAAATATTGATATTCCTGAAAATGCTAAATGTCTTCTTTTAGAACAGGCATTGGGTATGAAGGCCCTGGTTCTGCAGGCTGAGAAAGATTCTCTTCCTGTATCTGATGAAGATATAGATGCAGAAATAGATAATAAGGTCAGGTATTTTATTAGTGAATACGGGTCAAAAGATATTGTAGAACAAATTGCCGGTAAAACCATATACCAGTTAAAAGAAGACTTTAAACAAACATTTCGGGAGCAAAAATTAGCGCAGGGCATGCGTAATAAAATTGTTGATGATGTAAAGATTACTCCCGCTGAAGTGAAAGCATATTTTGAAACCATTCCAAAAGATAGCCTTCCTTATTACGAATCAGAAGTAGAAGTAGGGCAAATAATTGTTTATCCCAAAGCCAGCCGTGAGCTTGAAACGTATGCGATAGACCAGTTGAAAGAATATAAACAACAGGTTGAAAGCGGCGCTAAAAAGTTTGAAACGCTTGCTTCTTTATATACAGATGATCCGGGAAGTAAAGCAACTGGCGGCAAGTATGATATTAATAAGAATGAAAAACAATGGGATCCCATATTTCTCTCAAAAGCATTTAGCTTAAAGGAAGGCCAGGTGTCATCTGTTTTCAAAACAAAGTTTGGTTATCACATTATCCAGATGATAAGCCGTGCAGGTGATGATGCATCTATAAGGCACATCTTAAAAATACCGCAGGTATCTTCTATAGAAGTAAATGAGGCAAAGCGTAAATTAGATTCTGTACGATCAAATCTTATCGCCGGAACAATGAAATTCGGGGAAGCCGTTTCAAGATACAGCGATGATGATGCAAGCAAATTTACCGGTGGACGAATCCAGGCTAAAGATGGAAGTACATATCTTACTATCGACCAATTGGACAAGGACCTCGTGGTGAAATTAAAAGATCTTACCATTGGAGAATATTCGCAGCCATTTGAATATACGGATGAAAGGGGTAAAAAAGGGGTTCGGATTGTGCAATTAATTACAAGAAGTGAACCGCACCGTGAAAATATTAAAGACGATTACAACAAAATAGCCCAGCGGGCTTTGGAGGATAAGAAAAACGATACGCTGGAAAAATGGTTTTATAAAAATATCCCAACATTTTATATTAACGTTGATAATGAATACAAAGGCTGTGCTGAAATGAAAAAATGGACAACAACTGCTACAGCAACAAAATAATGCACTTGGTTTAGTTTCTGAATTGTTTGTGAATTCTTTGCAAGGTTTCTATCGGTAGAAACCTTTCTTATTTATTACCTTTGCCTATAATATTGTGTGAGCACAAACACCCTCTAATTGTATTCATTTCATAAATGAGCGACGAAATAAAACACGAATGCGGACTTGCCTTCATTCGCTTACGTAAACCTTTTTCTTATTATCAACAGCAGTACGGTTCAGTAATGTACGGGCTTAATAAGCTGTACTTGCTGATGGAAAAACAACATAACCGTGGCCAGGATGGCGCAGGTATCGCTACCGTTAAGCTTAATACAGAGCCTGGCTATCCTTTCCTGCACCGGATAAGAAGCAATGCCAATCAATCTATCGCTGATATTTTTTCACAGATAGGTAAAGAAATAACCGAAATAGAAAGAAATCATCCTGATATACAAAATCACCCGGGATTGATGAAAGGTCATGTAAATTTTTTAGGAGAATTATTGCTCGGTCACCTGCGTTATGGAACACAGGGAAAAAATAACGTTGACTTTTGTCATCCCTTTGTAAAGCGAAATACCATCCCCGCAAGAAATCTTGCCCTGGCAGGAAATTTTAATCTTGTAAATAAAGATGAATTATTTTCTTTGATCAATTGTCACCCTGATGAATTTGAAAAACAAAGTGATCTGGGTGCAATGATGGAAGTGATCCATCATTTTTTGATAAAAGCGGATGAACAGTTTCCCGGAAAACTTGATATGACAAAGGTGTTAAGAAAGGCTGTTTCATTTTTTGACGGAGGTTTTACATTTGGAGGTGTTACCGGCAATGGGATTGGCTTTGTTGTTAGAGATGCCCATGGCATAAGGCCTTGTTATTATTATGTAAATGATGATGTAGTAGTGGCAGCAAGCGAAAGAGCTGCCATACGTACCGCTTTTAATGTGGGAGAAAATGAAGTGCAGGAATTAATGCCGGGGCATGCCGTGATGGTAGATGCAGAGGGAAATTTTTCAATAGAACAAATTCTTGAACCGAAAGAAAGAAAAGCATGCAGTTTTGAACGCATTTATTTTTCACGGGGAAGTGATGAAAAAATTTATAAAGAAAGAACAGCATTGGGATATCATTTAAGCGAAGCTGTATTAAAAGCGGTTGACTATGATCTTAAAAATACCATCTTTTCTTTTATACCAAATACTGCAGAGATCGCTTTTTACGGATTGATAAAAGGCGCAGAAGATTATCTTAATAAAATAAAAGTTGAAAGAATATTAAGCTGGGGAAAAGAATATGACGAAGAGAAATTAACTGCAATGGTTAACAGGAAGATAAGGATTGAGAAGATCGCTATCAAGGATGTTAAGCTGCGGACTTTTATAACAGAAGACAGCAGCCGTAACGAAATGGTACAGCACGTTTACGATATTACGTATGGCACAGTAAAAGATGAAGACACATTAGTTGTGATAGATGATTCTATCGTGAGAGGAACTACATTAAAGGAAAGTATTATCAGGATGCTGAGCCGGTTGCAGCCTAAAAAAATTATTGTGGTTTCGTCTGCCCCACAAATACGCTATCCTGATTGCTACGGGATTGATATGAGTAAGTTGAGTGAGTTTGTGGCTTTCAGGGCCGCAATAGAATTAATAAAAGAATCAGGACAAGAGAAATTATTATGTGAAATATTGAATAATTGCAAAGAGTTAGAGCGCAATAATAAATTACATACTGAAAATTTAATAAGGCAAATTTATAAGCCATTTACGCTGGAACAAATCTCTAAAAAAATTGCTGAGTTAATTACGCCAAAAGAAATCTCAATACCTGTAGAGGTTATTTTTCAAACAATAGAAGATTTGCATGAAAGTTGCCCAACTAATTTAGGAGATTGGTACTTTACCGGGAACTATCCTACACCGGGAGGAAACCGTGTGGTTAATAAGGCATTTATAAATTATATGGAAGGAAAAAATGTGAGAGGGTATTGATACAATCTGTAATTTGAAATTAATGAAAACACTTCTTCTTATACGCCATGCAAAAAGCAGCTGGGATGATTTTACGCTTAGTGATTTTGAACGGCCATTAAATGAAAGAGGTAAAACCGATGCGCCGAAAATGGGCAAACGGTTACGAAAGAAGAATGTAAAAATTGATGCATTTATTTCAAGCCCCGCAAAGCGTGCAAAAAAAACAGCAGAATATTTTATAAAAGAATTTGGCGGAGATGCAGAAGATATAATCCTAGTTTCAGCATTGTATGATGCCGGCACAAATAATTTTTCTGAAACGATAAAAGAGATAGACGATAAATATAAAAGTGCCGCCATTTTCTCTCACAACCCCGGTATTACAGGTTTTGCCAACCAGTTAATTGATAAGGCAAATATTGATAATATGCCTACCTGCAGTGTATTTGCCGTAAAAGCAGAGGTGGAAAAATGGAAAGATTTCTCCAAAGCTAAAAAGGAATTTTTATTTTTTGATTACCCCAAAAAGGAAGAGTGATTTATTATTTTTTACCCTCCATATTAGCAAGATACACGCCGCTGAAAATTACGATACCTGCTATTATTTTATAAAGCTCCAACGTTTCTCTTAAAAAGATAGTGGCAATGATCACGGCAAAAACAGGTTGTGAATAAATATATGCGCCGGCGGTAGATGCACTTAATTTTTTTATTCCATATGCATTAAAAACATAGGCTAAAAAAGTGCCGGGAATTACAACCATAAATAACAACAGGTATTCGTTAAGCTTAAATTCATTCCAGGTGATTTGCGTAAACTCATTCCATCCTAATGGCAATATCATAATTAATCCAAAAGTGAACACCCACCGCATAACATACATAGTTGAATATTTTTGCATTAAAGGTTTAACCAGTATAAAATAAATGGTGTAAAGAACCGTACTCATTATCACCAAAAAATCACCTAACAAAATATCATTTCTTTTTGTTGTGCTATGTCCTGACAATATTAATATACATGCTCCTGCTATGCCAAGCAACAATCCAATAAGCTTAGGCGCTGTAAGTGTTTCTTTTAAAACCCATGCAGCAATAAAGGTGATAAGTATAGGTGTTATTAGCAGCAGGAGCGATGCATGGATAGGATAAGTTAGTGACACACCTTTCATAAACAGCATCTGGTTGGCGGCAAGAGCGCTGAATGCACAAAGTATAAAACGTACAATATATTTTTTCTCAATTTTTTTCTTTTCCGTGCCGATAAGGAAGAGTAACCAGAAAAGCGCTACACAAACCCCGCTGCGAACAACGTTAAGCCCATAAGGGTCTGCAAGGCCCCGGGTGGTAAAATATTTAATTGCACTTATATTTATCGCAAAAAAAAGATTAGTTGCCAGTAAACCTAAGTGTGCCTTTATCCGTGGAGTCAATTTTTTTTATTAAGATGCGAAGTTGCGTATTTACAATAACTGAACAAATTGATCGATGATATTTTTATACTGCTCCATATTAAATTCGGGAATAGAGAAAGCAAATGAATCAGCTTGCTGAAGTGAGTTTTGTAAGACGAAATCTTTTTGGTTTACAGTATAGAAAATTTTTCTTTCCATTAAATATTTGGCAAGATACTCCTGTTCGGTTTGCCCTGGAGTAGGGATAAGAATAGCTTTTTTGTGTAGTTTAACCAGGTCCATAATGGTTGTATAGCCGCACCTGCTGATGATTATACCAGATTGCTGAATGGCTTCATTTAATTGTTTGGCAGTAAGATGATTTCTTATTTCTAATTGATTTTCCCCTTTTAGTTCTTCGCTCTCCTCGGGCAGGCCCCTGATAAATAATGCCTTCCCCGGATAAGATTTCAGGCCGCTTAAAATTTTATCTTCAAAAATTGTTCTCTGTGGTTCCGGTCCGGAAATACTTACCAGCAGGTCATATTTTTTTACAGAAACATCCGGTTTGAACCTTGAAAGTGCACCAATATATTTTATTTTTTTAGGTAGCTTTTGGGGGTGAGATAACTCCCCGGCAAGGCCATTTGCTTCTCCACCCGAAGCAAAATCAGGCACCCAGCATTGATTGTACTTATTGATAAAAAAGTAATGAATTCGTTTGGCAATTCTTTCTGTAAATGTGTTCCCTGTTTTAATTAATAATTGATGCGTAATATAAATAGAAGGAATTTTGGCATGGTACATTCCAAACCGATTATCTGAAATAACAGCATCAATCTTATACTCCTTTACTTTTTCTTTTAGCCATTGATGTTCTTTATAAACAGTAAATGCAATTTTTGGCAACTGGGCTAATATCTTCAATGGTAAAAAATACTTTTTTCGGCTGTATTTCATTCTATATCCCTGCAAGGATAAGAAGGTTAGGCGGGGAAATTCCTGCTTTAGCAGAGAAAAAGCTGCACCTTCAGCAGCGATTAATACTTCACAATTTTGATTTATTAATTCATTTATAATGGGGATACACCTGGTTGCATGGCCAAGGCCCCACTCTAAAGGGGCAATTAAGATTTTAGCCTTAGCAGGCGGATTGTTAAAATTTTTCCCGTTTGTCAAAACATTGCAATAAATAATTGTGAAAATAGTTTAATTTGTATCTGATTTTATGAAGAAAGTAAACAACATTTTATTAATTTTTTTATTGGGTGTAACTTTATTGGCAACGGGATGCAGCTCTTCTAAAAAAAGCGGCTGCGGATGCCCCAGTAAAAAAGGGTTGGTAGGTTACTAAAATTTAATAATAAACATGAACAAATCTAACCGGGATTTACTGGTGTTGTTCAAAGAAGAATTGATGAGTCCCCAAGCTATAGAGCACGAAGTAGAAATGCTTCATGAGCTTTTATACGCAGTTGAAAAAATAGAAAATCTTGTTATTGCTCACGAAGTAATAAACCTTAACAGGTATAAAATTCAAAATCAATTTAATATCATTCGCAATACCATCCGTAAAAAAGAGCTAAAACCTTTTATCTTTTTAAATAACAAGAATTAATTACTGCAGTTCGGTTAAAGCCCTTTTTAAATTCGCAAGCATTTCACTTATCTCTTCTTTTTTACAAGTACCTACACTTAACCTGTACCAGTTAGAATTTTTGGAGGCGCCAAAGGCATAAAACGGAACTACTGCAAGCTTGGCTTCATTTAAAATATATTCGGTTACATCTTTTTGCTTCTCCAGTATTTTTTCCGCATTGGTTTTCTTCCCGGTAAGGTCAATCCGGATGGTTAAATAAATTGCCGCCTGCGGAGCAATTGAATCAACACTGAATCCCTCGTTCTTTAATCTCTGGAATCCTTCATGAATCAGCCGCAACCTGTCTTCTAATTCTTTTTTATAATGCGTTAAATATTTATCAATTGCTTCTGTTTGTACAAGATATTTTGCAGTAGCATGTTGTTCAGCCATCGGGCTCCAGGCACCTACATGACTGTTTATGGCTTTCATTTTATTTAATACATGCTGGGGCCCGAGCGCCCATCCTACTCTTACGCCTGTGGCAGCAAACGACTTACTTATGCCATCAATAAAAATGGTATAGTCTTTCATTTCGGGTCTTAGCGAAACAGGATTATAATGTATCGAATCTCCATAGGTTAATGTCCAGTACATTTGGTCGTACATAACATATAATTTTTTTTCTTCAGGACCTCTTTCCATATTTTCCTGCAAAACCAGGTCGCAAATATCTTCCAGCTCTTTCTTTTTAAATATAGTGCCGGTGGGATTTAGCGGGGAGCACAATGCAATAAGCGCCGCGCCTTTTAAATGCGGCCTGATATCTTCTGCCAATGGCATAAAATTATTTTCAGCTTTTGTTTCAATGACTGCATGCACTCCGTCTACAAAATGTACATAGTGATTGTTATTCCAGCTTGGGACAGAATAAATTACTTTATCATCTTTATCAACAAGGGCTCTGTATAATGCATAAATAAGAGGACGGCCACCGGCAGCAATTAATACTTCGCCGGCACTAAATTCAAGCCCTTCTCTCTCGCTAATAAATTTTGAAACAGATTCCCTTAACGCAAGTATACCTTCAGCCGGCGGATAAGTTGTATAATGATTTTTATAAGCCTCTATTATTTCATTCTCAAACTTTTTAGGAATAGGGAAGATGGACGAATCAAAATCACCTATGGTAAAGTTGTAAATTTTTTCTCCTTTGTTTATTTTTTCTTTTATGTCGGCGCCCAAACGAACTATTTCTGAGCCGATCAAAGTTTCAGCAAGATGGCTTAATCTTCCGAATGCTTTTTTTATGGTGTCGTATATATTGATAACTGAAATTTAAATAAAGGTAATTCTTACCTATAGATTTTTTAAAAATTCCTCAATTCCTTCCACAATTTTTTTTGCTACAGCTTTATGAAAAGCAGGGGAAAGTATTTTTTTCTCATCCTCTTTATTGCTTAAAAAAGCAACCTCTACAAGGCAATTGGGATAATCAGTGGGCCCGCTTAAGCTGAAGTTGAAAGCACCAACATTGCCGAACTCTTTTAATTTTAGCTGTAGCATTTTATTTAAGATCGAAACACTTAATGGCCGAAACCCAATGTAGCGGTAATAAGTGCTTACGCCCTGCACACTATCTCGTGAAGTAGAATTAAGGTGAATGCTGATAAGCATATTTGGGTTTTGATTCTTAATCAGTTCATTCCTTTCTACCATGCTCAGGGATGTATCTTTTTCCCTGGTCATAATAACGCGGGCCTTCTTTTTAATAAGCGCTGCCTGTAATTGTTTTGCTATGAGTAAAGTGTAATTTTTTTCCTGGATATTAGTTGTAACACCTGTAGCTCCCATATTATCTCCGCCATGTCCTGCATCAACAGCTATAGTTAAATATCTAAGTTCCGGTTTTTGGGGCTGCCGTTTAATTTTAATAACCAGTTTATTTCCTTCGTAAAAAATGCTATGCCCCCAATGTTGTTTATGCTTCAGGTCAATTATCACTTTCATTACATCATCTTCCTGCTGCTCATACCAGGCATTTTTTATTTCTTTGGTTGAGTTCAATTGTGTTATCCAATTGGTATTGTTTTCAACACCAAAAATTTCTACCACAACTCTCGACGGATTAATTTGCTGTACACTTCTGTAAGGTAATTTCTCATCTAAAGAAACAGTTACATAATCAAACAGGCTGTCTCCATAAACTTTCCAGCTGCTGGTTAGATGCTCTCTTGTTATGCCGGTTATTTCTTTTACTACACTTTTTTTATCTATGTATGCAGTATGATTTTTAGATAGCTCAATCTTATAATCGGTTTTAAAACTGTCAATAACTTTTACCAGGATATTTGTATCCAGGTAGGTCATTTTTGCGCCGCCAAGCCTATCGTCACCAATTCCATATTCAAGAAATGGAAGTTTACCTGCAGTTCGTCCAAAGAAAAATGACTGTGTATTTTGCGGGAAGGCTTTAAGCGAAAGAACAGTACATACAATAAAGAGAAATTTTTTCATTTGATAGTTTTTCGTGTTACCCGGCATTTAATTCTTCCCAATATTCAGCAGCTCTTCTTGTATGTGGAATTACAATGGTTCCTCCAACAATATTTGCCACAGCAAAAATTTCATACATCTGTTCTGTACTTATTCCAAGCTCATGGCTCTTCCCCAAATGATACTTAATACAATCATCGCAACGCAATACCATGCTGGCTACCAGTCCAAGCATTTCTTTTGTTTTCTTATCAAGAGCGCCATCCTCATAAGTATTGGTATCTAAATTCCATAAGCGTTTCATTACAAGATTATTTTTACTTAAAATAACCTCGTTCATCTTTTCGCGGTAATCATTAAATTCTTTTACTAGCTCTGACATAATTATTGGTATTAAATATGAAGGGTAAAGTTAACACGTAACCGGGTAAGCAATTTCTCTATAGAAATGCTGTGGACAATTATACTAAATTTACCTGATGGCAGATGCTTTATACGATTTCGGAATGATTGGCCTTGGCGTTATGGGCAGCAATCTTTTACTAAACATGGCCGACCATGGGTTTAAAGTAATAGGCTATGATAAAAATCCTGATAAGACCGGCACGCTTGAGTCTTCTGCTAAAAAGGGTACAATTGTAAAAGGGGTAAATACACTTGCGCAAATGATTTCGCAATTACAAAAGCCGCGAAAATTAATGATGCTGGTTCCTGCCGGAAACCCTGTAGATAGTGTGATAGCAGAACTTATTCCATTGCTTGAAGAAGGCGATATAATTATTGATGGCGGCAACTCGCATTACATAGATACATTAAAGAGAATAACATTTTTAAAAGAGAAGAAACTGCATTTTATGGGCATTGGTATTTCAGGTGGCGAGCAGGGCGCAAGGGTTGGACCCAGTATTATGCCCGGAGGTGATATAGAAGCCTATAAACAAGTTGAACCGATTTTAAAAGCAGTTGCCGCAAAAGTTAATGAGCAACCATGTGTTGCTTACCTGGGCAATGATGCTGCGGGGCATTATGTAAAAATGGTTCATAATGGTATTGAGTATGCCATAATGCAGTTAATAAGTGAATGCTATGATGTATTGCATAACGGGCTTGGATTAACCAATGATGAATTGCATACCATATTTGCAGATTGGAACAGCGGCGAAATGAAATCTTTTTTATTGGAAATAACAGCTGAAATCTTTTTAAAGAAAGATGATAAAAGCGAAAATAGATTGGTAGATATGATACTTGATAAGGCCGGCGCCAAGGGTACAGGAAAATGGACTTCTGAAGCAGCACTTGATTTGCCGGAACCTATACCAACAATTGATATGGCAGTGATGATGCGTAATATTTCTGCACTGAAAGAAGAAAGAATAAACGCAAATAATTTATATAATCCCGGTTTGAAAAAAATCAATATTTCAAAGGAAGATTTAATTCAGCAATTACACGATGCATTATTATTTGCTACCGTTGCAAGCTATGCACAGGGATTGTCCATGCTGGCAAAAGCTTCTGTACTTTTAAAAATGCAAATACCATTGCCTGAAGTGATAAGAGTTTGGACAGGGGGCTGCATTATCCGCTCTTCCTTATTAAACATGTTTGGTAAAGCGTATGAGAAAAATCCCCAATTACAAAATTTATTGCTGGATGAAAAAATAGCCGGACTATTAAAAAGCAAACTGGAAAGTTTACAAAAGGTTGTAACAATAGCGCTGTTACATAATTATCCCGTAAGTGCATTATCCGCTTCTCTGAATTATTTTAATGCTTATTGCAGGGAAAAATTACCAACTAACCTAATCCAGGCGCAAAGAGATTATTTTGGTTCACATACTTATGAAAGAGTTGATGCGGCAGGAATCTTTCATACTGATTGGGAACAGGATGATAAAACCGTTGATCATTCTTCAGGGCATTAATTTACCACTATGCAAAACAATAAAAAAAAATTACCGCCTGTTCTTCTTTTTATTTTTGGCGGAAGCGGGGATCTTAATTATCGTAAGCTTACCCCTGCTTTATATAATTTATTTCTTGATAACTCAATGCCTGCAAAATTCAGTATTGTTGGTATAGCCCGCTCAGCATATACAGATGATGCATACAGGCAACATTTAAAAGAAGGCATTGATAATTTTTCAAGAAAGAAAGATGAAGATGGGTGGAAGAAATTTTCTGACCATATCAATTATATCCAAATGGATATTGCCGATGATAAGGCATACGGTCAAATCCCTGTATTAGCCAAACAAAAAGAACAGGAGTTTGGTGAGCACCCCACTTTAATTTTCTACATGGCGGTTGCGCCACAGTTAGTCCCTGTAATCATAAAAAATCTTGGCTCAATACAGGTTTGTACTGATGTAAAACATTCACGCATTGTTGTTGAAAAACCTTTCGGTCACGATTTGGAAAGTGCAAAGGAGATGAACAAACTGCTGTCTAATATTTTTGAAGAAGAACAGATATACCGTATCGATCATTATCTCGGTAAGGAAACAGTTCAAAATATTTTAGCATTACGTTTTGCCAACGCGTTGTTTGAACCCATGTGGAACAAGAACTATATTGATCATGTGCAGATCACTTCTGCAGAAACGGTTGGAGTTGAGGGCAGGGGCGGCTATTATGAAAATTCGGGAGCCTTGCGGGATATGGTGCAGAATCATATTCTTCAACTACTTTGTATGATCGGTATGGAAGCGCCCATTTCTTTTGATGCTGATGAAGTAAGAAATAAAAAAGTAGATGTGCTTAATGCCATTCATAAAATTCCAAAAGAAGAAGTGCAAAATTTTGCTGTTCGAGGGCAATACAGTTCGGGATGGATGCATGGAGAAAAAGTAGCCGGGTACAGGGAAGAAAAAGATGTAAAGCCGGGTTCAACAACAGAAACTTTTGCAGCAATTAAATTTTATATTGATAACTGGCGCTGGCAGGGAGTGCCGTTTTATGTACGGACAGGAAAACACCTGCATGAAAAAACAACAGTGCTTACCATACAATTTAAACCGGCGCCGCATTTTTCTTTTCCTGCCGAGGCTGCAGAAACCTGGCGGCCAAACCGCCTCTCAATAAGCATACAACCCGAAATGGATATTTGTTTACGCTTCCAGGCAAAGCGGCCGGGGCAGGATATGGTACTAACGCCTGTGGATATGGTTTTTAATTATAAAGATGCGTATGATGGATATGAGCCGGAAGCCTATGAAACATTATTGTACGATGTTATGGAAGGAGACGCCACTTTATTTATGCGGGCAGACCAGGTAGAAGCTGCATGGAAAGTGGTGATGCCGATAATTGAGGTTTGGGAGCAAAGAAAACCTGTTGGCTTTCCCAACTATAGTCCTGACTCATGGGGCCCGGAAGATGCAGAAGCATTGATAGCAAGAGATGAACACAACTGGATAGTCCCTCCTCAAAAAAAGCAAGGCGAAAAGAGTACATAAAGAATAATAATGCACTTACATATTTATAAAGATGCGGACGAAACAACTTTTGCTTTAGCAGACTGGATAACAACGCTGATAAGAAAAACAGTAGAGGTAAAAGACCGGTTTACTATTGCATTATCTGGTGGAGAAACACCGAAAAAATTATATCAAACCCTGGCATCTGATGCTTATCGTGAAAAAATAAACTGGAACAGGCTTCATATTTTTTGGGGAGATGAAAGATATGTTCCTTTTAATGATGAGCGCAACAATGCAAAAATGGCTTATGATAATTTATTGGGTAAAGTAAATATTCCTCCGGAACAGGTACATAAAATATGGACAGATATTACTCCTGAAGAATCAGCAAAACAATATGAAAAAATCCTGCATCAATATTTTGATGACAGGCAAACAACTTTTGACCTGGTACTACTGGGTATGGGTGAAGATGGACATACGCTTTCTCTGTTCCCCGGCTCTGAAATATTAGATGATAATAATACATGGGTAAATTCAGTTCTTTCAAAAGAAAAGGGAGAGCGTATAACTTTAATGCCTGCTGTGGTAAACAGATCTGCTGCCATTGTTTTTTTAGTTACAGGTAAAAGCAAAGCAAAAATTTTGCAGGAGGTTTTGCAGGAAAATAAAAAAGAAAACTATCCCGCTCAATTAATACACCCTGTAAATAATGAGCTGCATTGGTTTGTTGATGAAGAGGCAATAAAAAAGGCGGAGTAATTTCACAGGAGTACTTTATTTTTCAGAAGACTTTTGCTCCCATTGCTCATCTTTATCTTTTGCTTTTTCAAAATCCAGTATCACTGAATTAATGCAATATCGCAAGCCTGTTGGTGGAGGCCCATCTTCAAATACATGACCCAAATGCGCCTTGCAGCGGCCACATTGCACTTCGGTGCGTTGCATTCCATAAGCATTATCAGGTGTATAAATAATACTTCCTTTTGTTATTGGGTCAAAAAAGCTGGGCCAGCCACAGCTGCTTTCAAACTTTGCATCACTTTTAAATAATGGATTTCCACAGGCTGCACAGTAATAAATTCCACCTTCAAAATGGGCATTGTATTTACCCGTAAAAGGCCTTTCAGTACCTTTTTCTCTTGCTATATGATAAACATCATCTGGTAAAATCTTTTTCCATTCATCATTACTTATATCAACTTTACCCTGGTCATTTGTTGAGAAAACAGGGTTATCTTTTTTCGGTTCCATATCTTTTTATTTATCTTTTTATAAAAAACCGGGATTGTATTAATGCTTAAAATTACAGAACATAAGGTATTTTAAAATCCATCCATTATATTTGAACTTCACAACGGTTTAAGGAATATGTTCAATCTCATTTTATTTGGCCCGCCGGGCAGTGGCAAAGGTACGCAGTCAGAGAAGCTGACTGCGAAGTATAATCTCAAGCATCTTAGTACAGGGGATTTGCTCAGAAGTGAGATACAAAGCCAAACGCCTTTGGGAAATGAGGCCAAAAAGCTTATGGATAAAGGGCACCTTGTTCCTGATGAAGTGGTAATAGGAATGATAAGTACTGCATTGGACAGCAATCCGAAATGCGATGGGTTTTTATTTGATGGCTTTCCACGCACCTCTGCACAGGCAAAAGCGCTTGATAAACTGCTTGACCTTAAAAAAGCTCCTATTGCCGCAATGCTTGCGCTGGAAGTTAGTGAAGAAGAACTGGTAAAAAGGTTATTAAAAAGAGGAGAAACAAGTGGCAGATCTGATGATAATAATGATATGGTAATTCGTGAGAGAATTGAGCAATACCATAAAAAAACTGCACCCGTGGCTGACCATTATAAGCAGGCCGGGAAGGTGATCATGGTAGAAGGCGAAGGAAGCGTTGATGAGATTTTTGCTGCCTTGTGTAAAGCAATCGATAACCTGATACAAAAGCATGACTGACGAAAAAAAAGCTTTTCTAAAAAATGAGCTTGTATTATTATTAAGCAAATTAAAAGGTGATGAAAAAGGAAAATGGGGAAAGATGAATGCGCAACACATGCTGGAGCATGTGTCAGGCTTTTTTAAAGTGTCTACCGGGAAAATACATTTCCCTCTTACCACACCTTTGGAACATCTGCCTAAATACAAAGAATTTTTAATGAGCGAAAAGGAGTTCCGTGAAAATACAAAAGCTCCCGTATTGCCTGAAGAGCCTTTGCCACTGCAGTATGCCACCATGCAGGAAGCGAAGGATGACCTTGCAAAAAGCGTGGAAGATTTTTTTGAATTTTTTAAAGACAATGCTTCCAAAACAACATTACACCCGGCTTTTGGCGAACTGAATTTTGATGAATGGATTCAATTACATCATAAGCATGTTACCCATCATTTAAAGCAGTTTGGGTTGATAGAGAAAAATATTCCTGCCTGATCTTTACTTCTCATTTTTCTGTTTTTCTTAACCTCGATTATTTTATTTTTATCATCAATAGAAACACTATGAAAATTTTTTTAATTGCAGGGTTGCTTCTGTATAGCTTTAACTCTATTGCCCAGGGAGTACAGAAACCTAAAAAAAATTATGAATACCAGGATACACGCAAAAAAAATGAATCTTTCGCCAAACTCCCGGCTGACTTAAAAGCCGAACTTTCAACTTTTACTTTTTCAGGAATTGATGAAGGAATAAAAAGAGAGCCGCTTACAAAAATACCATACACTTCCTTCGGGCCTGATTTTATGACCTTTGAAGCCAGCGATATAAAAGCAACGATTACTACGGCACCATTTGATGCAGCAAAACATAAGCTTGATTATGATGAGGGATACCTGATAAAAATTGATCGCAAACCGTATTATGGAGGCTACAGTATGGTGCCAAAAAAATATATAAGTAACCTTACAATAATAATGGGTAAAGATACTGTGGCTATACCTCCGGCAGCCTATGTTGACCTGTATAATTTAAATTTTGCCTATTCAGATAAGGGCACCCAGCGAACAACGAATGGTATTTATCGCTCCGCTAATCCCCATAGAATTTACCTGTATCTTTTTTGTAAGGATAATACCGGCAGCTACGAAGTAACATGGATAATCTATGATAAAAAATATGTGCGCCGTGTGCTTGATTATGGATTTATGTAAAAAATTTTCAGCTATATAAGCTAATAAATTAACATCCTTCCTGCAACTATTTTTTTAATGGTACAGACTTTGTTTAAGGTAGTACGTAATAAAAAAAATAGTTATGAAAAAATTTTTAATAGTTCTGCTAAGCGGTATTTTAACCCTTTCAGTTACAGCACAAACACTTACGATTACATTTAATGGTACTAATAACAGTACCAATAGAAATAGGGGCTACCAGGTGGTACTGGACGGTACCAGCTATTATTCAAACAGCAATACTAATCCTAACACTAATACCAATGTTAGTAATGATATTGTATTAACCAATCAACAATTAGGGTCTCATACAATTGCTGTTTACAGGTTAAGAAATAATAATAGTACGTATAATAATGGAACCAATACTGCAACGAATGGAAATGCAATTTATTCCAATACATTCCAGCTAAGGCAGGGGTACGATATGAATATCGCAGTAAACGGTAATGGGCAGGTTACATTTAGTGAGAAACGTGTAAGAAACAGGGCTAACCGCGGATATAATCAGCAAAATATGCCCCCTATGGCTGATGCAACTTTTAATCAACTATTGCAAACAGTGCGTAGCAAGTGGCTTCAGTCAGCAAAGATAACAGCAGAAAGAGATGCATTTTTAAATACAACAAATTACTTTACTACAGAACAGGTTAGGCAATTATTGTTATTGATTAGCTCCGAACCAAACAGGCTGGCATTAGCTAAGTTGGCCTACCCAAGAGTAGTTGACGCTGCAAATTTTACACAGTTATATAGTGTGTTTAATAGCGTAGCCAGCAGAAATGACCTGGATACATTTATTCGTAACAATCCCAATAACAATGGTTCTTACAATAACAACGGGGGGTATAACAATAATAATAACAACAATTCGTACAGAACTCCAATGGCTGATTACCAGTATAACCAGTTATTGCAAACTGTAAACAGCCAGTATAACCAGTCAGGAAAGTATACTACAATAAGCGGGGCATTTAATAATAGCGCTAATTATTTCAGCACATCACAAATACGCCAATTATTATCCGTTATAAATGCTGAAAATGACAGGCTGGCTTTAGCCAAACAATCCTATTTAAGGGTATCCGATCCTGCAAATTTTACTTCATTGTATGATCTGTTGTATAACCAGGCAAGCAGAAATGACCTTAATAATTATGTGGTACAAAATGGCGGGAATACAAGCTACAATAACACACAATACAATACCAGAATCCCAATGCCTGATTATCAATTTACCCAGTTATTGCAAAAGGCAGGTAATCATTTATTGCCATGGGACAAAGTTAGAGATGTAAGAGAAGCATTTAATAATAGCGCTAATTATTTCAGTACATCACAAATACGCCAATTATTGTCTGTTGTTTCTTCTGAGAATGATAAGCTGGAATTAGCTAAGCTTGCATGGAACAGGGTTACAGACCCAGGTTATTTTACCCAGCTTTTCGATTTATTTTCAAGCCAGGCTAACAGGGATGATCTGAATGCATATATCCAGGCTCATCCGTTTTAATATTAAAAAGATAATTACTATAAATAAAAAAGAGGCTGCGAAGCCTCTTTTTTATTTGATTCAAAACAAAAAAATTATCAGAACTTAAGTTCCTATTATATTTTAATCTTTTTACGGGAATGCAGGAATAGAATAAGATGCGCTGCAATTAATAGCTCAAAAACAATTTCTTTAACGATCATAAGTAGGATTTTAGGATTACAGTTTCAAGTGTAGCATATAAACGTATTACCGGGAGAATTATTATTCAGTTGGGATACCTATAAATCCCCGTTCAGTAAGAATTATAACCATTTTAGCATGCTTGAATTGCAAAATGTAGTATTGGGATATATTTTTATACTATTAAGAAACGCTATAAGATCCGGTAGTTCTGAAAACCCCCAAAGGAAAAATATCCTGATCTTATGAAAGCTAAAAATCTGACGATCCAAAATAACCGCTTTATCCAATCCATGAAAAAAACCAATAAAGAACACTCTGAAATCTTTATGGCTTAATAGCCCCTGAACCAAAAGATTTACAAAATGCCACTCAATAATGAGCGGCATTTTTGTTAGTAGATAGAGCATTGCCTGTTTAAGTTGCTATTTTCTTATTCAGCAGCACTTTTAACCGGTTTAGTAACCTTAAATTGCAAAACGGCACAGTAGGGTATACTTTTACTATATCAATTATCCATATCCACAGAAAACCAAAAAAATCCAGTAGCCTTAACAAAAACCTGATTATCCAAATCCAAAGAAAAAACCACCAAAGAAAACCAGAATCTAAAGGGTAAACCTCTAAACCCTGAATAGAAAAAATTAAAAATGCTGCTCGTAACCGGGTGGCATTTTTGTTTATAGTCATTTCCCGGATTATTCCTGTAATAGCATACCAAACTACCTGATTTCCTCCTCTTAGCTATACAATCCTTATATTTTCCCATTCAGCAATATTATACGCTGATTGGGCAACCTTAAATTGCAAAACGAACCGCTGCTATATACTTTTACTATATCAATTATCCATATCCACAGAAAACCAGAAAAATCCAGTAGACTAACAAAAACCGAATTATCCAAATCCAAAGAAAAAGCCACCAAAGAAAACCAGAATCTAAAGGGTAAACCTCTAACCCCTGAATAGAAAAAATTAAAAATGCTGCTCGTAACCGGGTGGCATTTTTGTTTATAGTCATTTCCCGGATTATTCCTGTAACAGCATACCAAACTCCCTGATTTTTTCCTCTTAGCTTTACAATCCATGTATTTTCCCATTCAGCAATATTATACGCCGATTGGGCAAGCTTAAATTGCAAAACGAACCGCTGGTATATACTTTTACTATATCAATTATCCAGTTATCCAACAGAAAGCCAAAAATCCAGTAAACTAACAAAAAACCTGATTATCCAAATCCATTGAAAGTACCAACAAGGAACACTCTGAAATCTTAAAGGCATTGAAAAACCTCAAAGCCCCAAATCAAAAAGATTTACAAAAATGCCACTCATTCCTGGGTGGCATTCTTGTTTTAAGTAATAATAAAAATTATTTCTGAGCCAGCAGATGATTATAGGTAAATACTTTTTGCCTGATAGCCATGTATTGTTTAAGAGAGCCAAGCATATTATCACGCCTAACAGTTGAAATAATCCCCACAGCATGTAATAATTTATTTAACCATGCCCATCTTTTACACATCTCCTCAAGATTTCTATAGGATACCATCATATTGGCAGTTACGTCTTTACTTTCAAAAGATCTGAATCCTGAACTTAATGCATGTGAACGATGTTCTTCCAATGTGTCCAGATCAGGTATTGCCCATGAATTAAATATCTCTTTCAGTAACTCTTCTTTTTCCTGTGCCAAAGGCCGTGCTGTTCGCAAATTTTCCCCAATAAGCAATTTGCCTCCCGGTTTTAAAACGCGGTACGCCTCTTTATAAAATTGGGATTTATCCTGGGCATGACATACGGCTTCAATGGCCCAAACTATATCAACACTATTATCTTCAAAAGGCATATTAAAATAGTTGGCTTCTAAAAACGCAACATTCTTTATCCCTTTTTTTGCAATAAACTTTTGCATCGTTTCCACTTGTTTTGGTACAAGGGTAATACCGGTAACCCGGGCATTATAATGTTCGGCAAGCCAGAGAGTAGAATGGCCTAAACCGCAACCGGCATCTATAATTCCTGCGCCGTGTGGAATATTTCCCCATTCAGCCAATACCTCGTTTGCTCTTATTACAGAGCGATGATGATTGGTTGCTTTTTCATCATAATAGCCAAAGTGTAATGCGGGTGTATTTTTTGATCTCCAGTTCCAAATTAACCCGTATTCAAACTGGGTATCGCTATAATATTTTTTTATGGCTTCTGTACCATGTGCCGGCATAGGTGTTTTAAATTTTTTGCAATGATAGGAATTACTTTAATGGTAAAAGGCACTTATTTAACGTGAGGAGATACTGCGCCATATACTCTTTCATAAATTTTTATAGCCTTGCCTTTTTTTACTTTAATGATAAACATATTGTCATAATCATCATCAGCAATATTGGTAATGGTATGTGGCAAATCAAAACTGTTTATCATAGTTACGGTAGTATTGCTATGGCCTACTATAAGTGAATTTTTTTTAAGGTTGACAGCTCTTTGTAAAAATGCCGGCAATGTATCATTACCATAATATTGTATCGGGATATTAATTAACCCGCTTAGCGGTGTTGCCGTTTCCACATTACGGGCCCTTTCGGTAGAAAAAATAGCTTTGATATTTTTATCTTTCAAAAGAAATTTTAAAACTTCTGCTCTTAATTTTCCTTCAATGGAAAGGTGCGGATCATTGGCAGGCTCTGTACTTTTTTCGGCATGCCGTACAATATATATAGTATTAGTGCTTTGGCAACCGGTTAAAAAGAATGATAAAAATATAGTTGCATAGATAAAAAGTTTCATTGCAATAATTTAAGTGGAAGTTACAAAGTATTCTTATTTTAAAGGTTCATAAATTGTTTATGCGCTATCCTGGTATTCCTGTTTGGAAAAAAGCTCCGTTTCTGCGCCTGCTAATACCTGTTATAACCGGGATTTTGTTGCAATGGTATATGCAGTTTAGCTGGCAACAAATTTTATTTACAGCAGTTTGTTTTGCAATTGCCTTTGCATCTTTTCAATTATTACCATTGGTGCTGCGGTTTAAATTTCAAATCCTGCAAGGGGTTTTTATCAATTTACTCTTAATTGTTCTTGGATTATTTATTACTTATCAAAAAGATATTCGCCATAAGCAGAATTGGTTTGGCAATGTTTATCGTGATAGTGATTATATAGTAGCAACCGTTAATGAGCCGTTACTCGAAAAAAATAAATCTTATAAAGCAGAAGTAATAGCCGATATTATTTTGCATAATGATTCAACAACAAATACAGCAGGTAAAATCATAATCTATTTTGAAAGAGATTCTGCTGATGCTATGCCATTAAAATATGGGGATAAGATCCTTTTTAAGAAGAAGCCGCAGCAAATAAAAAATTCCGGAAATCCTGGCGCCTTTAATTACCAGCGCTATTCTGCCTTTCATCAAATCTTTCATAATGTATTTTTAAAAAAGAATGATTGGGTTTTGCTTGATGAAAAAAATATTAATTCATTTTGGCAATTTCTTTTTACTGCAAGACAAAATGTTTTAAATATTATTCAAAAAAATATGCAGAGGCATGATGATCAGCTTGCTATCGCAGAAGCATTATTAATTGGCTATACACAAGATCTTGATAAGGATTTAGTTCAGGCATATAGCAATACGGGTGTGGTACACATTATTGCAATTTCGGGGATGCACTTAGGATTGATCTATCTACTGCTTATATGGATATTTAATAAAATTCCAGTAGTAAAAAAATCAAAAATTATTAAAGTTGTTCTCATCTTATCATGTCTTTGGCTTTTTGCTTTGCTTACCGGTGGTTCTGCATCTATATTACGGGCCGCGGTTATGTTTTCGTGTATAGCTATTGGAAAAAATTTTAACAGGCGTACTTCCATTTTTAATCCGCTGGCGGCATCTGCATTTTTGCTTCTGTGTTGGAACCCATATTATTTATGGGATGTAGGTTTCCAGCTTTCTTACCTGGCTGTTTCCGGGATAGTTATATTTCAAAAACCTATTTACAATTTGGTTTACATAAAGAGCCGGGGGGTAAATAAAGTATGGCAGTTAACTTCGGTTACGCTTGCTGCACAGATATTAACCTTCCCGGTTTGCCTGTATTATTTCCACCAGTTCCCTACCATATTTTTATTCACAAACATTTTATTAGTTCCTCTTTCAACTATTATTTTATATGTAGAAATATTTTTAATCGCTTTTTCTTGGGTGCCATTGGTAAGTGCATTATTTGGTAAACTTACATGGTGGCTTGTATGGGTTATGAATAAAATTATTCTGTGGTTCAACAGCCTGCCCTTTTCGGTTTGGGATGGCATTTCAGTTTCCGTAATATCCACTTTTCTTTTATACGGGTTTATTATATGCGCAGGATATTGGTTATTGAATAAAAATAAGCTCGCTTTTAAATTTTCTTTTTTTGCAATGCTTTGTTTTACTGCCTTAACAGGATATACAAAATGGCGATTATCAACCCAGCGAAAATTAATAGTTTATAATGTGCCACAGCATCAATCCATTGATTTTATAAATGGCAACACTTATAAATTTATTGGTGATTCTATTTTGCTGGCAGACGGCATGTTGCAGAACTTTCATTTAAAACCGGGGAGAATAGCTTTACAACTGAATAAGAAAATTGATTCTATCCCGGCTTTACATCGCAATAATAATTTTTACCAATTTTATAATACAAAAATATTATTGATTGAGCAGCCACTTGTATTTCAACCTGCAGCACAAAAAATAAATGTTGATTATATTATCATTTCAAAAAATCCACGGCTTTATATTCCACAACTGGCGCAGGTTTTCAATTGTAACCGGTTTATTTTTGATGGTTCTAACAGTTTGTGGAAAATTGCCAAATGGAAAAAAGATTGTGAACAGTTACATTTGCGCTGCTATTCCGTTCCCGAACAGGGAGCATTTGTTATGGACCTGTAGTTCCCTTTACACATGAATAAAAAAATTAAATCGGCCCTCATCTCTGTTTTTAATAAAGATGGGCTGCCAAACATCATTCAGCTCTTGCATTCACTCGGTATAAAAATTTATTCAACCGGCGGCACACAAAAATTTATTGAAGAATTAGGTGTGTCTTGTATTGCGGTGGAATCTCTTACATCATACCCTTCCATTTTAGGCGGACGTGTAAAAACGCTGCACCCTTCTGTATTTGGAGGTATTCTCGGGAGAAGGGATAATGAAAAAGATGTTGAAGAAATGTCTCAATATAATATTCCTGAAATTGATCTTGTTATTGTTGACCTGTATCCCTTTGAAGAAACAGTCCTCTCAACAAATGATGAAGTAGCAATTATAGAAAAAATAGATATAGGCGGCCCCTCAATGATAAGGGCGGCAGCTAAAAATTTTAAAGATGTTGTAGTAGTTGCTGCAAAGAAAGATTACGCTGACTTAGAAAAAATTCTTACAGAACAAAAAGGTGAAACAATTTTAGAACAACGTAAATCTTTTGCTATAAAGGCCTTTGATGTTTGTACAGGCTATGATATTGCTATCTCTAATTATTTTAATAAGACAGATTTTTATAATCCTTTTTCGGGACAAAAAAATCCGCTGCGTTATGGCGAAAATCCACACCAGCAGGCAACATTCTATGGTAGTATAAATGATAATTTTGTCCAGCTTCATGGTAAAGAACTTTCTTATAACAATTTGGTAGATGCTGATGCAGCAATACAATTAATGAATGAATTCTCTTCACTTTCTCCTGTGTTTGCCATTATAAAACATACAAATGTATGCGGAATTGCCGGGGGGCAAAGCTTGAAACAAGCCTGGGATGCGGCTCTGCAGGGAGATCCGGAAAGCGCCTTTGGGGGAGTATTAATTGCGAATGTTGAAATAGATAAAGAAACCGCTGTAGCTATCAATGAATTATTTTTCGAGGTTTTAATTGCACCTTCATTCAATGACGATGCCTTACAAATATTAAAGACTAAAAAGAACCGTATTATTCTCCAACATAAAGCAACTACTTCTTCAATATACCAGTCTAAATCAATTTTAAACGGAACGCTTACGCAACAGAATGATGAAGGAAACTTTGTTGAGTGGAAAGAAACAGGAGGGGCAGATTCTACAGAAATCGAAAAAGAAAACCTGGCTTTCGCTAATATCATCTGCAAGCATTTAAAAAGCAATGCCATTGCTCTTGTAAAAAATAAACAACTTATTGGCAAAGGTTGCGGGCAAACTTCCCGTATAGATTCCCTGCGCCAGGCAATAGAAAAAGCGAAGCAATTTAATTTTGACCTTGATGGCGCTGTACTGGCAAGCGATGCTTTTTTCCCTTTTGATGATTGCGTAAAAATTGCTCATGCTGCAGGTATCACCGCATTTATACAGCCCGGCGGATCTATACGGGATAAGGATTCTATTGAATATTGTAAGCAAAATAATTTAGTGATGGTGTTAACAGGCATGCGTCATTTTAAACATTAGGGCATGCAAAAGTATTTCACTCAAAAATATTATGCCGATAAAAGGCAATCAACATCCACCAAAAATAAAGCGTTGCTCGCATTGGTATGGGTGAGTATTTTTTGGGGAACCACCTGGCTGGCATCAAAGGAGGCAGTACAAAACGCACCTGCCTTACAGGTTATAGCAATACGCCAGTTGATTGCAGGAGTGTTATACATTGGTTTTTTTATTTTTAAAAAACATCCATGGCCCAAAGGCAAACAATGGGTAGTGATATTAGTGCTGAGTTTTTTAAATTTTATGCTAAGCAATGCGCTAAGTACCTGGGGAGTAAAATTTATTCCAAGCGGACTGGCTGCCATAGTGGGCGCTATCTTTCCTTTATGGCTGGTAATAATTACAATGTTTAAGGGTAAGCGTTTACCGCGGCAGGCTTTGCTGGGATTGATGCTGGGCTTTGGAGGTGTATGTATTATTTTTTATGAACATCTTAAAGATTTTGTAAACCCTGATTTCAGGTTTGGAATTATGCTCTCAATATGCGCTACCATTTCATGGTCATTCGGCACCCTTTATACAAAACAGGAAGCGATAAATTTTAATCCTTATTTCAGTCTTGGATTTCAAATGCTTTTTTCAGGAATAATAGTTTTGTCTTTTGCTGAAATTATGGGTAATACGGCAAGTGTTTCTGATATCCCTGCATCATCATGGTGGGCTATAAGTTATCTTGTAGTTATTGGCTCTGTACTAACCTTTGCTGCTTACATTTATACGTTGCAGCATTTACCTACAGCACTTGCTTCTATTTATGCCTATATAAATCCAATAGTGGCGGTACTTTTAGGCGCTTTGCTCGTTAATGAAAAGCTTACCATTTTTATTGCTATTGGTGGCGCTATTACAATAGCCGGGGTGTATCTTGTAAATAACAGTCTTAAGAAAAAAATAATTTTGGGGCCGGCAGAACCTATCAATTAAGCTTCATTGGCAGTTCATCCTGAGTGTATCGAAGGGCACTCTTGTACAGCAAACCATTGCTAAGCTTATTATTTTTTATACCGGTCTTTCCACATTTCATTAAAGGTCTTTTCACTAAAATATAATTCGCTCCTGTTTTTTTGCCATCCTTTAAAAATTTTATTCACCATCCAGTTCTTCATTTTGCCATTGCCCATGTTCATCATGTTCCTGCTTAATGATGCTCTCTTCCACATTTTCCAGGCAAATTTTTCTCCGAAGGAAACGGCTCCTGATTCTACGGCTTCATTCCGGTTTTCCAAAAGCAATTCATGCAGGTTTATTTTTACCGCACAAACTTCGGTGCAGTTACCGCAAAGCGAGGAAGCATAACTTAAATGTTTAAATTCATCCAGCCCCTGCAAATGTGGAGTGATTACACTTCCGATAGGTCCGCTGTAAGTTGCCCCGTATGCATGGCCGCCAATATTTTTATAAACCGGGCAGGCATTTAAGCAAGCGCCGCATCTTATACAATAAAGGCTTTCCCGTTGTTTGGGATTAGATAAAATATTGGTGCGTCCGTTATCAAGTAATATCACATACATTTCTTCAGGCCCATCTGTTTCGTTTGTTTGTTTAGGCCCGCTGATAATTGTATTGTATACTGTTATTTTTTGGCCTGTGCCATAAGTTGCAAGTAATGGCCAAAACAATCCCAGGTCAGTGATAGAAGGAATTATTTTTTCAATTCCCACAATTACAATGTGTGTTTTTGGGAAAGCTGAACTAAGTCTTGCATTGCCTTCATTTTCTGTTACAGCAATGCTTCCTGTATCGCTGATAATAAAGTTGGCGCCGGTTATTCCAATTTCTGCCTGCACATATTTTTCTCTTAATTTTTCTCTTGCAACTAAGGTGAGTTCTTCTGGTGTTAACTTAGGGTCTGTTCCTAATTTTTCTGCGAACAGTTTTGCCACATCCTCTTTGCTCTTATGCATGGCAGGTGTAACAATGTGGTATGGCGCTTCGCCATCTAATTGCTGAATGTATTCACCAAGGTCTGTCTCTACACTTTCAATATTATTTTTTTCTAAAAAAGAATTCAAGTGGATTTCTTCTGTAACCATGCTCTTGCTCTTCACGATGGTCCTGCAATTTTTTTCTTTACAGATATTTAGAATTTCATCTAATGCTTCCTGTGCGGTAGATGCCCAAATAAGTTTGCCTCCGTTCTTAATAAAATTCATTTCAAATTGTTCCAGCTGCTGGTCTAATGTTTCAATCGCTTTCCATTTAACATTCTTTGCTCTTTCTCTTGCAAGGTGAACATCGCTAAACTGGTGTTTACCCTGTGGCACTACTGCATTATACCTGCCGATATTAAAATTTATTTTTTGCCGGTGCTCAAGGTCGGCGCTCTTAATGGTGCTCTTGGCTTTAAACGTTGCTGCTGTTTCTGTCATTCTTTTTTGTTTTGGTTTTTAGCACCTGCAATTCTTTTCCAATTTTTGTGAAGGCTTCAATGGCTTTATCAAGTTGTTTCTTTTTATGGGCTGCACTTATTTGTACACGGATGCGCGCCTGCCCCTTTGCTACCACCGGAAAGAAAAATCCTATAACATAAATTCCTTCTTCAAGTAATTTAGCTGCGAAATCCTGTGCCAGCACTGCATCGTACAGCATAATAGGAACAATAGGATGTTCCCCGGGCTTAATATCAAAACCAGCTACTGTCATTTTCTTTCTGAAATATTTTGTATTCTTTTCCAGCTTATCCCGAAGTTTCGTGGTTTCGTTAAGCATATCAAAGACAGCAATAGAAGCTCCAACAATACTGGGTGCAACGCTGTTACTAAATAAATAAGGCCTGCTGCGCTGGCGAAGCATTTCAATAATTTCTTTTTTGCCACTGGTGAAACCGCCACTGGCACCGCCTAACGCTTTGCCTAATGTTCCGGTGATAATATCGATTCTTCCCATTACATTCCTGTACTCATGTGTGCCTCTCCCGTTCTTGCCTAAAAAGCCGCTGGAATGGCTTTCATCTATCATTACAATAGCATCGTACCTGTCGGCAAGATTACAAATGATGTCCAACTTCGCAATGGTTCCATCCATACTAAAGGAGCCATCGGTAACAATTATCCGGCTTCTTGCTCCTGCTGATTCTTTTAATTTATTTTCAAGATCTTCCATATTATTATGCTCATAGCGCAACCGCTGCGCCTTGCATAATCTTACACCATCAATAATACTTGCATGGTTTAATGCATCAGAAATAATAGCATCTTGTTCGCCAAATAAAGGTTCAAAAACACCACCATTTGCATCAAATGCTGCTACATATAAAATGGTATCTTCTGTTCCTAAAAATTCAGAAATTTTTATTTCAAGCTCTTTGTGAATATCCTGTGTGCCGCAGATAAAGCGTACGCTGCTCAGGCCATAACCTCTCTTATCAATATATTTTTTAGCTGCCTTAATTACTTTGGGATGAGATGATAAGCCAAGATAATTGTTAGCGCAAAAATTTAAAACTTCTTTGCCATTAACTGTAATTTCTGCTCCCTGTTCACTGGTAATTATTCTTTCATTCTTATACAGTCCCGCAACCTTTATCTCTTCTAATTCAGAGCCAATCCGGTCAACAAAATTTGTATTCATATTACATTATTAACTACCGCAAACCTACATGAAATTGAGAAAACGTATGTAAATTGATAGAAGGCAACCGCAGAGAATGGAGAAAAAGAGACCCCGCTGAGAAATGTTTTATTTTAATTCCTCTGTGCTAACGCCTTAAACTCGTTTCTCTGCGGTAAAAAGATTTGGGATTATTTACACAATTGTAACTTTTCGCTACAGGTGTGCGTATAACTGTAAATCAATGCTTATCAGAGTAATTGTAAATTGCCAATCTAAATGACCGAGAAAGAGTACAACCAGTGTGTGAGCCAGTATGCTGATAATGTTTATCGCTTTATCCTTAAAAATATCGGGCATAAAGAAGATGCACAGGATATTGTGCAAACCGCTTTTGAAAAGCTTTGGATAAACCGGGTGCAAATTGATAATGAGAGATGTAAATCGTACCTGTTTACAGTTGCTTATCACCAGATGATAGACCATATTAGGAAACAAAAAAGAATCACGCTGCAGGAAGAATTCAAAGCGGACGAATGGGTAACTGATAAACAACAACACAACGTAAAAAAGATACTGGATGAAGCCCTGCATAAGCTTAGTGAAACGCAAAGAAGCCTTGTATTATTAAAAGATTATGAAGGTTATAATTACAATGAGATTGGCACCATAACCGGATTAAGTGAAAGCCAGGTGAAAGTTTACCTGCACCGGGCACGGCTGCAATTAAAAACATATTTAGTGAGAAGGGAAAATGTGATATAAAGTAAAACATGATGAACATCAACAGGAACAATTACGAAGAATATTTTTTACTGTATGCAGATAAGGAATTATCGGCAGATGAAAAAAGTATGGTCGAGATGTTCGTGAAGCAGAATGCTGACCTGGAAGAAGAATTTATAATGCTTCAACAATCGGTTCTTAAGCCTGATGCAGTTGCGTTTGAAAACAAAAATTCTTTATTTAGAAATGAAGAGTTTATCAACCAAAATAATTATGAAGAAAAGTTTTTATTGTATACCGATAATGAATTGAACTTATCTGAAATTGAGGAGACAGAAAAATTCGTTCTCTCTAATCCTGCTTTGCAAAATGAGTTTACTTTATTACAGCAGGTAAAGTATGAAGCAGATGCTTCAATTGTTTTTCCCGCTAAAACATCTTTATACAAAAAAGAAAGAGATGATGATCAAGTAATTCCTTTCCGCTGGAAATCAATGGCAGCAGCTATTTTATTGGGTATAGGAGCATGGACAGGGATAAGCTATCTGCAAAATAATAAAACGGCCCATACTGTTGCTACCAGGAAAACTATTGCGCCAAAAGAAGAAATAGTTGTTAAGCCGGTTGAACAAAAAGATGAAAAAATTATTCCACTGGTAAAAACCGTGGATAATCAAAATACACCATCGCATAAAGCTTTACAAAATGAGATTGATAATCCGGTAAAAAAACAACAGCAAAATGTAGCCGTAAAAAATATTTATGCTCCTGATAAAAAGCGGGAAGTAAAAATTGTTGAACAAAAGAATGAAGACGTTGCCATAAATGACCAGCCTGGTAAAAATGAAGTGACTAAACCTGCTAATGGTCTTCCGCAGACAGTTAATACCCTATCAGAGCCCAATGATAAGACTATAACAAAAGCAACTCCTCTTCAAAGCAATAATTATGCACAGCCTGCCTCTTATATTGCAGATGCAGAGGTAAAAACCGAGAACTATGTTTTTTATAATATCACGGCAGAAGAATTCAGGAAAAGTAAAGTTGGTAATTTCTTAAAAAAAGTAAAGCGTGCCGTTGAAAGGAAAATTCCCTTTAAGAATAGCTTTAAAGCAGAGCTGGCCAAGGATATTGAAAATTAAATCTGAAACTCTAAAAATTAAATAAGTAATGAAAAGGTTCTATGTAATGATTACAGCATGTTTTGTATCAACAACCTTGTTGGCACAAAATGACTCGACAAAAGCACAAAAGGCAGATACCATAAAAATCGGCGGAATGGTCATCATAAAAAAAGATTCACCTGATCAGAAACACAGGGAAACAACGGTAACCCTGGGTAACAGGAGAAAACAGAAAAATTCCAATATAAGCACTTCGGAATGGATTATAGACCTGGGGTTTGCCAACTGGAATGATAAGACAGATTATACATTAGCAACTTCTCAAGGTAATCTTATTAATAAACCCGGAACAACTTCTCCGCTGGGAGCCAATGATTTTAAATTGAAAAGCGGTAAATCATCTAATGTAAATATCTGGGTATTTATGCAAAGGCTAAATCTTATTAGGCACTATGTAAACCTGAAGTATGGCATAGGGGTGGAATTAAATAATTACCGTTTTAAATCTTCAGTAAGTTTTAAAGAAGGCGGCAATAATAATCCATATACATTGCAAAATATAAATCATGCTTTTGTTTTCAGGGATTCTATTTCGTTCTCCAAAAACAAGCTGGCTGCGGATTACATAACTATTCCTTTTATGATAAATTTCAGAACCAATCCAAATTATTCTGATAAGGGATTAAGCTTTAGCGTTGGTGTAAGCATGGGATATTTATACAACAGCCGTAATAAGCAAATAAGCGATGAACGCGGAAAACGTAAAAACCGCGGCGATTATGATCTTGAAAAATTTAAATTTTCTTATGTAGGAGAACTTGGGCTGGGGTCTGTTCGCTTATATGGTTCTTATGCTCCAAAATCCATTTTTGAGAACGGGCTGAGTATGATGCCCTATAATGTTGGTATAAGATTAAGTAATTGGTAAAATGATAACACGAATTAAATCGAATTACACGAATTTACACAAATCTGAAAACCGTAATTCGTATAATTCGTTAGAATTATTGTTATAAAAAAATATAGCTACACCGGGCAGTGCTCATGATAATTTTGCAGAACAATCGGCTCTCTTTCAAATTCGTAGCCGGCATATTGGTTTATAATTTCATCGAGCACTGTTTCAATTTCTTCCACCTCTTTTAATGTAACCAGTTTGCCTCTGAATTCTTTTATGTTAGGCATGCCCTTAAGATAATTTGCATAATGCCTGCGCATTTCATTGATGCCAACAACAGGTCCTTTCCATTCAACTGATCTTCTTAAATGTTTTTTACAAACTTCAACTCTTTTTTCAATGGTTGGCGGAGCTAACAATTCTCCTGTTGCCACATAATGTTTTATTTCATTAAATATCCATGGATAACCAATAGCTGCACGTCCTATCATAATTCCATCTACGCCATACCTGTTTTTATACGCTACTGCTTTTTGTGGTGAATCAATATCCCCGTTCCCAAAAATGGGAATCGTAATTCTCGGATTTTCTTTTACGCTTGCTATCAGTTCCCAGTCGGCTTCTCCTTTATACATTTGTGTTCTTGTTCTTCCATGTATGGCAAGTGCTTTTATTCCTATATCCTGTAAGCGTTCTGCAACCTCTTCAATATTTTTTGTGTTATCATCCCATCCCAATCGTGTTTTTACAGTTACAGGAAGATGAGTGCTTTTAATTACCGCATCCGTTAAGCGTATCATCAGCGGAATATCTTTTAGTACACCTGCACCGGCTCCTTTGCAGGCAACTTTTTTTACAGGACAGCCAAAATTAATATCGAGAAGATCGGGATTGGTTGCATCAACAATTTTAGCAGCCATTGCAAGGCTGTCTTCATCGCCACCGAAGATCTGAATGCCTACAGGTTTTTCATAATCGAATATGTCAAGCTTTTTGCGGCTTTTAATGGCATCTCTTATTAAACCCTCGCTGCTGATAAATTCAGTGTACATCAGGTCGGCGCCATTATCTTTACAAACCGCACGAAATGGCGGATCGCTTACATCTTCCATTGGTGCAAGCAGCAAAGGAAAATCAGGTAATGTTATGTTGCCGATGTTGATCATTAGTTATTCTAAACGTGAAAAGTGAATTGTGAATTGTCAATCCACGTATATATTTACATCGTACTTCTTACAGGGTACATCGTAAATGAAAAATGGCTGTAAATTTACGCACTTATAATTTAATGATATGATATTAGAGCATAACTCTAAAAATGTAAAATACCCTTCACAACTGGCTATTTTATTAGGGCTCACGGGTGGCGGTCTTGTGATCGGTTCATTGGCAACGTTTGCTATCTGGACAATGATGACAGGAGAATCATTTCCCTTAAAGGCAGAAGATATTTTGCAACCAAAATACTATAAGGTTAATATGGTTTTACAGGCAGTATCTACCTTTCTTATATTTTTTGTACCTGTTCATTTTTTCGCAGCTATCTGTTATAGAAAACCTTTTACTTACCTGGGATTTAATTTCCGGGTTAATTATAAACAGGTTTTATTACTGATTGGAATTTTGATCCTGACATTTCCATTATCAGGTGCTTTGGCTGAGCTAAATAAAATTATTCCCATATCAGAATCCTGGGCGGCAAAATTTAAAGCCATGGAACTTGCCAGGGAAGCACAGGAAGCCGCTTTAATAAATATCAATTCATTTTCACGATATATTATTTCATTAATTGTGATTGCGCTATTACCAGCCATTTTTGAAGAGACTTTTTTCAGGGGAGGCTTACAAAATTTACTTACCCGATGGTTCAAAGGGCCGTGGGTTGCTATAATTTTTACCGGTATTATTTTCAGCATTATACATTTATCGTTCTATGGATTTTTGGTAAGGTTTGCATTGGGAGTTGTTTTGGGGTTTATATTTTATTACAGTGGCAGCTTATGGTTAAATATCCTGTTTCATTTTCTTTTTAATGGGATACAGGTTACAGCACTGTATATAATGACGATGAATGGTGTGAAAAATAAAAATATAGAAGAAAATTTTCCATTATGGGCAGGGGCAATTGCCTTGCTGCTGTTGCTTTATTTATTTAAGCTATTCAAACAAACCTCTGCACTTAAACAGTCGCAATATGTTGAAGAAATTACACCTGATGACGAGTTTCAAAACTGGACTGCAAACAATTCATAGTTTATTACATGGCATTTAACCTGCAAGCTTTTAAAACCCGGGCATTAACCGCAATTATTTTTGCTGTTGTAATGGTTGGAGGGTTGCTATGGAATCAGTGGAGCTTTATAATTCTATTTACCGTTATCCATTTTGGTTGCTGGTATGAGTTTGTGAAATTGATAAAAAAGATAGATCCTGAAAAGTTTGCATATTACCTGCTGCCGGGATTAATATATATTACTATGCCGGTTTTAATGATGATACATTTATTTTATATTTCGTCAAGCTACCACATTTCACTTCATAATTTTTTCCCCGTAATACCATGTGCAATTATTTTTTCTATCTGGATCAATGATACTATGGCTTACATTGTTGGTTCCTTTATAGGAAAAACTCCTTTCTCAAAAATTTCGGCAAAAAAAACATGGGAGGGAACATTAGGAGGAGCTATTCTTTGCATAGTGATCATGGCTGCTTTTGGCTTATGGAACAGATCATATTCAACTACTGACAGGATTATTATACCTTCTATTTGTGCAGTCTTCGGAACCCTCGGCGATCTTTTGGAAAGTAAACTTAAACGAATGGCGCAGGTAAAAGACAGTGGCACTATAATGCCGGGGCACGGCGGCTTTTTAGACCGGTTTGATTCACTATTGATTGCTATTCCGTTTGTATGGCTGTATGTTTATTTTTTTATGAGATAATTATCTCTGCCTGCACTGGTTTATATTTGCGTTTCAAGTTTTTTTAAATGAAGATCCATAAAGAAGGATATAGAACCATTATCATTACTGCAGTTTTACTGGGGCTTATCAATACCAGTTTTTTTTACTATCTAAGTGAAATAATGCCGCTTACAACATGGATAATTATAATTGCAAGCATTATTGTATTCCTTTTCATCGTTTCATTTTTCCGTTCTCCGAAAAGGAATCTTACCATTAGCCATCCGCAAATAATTTGCCCCGCAGATGGCAAAGTAGTAGTGATAGAAGAAATTTTTGATACTGAATATTTTAATGATAAGCGGTTACAGATTTCAATTTTTATGAGCCCGGCCAATGTACATATTAACCGCATTCCAATGAGTGGCGAAGTGTTATACAGCCAATATCATAAAGGAAAATATTTGGTGGCATGGAACCCCAAATCTTCAACAGAGAATGAAAGGCATTCAGTAGTTATAAAAAATGATGCTGCCCTAATTTTAGTTAAACAAATTGCCGGCGCCGTGGCAAAGAGAATAGTAAATTATTTACAGGTAGGGCAACAGGTTACACAGGGAGCGGAAATGGGATTTATAAAATTCGGAAGCAGGGTAGATGTGCTTTTGCCAATAGATACAACCATTGATGTGAAGCTTAACCAGGTAGTGAAAGGCGGAGTTACTGTATTAGCAACTATTTAATAATGTTTACACAATAATGTTTAACAATTTCAAGTTGTTGCACTTGGTAATACAGTTTATATTTATAATCTAAATCACAAAACAAATTATTATGAAGAAAGTTTTGATGTTAGCAACTGCGGCTTTATTGGTTAGCGGTGTTTCATTTGCGCAGGATAAAAAATGCGGAAAAAAGTGTTGTAAAAAAGGAAGTACCTATTGCAAAGACAAGGAAAAAGATAAAATAGCGCAAAAAGGTAAAACAGCAAAGATATAGCTGCTCACAGCGTAAAAAATTTACTCCTCCCAAAGCTTTGGGAGGAGTAAATTTTTTACAGGATATCTTCCAGCTCCCTCAAATGATGAATAGTATAAGTTGGCGTTAGTGTAGTAGTTGCATTGATATGATTTACAAAAATGCTGTCCATCCCTGCATTAATGGCTCCCTGTATATCGGCATCAAGATTATCCCCTATCATAATGCTTTCATGTAACTGTGCCCCTGCCTTGTTAATCGCAAATTCAAACATTTCTTTTGAGGGTTTTATACAGCTTGAAATTTCCGATGTAATAACGTTTGTAAAATACTTTGCAATATCGGAGTTGGTTATCTTACTCCATTGTGTTTTATCAAACCCATTGGTTAAAAGATGTAGTATGTATTTTTTATCAAGGAGATAATCCAGTATCTCGGTAGTATAATCAAACAATTGTTTTTTGGTAGGCAATATCTCTAAAAATTTAGTGCTCATATCTTTTGCCAACACTTCATCTCCTATTTTAAAATCGAGCAGGGTACGCTGCATGCGCTTCCATTTCAGTTCATCCGCAGTTATAAATCCTTTGTGGTACCTGTCCCAGATAATTGCATTGTGATGGAGATAAGTGGTATAAAATTCATCAAAGGAAGAGATGGCAAGTTCTTTTAATTTGAAATGCTGATATAATTCATCCAATGCTTCTTTGGCATTCGTATCAAAATCCCAAAGTGTATGGTCAAGGTCAAAAAATAAATGCCTGTATTTAATAGATGGTTTCAGATTGATATTTTTAGATTTAGATTTGTAAGAAGAAGCCGCAAATTTACAACTCAAAATAATAATAATGATGAATGTGGTAATAACAGGGGCAGGTAAAGGAATGGGAAAGGCAACTGCTGAAAGATTTGCTGCAGAAAAAAATAATTTATTTATCTGTGCAAGAAATGAAAAAGAACTTTCTGAGACAGCCAAAGAACTGGAGGCAAAATACAATTGTAAAGTATTTTATTTCCCCACAGACCTTAGTGAGAAAAAATCAGCGCAGGAATTTGGCAACTGGGTTTTACAACAAACCAGCCAGGTAGATATCTTAATAAATAATGCAGGACAATTTCTTCCCGGCAGTATTTATAATGAAGAAGATGGATTGCTTGAAAAAATGATAGCCATTAATTTATACGCTGCTTATAATTTAACAAGAACCCTGCTGCCGGCTATGATGGATAAAAAGCAGGGACACATTTTTAATATGTGTTCAATTGCAGCACTAAAAGCATATGACAATGGAGGCTCGTATAGTATAAGCAAATTCGCATTAATGGGGTTCAGTAAAAATTTAAGGGAAGAATTAAAGCCATATAATATAAAGGTTACCACGGTTTACCCCGGGGCCGTATATACTTCATCATGGTATGAAAGCGGGGTAGCCGAATCAAGAATAATGGAAGCTTCAGACATTGCAGATGTTATTTTTAACAGTTCTAAATTATCCCCGCAGGCCTGTGTTGAAGATATTGTGATACGCCCGCTATTGGGAGATATATGAGATTAACCTTTTTTAACATCCTCTTATTTTTCAACTTTTTATTATAGGTTAAATTTGCATTTTAAAGATGAGTGATGGATAAAAATTTACATGCTGTTATTTTCAGGAGGGTTTCTAAATATTTCCTTGCACTTTTTTTTACCTTTTTATTTTCTTTTTCTTTTGCACAGGTTAAATTTTTAGCTGCTGCCAATGACAGAACTATAGGTAAAAATGATTACCTGCAGGTTCAGTTCACTGTAGAAAATGCTGCTAATGTTGAAGCCATAACGCCACCTTCTTTTAAAAATTTTACTGTTGTAAGCGGCCCTAATCATCAAAGCAGCATGAGCAATATCAATGGAAGCATAAAGCAATCGCTTTCCGTTGGTTTTGTATTACAGCCATTGGCTACCGGCAACTTTACCATCGGCTCCGCAACCGCAAAAGCTGATGGTAAAGAATATCGCTCCAATCCATTGAGCATACAGGTAACTAATTCCAAATCTTCAAATAGGGGTACCGGGGGCAATTCTCTTCTATCGCCGTTTGGTAATATTACGCTTGATTTTCCCTCGGAGCCTGTATCACACCAGTTTGACGATTATATCATTCAAAAAGGTGAGAATGTGGCAGAGAAAATCAGGAGAAATCTCTTTATTAAAATTGAGGCAAGTAAAAAAAGCTGTTATGTAGGTGAGCCCATTATTGCTACGTATAAATTATATACAAGGTTAAAATCCGAATCCAATGTTGTAAAGGCTCCTTCATTCAATGGGTTTTCAGTTAGTGAGCTGGAGATGCCCGATAATTTTACCCTAAGAACAGAAAAGTATAACGGGAGAGAATACAATGTTTATACATTGAGAAGAGTACAGTTGTATCCATTGCAGGCGGGTAAATTAAATTTAGAGCCTGTGGAAGTTAAGAACACAATAACTTTTTTAAAAGCTGAATATGCAGGTAAAAGAAAGGGAGATATTTTTTATGATATGCTTCGTGATTTTGCCGAAGAGAATGCACCCGGCAATGCAACGGAACAACAGGTAATAACAGTAACATGCGATACATTGAATATTGTTGTAAAGCCATTACCTGACGCAAATAAACCTGCCTCATTTAAAGGCGCTGTAGGTAATTTTAAAATTGTTGCGGGCCTTGAGAAAAATAATATCACAACAGATGATGCAGGGTCATTAAAAGTTATTATTTCCGGCGCAGGAAATATACAGCTGGTAAACGCACCGAATGTACTGTGGCCGCAGGGTATCGAAGGATTTGAATCAAAGTCTTCAGAAAATTTAGATAAGTTTAGTGTGCCGATGAAGGGGGATAAAGTATTTATTTACCCATTCACAGTTTCCAATCCCGGGGACTATACTATTCCTGCAATTAATTTTTCCTATTTTGATGTTGCCACACAATCTTATAAAATACTAAATACGCAACCTCTTTCCATTCATGTTGTAAAAGGAACAGGCAATTCTCAAAAAGTGGCTATCAATACTAATACTAAAGTGGAAAATAAAAACTATGACTCTCTTTATACTTATCGCTTTTATATAATTGGAGGGGCAGTGTTTTTCTCCCTGTTAATGATATTGTTTTTACGAAATAAGAGAAAGAAGAAGGATGCGTTAATTGAAAGCATTGTACAAACAAATACTCCTGAAAATAAGGCTGAAGAAATAAATGAATTTATTATTCCTTCGAATCCTTTGGCAGACGCAGAAGAAAAACTTTCAGAAGGTGATACCGGCGACTTTTATAAAGTACTGGATGTTTCGTTGCACAAATATTTATCTGAAAAATTAGAAGTTGCTGCTGACGAACTAACGAAGAAAAAAATTAATGAACGCATGGATAAATGCAACGTTGGCGTTGGTACAACTTTGTTGGTGAACTCTTTACTGGAAGATATAGAGCTTAACCTGTATGCTCCTGTTTCATCTGAAACGCAAATGCAGCAAGTATATGAAAAGGCAAGCGAAGTAGTTTCTCTGCTTGATAAACAAATCTGCTAAGATTAAAGCGTGAAACGACAAACGTGAGATATGACGTCTATACTTTCACAAATGACTCAGTCTGTAAACTTATATCCAATGCTTCTAACTGAATGAAAATATTTTGGATTACGGCTGTCATCTTCAAAATACTTTCTGAAGTTTAAAATAAAATTGTCAATTGTCCGGGTAGTAGGGTATACATTATAGCCCCATACAGCCTGCAGTATCTTTTCTCTTGGCACCACTTCATTTTTATTTTCTATCAAGAGCTTAAGCAACATCGCTTCCTTTTTTGTAAGAGCTATTTTTTTGCCTTGTTTATTCGTTCCCTCCAGCGCTTTAAAATTAATATTGTTCTTGCCAAAATTATATTCATCTGCAACATGCTCCTTTGAGATTCGCCTGCTCTTATGTATCAGTTTATTTACACGCAGCAACAATTCTTCAAGATTGAAAGGCTTGGTAAGATAATCGTCAGCACCTTTTTTTAATCCTAATACCCGGTCGGCGCTGCTGTTTTTTGCACTCAATATTAAAATAGGCACTTCATTTCCCTGCAGCCGGATGTTTTCGCTTACACTTATCCCATCCAGTTCCGGGAGCATAACATCAAGAATTATCAAATCAAAATATTCATTCTGTACAGCCTTTAAAGCCTGCGGTCCATCGTACGCCGAGGTAACTTCATAGCCTTCCAGCTCCAAATTTAATTTCAGCGCTTCGTGTAAATTTTCCTCATCCTCTACTAATAATATGGAAAGCTTTTTTTCCGGCATATTATAATTTAACTTCAAAAATACTTCCCCGGGGTTCATTATCCGCCAGGAGGATGTGACCGTTATGTTGCTCAACAATTTTTTTTGTAAGATATAAACCAAGCCCGGTGCCCTTTGCCTCTTTGGTGTGCAAATTTCCTACACGGTAAAATTTAATAAAGACTTTATTCTTTTCATCATCCGGAATTCCCTTGCCCTCATCTTTAATTAAAAGCCTTACTTCATCATTTTCTTTTTTTACACTTACCTCAACTTTTTCTTCTTTACCGGAATATTTTATTGCATTATCTATAAGATTATTTACTGCCATCTGTAACAACAGCCTGTCTCCTGTTAAGTAAATACCCGACGATACATTCAAATCAATATTTCTTTTTGGAAAACGCATAGTAAAATCATTTACGCTTTCTGTAACCAGTTCACCAACATCAATTTTTTCAGTGGTTATTTCATAATCACCCGATTCTATTTTGCTTGCGAGCAATAAATTATTACAAAGCGTGTTTAGCCGCCCTGCTTCCTGCAGTGTGTTGGATATAAGCTGTTGTTGCTGTTCTTCAGGCAGCTTATGTTTCTGCAGGGTTTCAAGATTTAACTTGGCAATAGCTATAGGAGTTTTTAACTCATGGGTTATTGCCATCATAAAATTCTGCTGCTGCTGCGATTGTTTAAATTGCCGGCGCACAGCTCTAAACACCACTACGGCGCCTACAACAATAAGTAAAAAAAAGGTTACACCTTCTCCTATGTACTGCCCCGTCTTCCTGCGCTTCTCTTCGTTTATTTTGTTTACCTGTTTTTGATAACCCTGCTCCGCAGTATTTAACTCGCCAAGCTTATAATCCGTCATCATTTTGTTTTGCTGGCTTAAAGCAATGAACCACCAAACAAGTGCAGCAATAATATACGTAAGTAAAAACCAATATAGGATGTAAATGGTGCGTAACCGTTTTATTTTAAAAGAAGCTGCCATGTTGCGTAAAGGTATGCTGTACAAGTGAGCCCCGCAATATGCAGGGACGATGCTTAATGGCAGTACGAATGCCGCAAAAAATAGTATTAAAAGTTTACTTTCTCAACCCTTATGCCAACATTTAAAATATGTTTTAAAGGATTTTCTCTCATGATTTGTGCAATGGTAAACGTATAGATACCTGCTTTTTTAAATGGTACCGGGCCGGGTGTGATATTTTTTCTTACTTCGTAGATGTCATCCATTCCTGTTCCTTCCCATCCTTTTGCATCATTGCCTAATTCAAGATTTATGTTTTGAGAACGCATTGTATCTCCCGGCGCCTGCGACCCTACAGTAACCCAAAGATTGTTGTAATTGTAAGCATCTGTGTGGCGAAGAACTATGTAGATATTGTATGCAGCGCTGGTATCGGTTATTGTAAAAGTGAATAAAGGCTTGTTATTATAAGACCAGGATTGTGCCGGTATCTGTGTTGTTTTTTCGAACACGCCTATTTTAGTGCACGAAAGAAAACAAAATGGTGAAAGAATTATGAGGAGAAATTTTTTCAAACGGGTTATTTACTGCAAAAATATTGTTTATCATTCAGGTTATAAAACATTCAGAATTTGTTCTTTTAATTTTTCCAGTTCATCTTTCATAAGCACAACACATTTTTGAATATCAGCATCATAAGCCTTGGAACCGGTTGTGTTTATTTCACGGCCTATCTCCTGCAATACAAAAGACAATTTTTTACCCTTGGATTCATCATTATCTTTTAAGATCGTTTTAAAATATTCGCAATGATTGGCAAGGCGTACCTGCTCCTCCCGCAGGTCTATTTTTTCCACATAATAAATAAGTTCCTGCTCAAGCCTGTTGGCGTCATAATTCTCTTTTCCAACATTCTCTTCCAGTAATCTCACCAATTCCTCTTTCATTCTCTCCTTACGTACAGGTTCCAATTTTAATATTTCTTCTTCCTGGGCATTAATATTTTTTATCCTCAGCAATAATTCTTTTTCTATTGATTTGCCTTCATCAGCCCGGTGATGATTTAATTCTTTTAGTGCCTGTTCTATAACTTTCTTTAATTCCTGCCAGTCATCCTGGGCTAATACTTCATTGGCAGGCGATACTACTTCAGGCAGCCGTAGCAGGGAACTTAACACAGAATTGGTATCAATGTTTAGCTCGCCGGCCAGCGCTTCTATTTGGCGGTAATATGATTTTATAAGGTCAGTATTTATTACAACAGGCTTTGTAGAGCCATTTTGCTTTATGGTGATAAGGCAATCCACGTTTCCCCGAAGCAAACTCTCCTGCAGAATGTTTCTTACATCAAACTCATAGCTTTTTAATAAGGGTGGAATTTTTAAATATGTTTCAAACTGTTTTCCGTTAAGCGATTTTATTTCAACCAAAAAAGTTTTGTCGTTAACTGTTTGTTCTGATCTGCCGAACCCTGTCATTGATTTTAACATGAAGAATTTTTTATTTTATATTACAAGTTATGCAATTCCTGCAGAGATAAGTTTTTCATTTATAATTACCCGGCGATAATTATTTTATAAATCTATAAAATAATAAAGCCCGACTTTTTAGTGACGGGCCTTGTTATATGGATGGGTTAGTAAGTACAGGAAAAAAATTCCTTACACAATATTAAAAATATTTTTTCTACAACGAAAATTTTTTGCAACTTTTTTTATCAACATTTTGTTAGGTGTTGTGGATAAGGGCAGAGGTTTTTTATGATGGCATTTTTATTTTTTCAATTTATTTTTTCAATTTATTTTTTTCATGAAATATTTATGTGTCATTTTTTTTCTGAAAACCTTATGTGCATTGGGTTATAAAGAATAATATTTTTTACGGTTAACAGCATGTATTTTTTATTACCATTAAAAATCAAATTTTATTTTTAATAAATCCCTGTTTTTAGGTGCCAATCCAATCCAAAAATATTTTTTATTTTTTGTTAAAATAATTGGCAGCACACATAAATTTTCAACCTGTACCTTTGATTTTATAAAAAACACAACATGAAACTCCCTGCCCCTGTTTCAATAAAATGGATCGCTTCGTTAATTAATGCAGAACTGCTGGGTAATGAAAATGCAGAAGCAACTGGTATAAACGAAATACATTCTGTTGAAAAAGGTGATATTGTTTTTGTTGATCATCCAAAGTATTACAGTAAATGTTTAAACAGTGCGGCCAGCTTCATTATTATAAATAAAAAAACCGATGTGCCTGCAGGCAAAACCTTATTGGTTGTAGAAGAGCCTTTTGAAGCATACTCAAAAATTGTAAAACATTTTAATCCCTTTGTTCCTGCTGAAAAACTGATCAGCGATACTGCTGTTGTCGGGAAAGACACTATCCTGATGCCAAATGTTTTTATTGGGAATAATGTGAAGATTGGTGATAACTGCCTTATTCATCCCGGGGTTTGTATTTATGAGAATTGTATTGTGGGGAATAATGTTGTTATCCATTCGGGTACTGTAATTGGCAGCGATGCATTTTATTTTAATACAAAGAAGAGCAGGAATGTGTGGTATAAAAAAATGCAAAGCTGTGGAAGGGTAGTAATTGATGATGATGTGGAGATAGGTGCTAATTGTACAATAGACCGCGGTGTTAGCGCTGATACAAAAATTGGACAGGGTACAAAATTGGATAACCTGGTACATCTTGGTCATGAAGTTGTTATCGGGAAAAATTGTTTACTTGCTGCACAGGTAGCCATTGCAGGGGCTGTAAAAGTTGGTAATGGTGTAACCATTTGGGGCCAGGTAGGAATAAGTAAAACGTTATCAATTGGCGATAATGCGGTGATAATGGCGCAAAGCGGTGTACCCGGAGATTTGGAAGGAAATAAAAGTTATTGGGGATCGCCTACACAGGAGGCTTTGACAAAAAGAAGAGAATTGGTTTGGATACGGCGAATTCCGGAGATATGGGAAAAGCTGAAAAAATTATCTGAAGAAAAAGAAAAATAGATCACAATGATTTGTAATCATACGGTAACATGTCACCAATTTTTTCAAAACCCCAGTAACCATTTGTTGTGATATCTGTTTGTTCAAAAAAATAACCATTTTCTTCAATTACTATTGACTCACCTTTTATAACACTCACTGTTGAAACCTGGAAATCTTTTTTTGCTTTCGGATCAAAATTAAAATATGCCTGCTCCGGTTTTGCCTTGGTATATATTACTATCATATCCGGTTGATTAGGACGAAACTCAACAGTATTGGTACTGTCATCCCTTGTATAGTTCAAAGCGGGGTAAGGATTTTTTAACGGGATAGTCATTTCTTCATCATTATTTTTTACAAGAAACTGCACTTCAAATCCTTCTTCGGCCAAAGTTTTATTGTAAAGGCTGCGCATAAAATTTAAGGAAGAACCTTTATATGCTTTGTTCCTGTTCTGTTGCCAAACCGCTCCCTTTTCGGCAGTGCCCTGCATCTCTTCAAATAAGGGATAACCAATAAACTGGGCTGTATTATTATCGTATTCGTACGTAAAAGAATCTATTGTAAATTTTATATTGTATCCCAATGCAAAGTTCTCCACCAATAATGGCTCGGATGCCAAAACTTTTAAACGGTTTCTTTTTTTACTGAAGTAAAATTTTAATACCTCCGGGTTTTTGATAAACGTTTGCTGGCTGAATTCACTTTTGCCGATAAAATTTTCAGTAAAGAACTGGCCGTACTTCTGCCACCCGTCTTTTACTTCATTTGATGCAACAACAGACACTTCCTGTAAAAATTTTTCTTTGGGCGTTACTTCTATCACCATATTATTGCCGGCGGTTGCATTGCTGATTCTCAGGCTTTCGGTTTCATAGCCTGTAAAAGTTACTACCAATTCATACCCGCCATTCGGCACCTTTAATTTAAAAACTCCTTCGGCATCTGTAGCCACGCCAAAGGTTGTGTTTTGTGCAAACACTGATGCTCCCTGTAATGGTAACCTTGTATTCTTATCAATCACCTTACCGGTAATGGTATAATTGGTTGCCTGTGAAAAGAGGCAGGTTGTAAAAAAGAGAGAAGTAAAAAGTAAAAAGAGGTGTTTCATGTAATTATAACTATTGTTCTTATAGATGGTTTATTTGCTTTAAAGTTGCACAGGTATTTTTAATGGTTTCGTTAATTGGCGTAAATGCAAAGCCGGGTAACGCTTTTAAAAACTTACTATTGTCAAAATAAACTTTGGCAAGCGCTGTACGTGCTGTTTCTTTGGTTACTAAAGGAGTTTTTCCCGTAAACATTGATTTAATTGCTTCCCATCTCCAAACCATAGCTGCGATAAAGGGAGTAACTTTTTTCCGTGGTATTTTTTTGTCAAAGCAATTTGCAATACCAGTAAATATTTCTTTGTAAGATAAATTTTCAGCATTTAAAATAAATCGTTCCTTGTTTATTTCACTATTCATTAACAGGATCATTGCCCTGGCAACATCCTTTACATCAATAACGCCGGTAACACCATCAGTATACCATGGAAATTCATTGTAAACTGATCTGAAAATTTCTGAAGATCCTTTATTCCAATCGCCGCTGCCAAGTATGATCGAGGGATTTACGATCACCGCCTCCAGTCCTTCCCCGATTCCACGCCACACTTCCATCTCTCCTAAATATTTTGATTTTCCATACAGGCTGTTACTGCTTTCTTCAGTCCAGTTCATTTCTTCGGTAACAGTTTCATCTTCTCTTATTCTTCCTAAAGCAGAAACAGAACTTACATGAACCATCTTTTTTACACCTGCATCTATAGCAGCGTTTACAATGTTTGCCGTTCCTTCAATATTTATTTTTAGTAATTGATCTTTATTTTTTGCGCTGAAAGAAACTATTGCGGCGCAATGATAGAGCTGATTTATTCCCTGCATTACATCTTCCAATGCAAGCGTGTCAAGAATATCACACTGTACCGTAATTAGATCCCGGTGGTGGATGGCCAGCGGTGTACTATTGTAAATTGCTTTTACTTTATTTCCCTGTGCCAGTAACTGGGAAATTAATTCTGAGCCAACAAGTCCTGAGCCGCCGGTAACTAATATCATATTGGAAGATTAGTAATGTTAAGTCAGGTTAAATGCCCTTTGTGAAACGTACTATTCCCCCGCATCGGGTATTGGCGGAGTTGGTTTATCATCTTCATTAATATAATTAAATATTACTCCTGCCAATACACCCCCGCCAAAGCAGGCAACCAGGTAGATCCAAATCTGCGCCCAGCAAAATGTTTTTTGTATGGATAAAGCCACTGCCACGGCGGGATTAAAGGCGCCGCCTGAAAATTGACCTACCGTTAATGCCATAGCCAATACAGTTCCTCCAATGGCGAGTCCATAAAAACTATTTCCCTGTGTTCCCTTTGTTGTGGCAACATTTAAAATAACAAATGCCAGGGCAAAAGTGCCTATCACTTCTGCAGTAATTGCTTTTGCTATTCCGTCTTCAGGAATTATGCAATTGCCGGAGCCTTCTATTTTAAAAACAAATAATGCTAACAGCACCGCAACAATGGCTCCTGCAAATTGTGCTATCCAATACCTTACGGCTTCTTTTAAAGTTGCCTTACCGCGAATCATTACAGCTAATGTTACCGCAGGATTATAATGTGCTCCCGAAATATGCCCGCCTGCATATATCATAACCATTAGCGAAAGCGATGCGCCTACAGCGCCATAGAGGGCGGCTCCTAATACTAAAAAAAAGGTGCCGATGAATTCTACTATATATGTTTTCATGCTGTAATTTTTTTTTTACTGAGAAACAATATTAAGATATTTCATTTTGTACAACGGTGGTTATTTTTATTGTTTCGGGTTTTTTGCAGAAACTATTGGTTATCTCTTAAATTGCACATCCAAATAAATTATACGTATGAAAAAATTTTTGCTGCCTGCAGTCATGCTATTTGGCATCCCGGCATTTTTGTTTTCACAGGCAAAGCTTGTGGAAAAAGTTGTAAAAAAAGGAGATGAGATTACCATTCCTTATGAAAAATATGTATTGCCAAACGGGCTTACCGTTATTGTTCACGAAGATCATTCTGATCCAATAGTACATGTAGATGTTACTTATCATGTAGGATCAGCAAGAGAAGAGATAGGCAAGAGCGGCTTTGCACACTTTTTTGAACACATGATGTTTGAAGGCTCTGAGCATGTAGCCGATAAAGAGCATTTTAAAATTGTAACAGAATCCGGTGGCACGCTGAACGGCAGCACTAACCTGGACCGTACTAATTATTATGAAACAGTGCCCAGCAACCAACTGGAAAAAATGCTTTGGCTGGAAGCTGACCGCATGGGATTTTTATACAATGCAGTAACCCAACCCAAATTTGAAATACAAAGAGCCACGGTAAAAAATGAAAGAGGCCAGAATTATGATAACAGGCCTTATGGGCTCGCAGGCGAGGTTGCCTCAAAAGCTTTATACCCTTATGGGCATCCTTACTCATGGTTAACCATTGGTTATGTAGAAGATTTGAACAGGGTAAATGTGAACGATCTTAAAAACTATTTACTCCGCTGGTATGGGCCTAATAATGCAACGCTTACGCTTGGCGGCGATGTTAATACAAAGGATGTAATTAAAATGGTGGAAAAATATTTTGGATCAATACCCCGTGGTCCGGAGGTTAAAGCTGTAAAGCTTGAGCCTGTAAGGCTTACCAGCGACAGGTATGTAAGTTATGTAGATAATTATGCGAAGCTTCCCCAACTGCGTATTGTTTATCCAACAGTTCCCGAATATCACAATGATATGGCGGCCTTGGCCTGTCTTTCCCAGGTGCTTGGCGGCGGCGGCGGAGGTGGTGGCCGCGGCGGACGTGGCGGCGGAGGAAGCCGTACTTCAGTACTTTACCAAACACTAATCAAAACTCAAAAAGCTTTACAGGCAAGCGCCTTCAGCAGCCTCAGCGAACTTACAGGTGAATTTGTATTTTCTGTTACACCCTATCCTGATCATAACCTTGCAGAAATGCAAACAGAATTAAAAAATGCTTTGACAGTATTTGAAAAAACAGGCGTTACAGATGATGACCTGGAAAAATTTAAAAACAGTTATGAGAGCCAGGCTATCAACAGGCTTGCCGCTGTTAATGGTAAAGTATCCCAGCTGGCGGCTTATCAAACTTTCACCGGTAACCCAAACATGACGGGCAAATTGCTTAACCTGTACAGGAGTGTTACAAGGCAGGATGTGATGAGGGTGTATAATCAATACATAAAAAACAAACCTGCCGTAATTGAAAGTGTAGTGCCAAAAGGAAAAGAGGACCTTAAAGCCGCAGCAGATAATTATATTGTAGATACTACCAATTATAAAAGGCCTCACTATGGATATGAAGGATTGGTGTACAAAAAACCAAAAGATAATTTTAACCGCAGCACAGTTCCGCCATCAGGACCAAACCCTGTTGTAAAAGTTCCGGCTTACTGGAAAAAAAGTTTATCAAACGGGATGCAGGTAATCGGGGTTGAAAATAATGAGATACCTGCCGTTACCATCAGTGTTTCTTTAAAGGGCGGAAGGATTGCCGCAGAGCAGAACAATCTTTCAAAAGCGGGATGGACAAATCTTTTTGCTGCTATGATGAATGAGGATACCAAGGATAAGAGCAGTGAGGATATTTCGCTTGCATTGCAAAAATTAGGAAGCTCAATTAATGTAAGTAATGCTGATGACGCAATAGTTTTCACTGTTCAATCACTTACTAAAAATCTTGATAAAACACTTGTGCTTTTACAGGAAAGAATGCTGCGTCCTGATTTTAAAGAGGAAGCTTTTAACCGGATAAAAAGACAGTTGATACAAGGCATTCAAAATGCAAAGACCCAGCCCGCAAGTGTTGCTGATATGGTATATGCAAAAGTAAATTATGGAAGCAGCAATATGCTGGGAGTTCCTGAGGAAGGCACAGAAGCAACATTAAAGAATATTAAATTTAAAGACATCCAGGAATTTTATGACAACTATATTTCTTCAAAGGATGGAGAGGTAGTTGTAGTGGGCGATGTAAAAGAAAACCTGCTGTTGTCAAAGCTTTCTTTTCTTAACCAGTTGCCTAAAAAAGATATCACGTTACCGCCGGTTGCGTATAATATGGCGCCTGCACAAAAAACAAGAATTTATATTGTTGATATTCCCAAAGCTGCCCAAACTGAGTTCAGGGTTGGTTATCCAACCGGTTTAAAGTATGATGCTACCGGCGATTATTATCGTGCCCGGCTGGCGAATTATAATCTTGGTGAAGGTTTCAACAGCCGCTTAAATATTAACCTTCGGGAAGATAAAGGCTGGACGTATGGAGCAAGAGGTGGTTTCGCCGGCGATAAATATTCAGGAGTATATACTTTCAGCAGCGGCATAAGAGCCATGTCAACAGACAGCGCTTTGTCAGAAGTGATACGTGAAATAAAACTGTATAACCAATCAGGCCCTTCGGCACAGGAGATACAATTTATGAAGAAATCCATCGGGCAAAGTGATGCCCGTAATTATGAGACAGGTGTGCAAAAAGCTGCGTTTGTAGGCAGGATAATGCGTTATAATCTTCCTGCAGATTACGTAAATCAGCAAACAAAAATATTAAACGCCTTTACCGTTGCTGATGCCAATGCATTGATAAAAAAATATATTGACGTTAATAAAATGAATATTGTTTTGGTGGGAGATAAGGAAAAAATATTACCAGGCCTGCAAAGACTGGGATATGATATTGTGGAATTAGATGTGGAAGGAAACCCGATAACGCAATAAAAAATTTATTTAGTAATTAAAAAAGGCAGCCTTACCTAAGGCTGCCTTTTTAATAAAAATTAATACGGTTTATTTAAAAGTATCTTTTGTATCAACCACCTTCACTTTTTTTACATTCAACTTATACTTTGCAATTTCAGCATCTTCATCCACTACAGCTTTAGGCAAACCTTCTCTAACCAAATTAGAATAACTCATTGGAGAAGGAGTATTTTTTTCCAATGCCCTTGCAAGAGGACCGGCCTCACTGTCATCAGTAACAATAGTAATAAACATGTTTTGCGTTTGCAGGTATTTTTTTACTGCACGGTTAACATCATCCACCGTAAGCTTTGCCAGCAAGGCATCCATCTCTTTTATATAATCTTTCCTGCCGTAATATTTTGAGTCCAGTAAAAACCCTAACTGGCTCTCCGGCGTTTGAATATATAATTTAATATAGCTGCGCAGGAACTGGCGTGTTACTTCAAAATCTTTTTGCGACAATCCTTTATTGATAAGATTATCCAGCTCACGTACGGCTAACCGCAATGCAAACTGTGCATGGCCGATCTCAATATCACTTAGCTCTTCGTATTGCTTTTTTAATCCTTCTGCAATTTGTACAGGGCGTATCCACATGGAGAAATAATTGGATAACCTTGGCACACCGGACTGCGGTAACATATTACCCCCGCCATTGTCGTACCATTCAATGTAGCTGTAATCGCCATAATTCATCGAGCGTGTACTGCGTATTTTGTCATACAGTTTTCCATAACTTTTCCTGTGCTCACCCAAATAGGAATTGGCAACCATCAATGCTGCAAAATCATTGCCTGATCTTGTTATTGCCAATGGTGCACCGGTAAATATTGCCGAGCCCAAAGCATCAGGCTTTGAAATAATTTCCACTTCAATACCATTGGGCGTGTTTGCTTTTATGCCTGTTGGTAATGTTGGTGTGGTAGCGGGCAATTGAGCCATGTCATTTTTTAACTGCGCTAAAAAATCAGGAGTGTAACCGCCTGCAATGCCTATGGTTAAATTATTTTTTGTAAAAAAGTTTTTATAATGCGCTTTAATATCATCTAAAGTAATTGCGGCTACACCGGCAGATGTACCTGAAACCATGTGCTGGTAGCGGGTACCGCGGAACAACAGATCTTCCAAAGCAAGCTTACTGTAATCCTCGTCTGATGATGCCCTGATAATTTCGTCAACATAATTTTGCTGGTTCGATTTTATACGGGTAAAATCTTCTTCTTTAAAAGAAGGAGTGAGGATCAATCCTTTTACAACAGGATAAAATTTTTGGAGAAAATCTTTATGAACAGTGAAGGTAAAGATGGTTACTTCTTTATCAACACTTGAACTGTAGTTGGCAGCCATTGGAAAAATAAATTCTCTTATCTGCCTGTTGGTCATTGTTTTTGTTCCGCCTTCTGCTATAAGGTCTGCAACGGCTTCCGTCAGCCCTTCTTTACCAACAGGGTCAGTAACAGAACCATTGCGGAACATCAGCTTAATAATTATTTTGTTTGAAAGCGGCTGCTTTAATTCTATCACCTGCTGAGACATGCTTACATAAGAGATGAGCAGGAAGCAGGTAGAAAATATGGCTATTATTATTTTTTTCATAATGAGTTTTTCTTTTTAAAAATTATTTTACGCCGCCTGTTGCGCCGGGGCCTATGGTTGCAATGGTTAATGTTTCTGGTACAAAATATTTTTTGGCAACATTTAAAATATCCTGCGCTGTTACCTTGTCAAATAATGCGTAATAGTTATTAAGCGATTCAGGATTTCCGGAGAGCCAGGTAAACTGCCCTAAAGAAGTTGCTATCTGGTCAGGACTGTCGAGCCGCATAGCAAAGCTGTACTTAAGAAACGATTTTATATCTGCCAGCTTTTTAGGATCAATAGGTTTTGTTTTTGCCTCTTCCAGCGTTTTTTGCATCTCATCTTTAATGTACTGCATGTCGGCAGCCTTAACCACGGAAGCGCCTATGCCTATCAGGTTTGCATCTCTTGATAAATTAACGCCTCCTGAAATGGATCTTGCTTTTTGCTCTTTTACAACAAGCTTCTCATACAGGTCGGACGTGGATGAGAACAGGTATCGTAATAAAATATTAAGCGCAGGAAGGTCTATGTTTTTATCAGAGAATGCAGGGCCTTTATAATTAAGACTTACATAAGGGGGGAAGCCGGGTGTTTTTACATGGGCAAACCTTGTTTCATGTTGTGGCGGTTCTGATTCAATATTGGGTTTATAGTTCCCGGTTTTCCAGCTGCCAAAATATTTTTCTGCATATCGGTTCACATCTGCCTGCTTCACATCGCCAACTACAATTATGGTGGCATACTCAGGACGATAAAACCTGTTGAAAAAAGTGATTGAGTAATCATACTGGTTAGGCATATCCACTACATCTTTAAAAAAACCCATGGTGGTATGCTTGTAGGTATGCTTATCAAATGCAGTGCTCACTGTTTTTTCATTCAGCTGCTGAAAAGGATTGGCAGAGTTTTTTGTGTACTCACCTTTTACGGCACCTGCTTCGGTTTTAAAATCATGCTCACTATATTTCAGGTTTTGAAAACGGTCACCTTCCACCTCGAACATTTTTTCGAGCATGGATGCATTACCTGTTATGTAATACATTGTGCGGTCCAGCGAAGTGTTTGCATTGGCAGAAGCGCCCATGGATTTTAAAACTTCATTATATGCTTCAGGAGAATATTTCTCTGTGCCGCGGAACATCATGTGTTCAAAGAAGTGCGCAAAGCCTGTCTTTCCTTCTTCCACCTCATCTCTTGAGCCTGCCCGTACCACCACGTAAAACGAGGCCAGTCCCGGGCTGTTGAACGGAACGGTAACTACATTTAAGCCATTGGATAATTTTTTTTGAAGAATAGGAAAGGGGAGAATTTTATTCCCCTGGCTAAAGGCATTCATGCTTATCATTCCTAATGCCGCCAGGAAGATTACAATTTTACTTTTCATGTATTTTTTTTGATTATAGTTTAGATGATATAAAACGGATGCTAATCTACGGAAAAGGCAAATGGGGCCGGTTAAAAAATGAAGAGTGGGAGGATGGGAGGAGGAGAGGAGGCACCACAGTAGAACATTTCCAAACATCATCTCTTCTAAAATATTCTGTTGAATATAATTAAGCTCTTCCGCTTTGTTGATTAAAGATTATGCCGATGATGTGGAAGATATAAGGTTTATTTTGTTGATGAAGTGCCGCTCCCTCTCTATTGGAGAGGGAGTAAGGTGGGTGAGGCAGCCTCCCACAAAATCTCCACAGGATGCAAAGCCTTCCTCCCCGTTCCATCTTTTACCTGGTGCCTGCAACTGGTGCCCGGCGCAGCTATGATGCTATCCGCATGATGGCGAACGGAAGGAAATAAAACCAGCTCACCGATCTTCATTGATAATTCATAATGCTCTTTTTCATAACCAAATGAACCCGCCATACCACAGCAGCCGGAAGGGATCACATCAACACTATAATTTTCCGGCAGCGATAATATTTTTTTAGTATGAAGAACAGATGACAATGCCTTCTGCTGGCAATGGCCGTGCAGTTGTATATTCCTTTTTTCTTTGGTGAATTGTTCTTTTGTGATATTTCCTTTTTCAATTTCCGAAGCAATAAATTCATCTATCATAAAAACATTGGCTGCTAAATTTTTTGCCGCTTCCAACTGGTCATCATCTGCAAGGTCAATATATTCATCACGAAAGGTAAGAATGGCTGATGGCTCAATACCGATCAATGGTGTATCTGCATTTATCAAAGGACCGAGCAATGCAATATTTTTATTGGCGATCTTCTTGGCCTTGCGCAACAATCCTTTTGAAAGCCATGCCCGCCCGCTTTCTTCATGCTCCGGGATAATTACTTCGTACCCCAGTTTCTCTAAAAGTAAAATTGCTTTTATCCCTATCTCTGTATCGTTGTAATTCGTAAACTCATCACAGAAAAGGTAAACTGGTTTAACGTTTTTAACTTCCGGTTTATGTTTTTCATGCCACTTTCTCAGTGTCGTTTTATACATAGCAGGCATACTACGTTTTACTGCAAACCCTGATGCTCTTTTTACCATATCACTTATGCCGGGTGTCGTCATCATAAAATTATAGAAAGCAGGAAACTTTGATCCAAGCTTTGCAGAGTTACTAAAATTACCAATGAGCCTGCTGCGGAAGGGAACACCATTGGCATCATAATACTGCTGTAAAAATTCCGCTTTCAGTTTTGCCACATCAACATTGGATGGACATTCTGATTTACAACCTTTGCAGCTCAGGCACAGGTCCATCACATCCAGTATTTCTTCATGATCAAAGCGGTTCATCTTTTGGGAGTTGGTTAAGAACTCACGAAGGATGTTAGCCCTTGCCCTTGTTGTATCTTTTTCATTTCGTGTGGCCATAAATGAAGGGCACATCGTTCCTCCCGACAATTCTGTTTTGCGGCAATCACCTGAGCCATTGCACTGCTCGGCATGTTGCAAAATATCCTGGTTGTGAAAACGAAAAACAGTTTTGAATGCCGGTGTATGCTGGCCGGGAGTGTACCGCAGCATAGTATTCATCGGCGGTGTGTCAACAATTTTATTTGGGTTGAAAATATTTTCCGGGTCCCATGTTCGTTTGATCTGTTGCAGCAGTAAATAATTTTTTTCTCCCACCATTTGTTTAATGAACTCACCACGCAGTCTTCCATCGCCATGCTCACCGCTTAAGGAACCATTGTATTTTTTTACCAGCGTTGCAATTTCTTCTGCAATGGTTCTAAACAACCTGTTGCCTTCTTCTGTTTTTAAATTGATGATGGGGCGTAAATGAATTTCACCCGAGCCTGCATGTGCATAATGCACGGAATACAGATCATGTTTTTTAAGAATTTCATTAAAGTCGCGGATGTATGCCGGCAGGTCGTGTACATCAACGGCCGTGTCTTCAATTACAGGAACCGCTTTGCTGTCGCCGGGCAGGTTGCTTAGCAGGCCCAGGCCGGCTTTGCGGAGTGTCCATATTTTTTTGGAATCATCACCAAACAACAATGGAAAATGATATCCCAAACCAGCGGCTCTCATATCCGCTTCAACCTTCGTGGCTATTTCAATAACTTCTTCACGTGTGCTTCTTGAAAATTCAATAACGAGGATAGCGCCCGGATCGCCCTGGACAAAAAAGCGGTTTCGCTTTTGTTCAATATTGTTCTTTGTGCATTCAAGAATATAATGATCTATCAGTTCGCTGGCGCCGGGATGATATTGCAATGCAATGATGTTTGCCCGCAATGCCTCGTCAATACTATTGAAATGCACACACAGCAAACCCATTTCCTTTGGCGGCAGCGGAACAACATTCAGTTTTATCTCTGTTATAAAAGCGAGTGTACCTTCTGAGCCGGCGATGAGTTTGCAAAAATTAAAATCCGGCCCGCCGGCGGTGAAAGGCGCTGCATCCAGCAGTACATCTACAGCGTATCCTGTATTGCGGCGCTCCACCGTTTTTTTTGGAAATTCTTTTCTTATCTCTGCCTGGTTATCATAATTGCTCAGCAGGCTGCGGACGGTTCTGTAAATATTTGCTTCCAGTGTTTCACCTTCACACCTGTTGTGAAAATCTTCAATGCCCATGTTTTTAAATTCCACTTCGCTGCCATCACTCAGCAATGCTTTTACATTTAGCAAATGCTCACGTGTGCTGCGGTATACAACAGAGTTGGAGCCGCAGCTGTTATTGCCTACCATGCCGCCGATCATGGCACGGTTGGCGGTAGAAGTTTCCGGGCCAAAAAATAAACCATACGGTTGCAAATACATGTTCAGCTCATCACGGATAACACCGGGCTGCACCCGTACCCATCCTTCTTCGGTATTAAGCTCAATAATTTTTGTAAAATATTTTGATACGTCTACAATGATACCATTCCCTACAACCTGCCCTGCCAGCGACGTTCCGGCTGTTCTTGGTATAAGCGAAGTTTTCTCTTCATGGGCAAAGGCAATTAGTTTTTTAATATCATCAACACTCTTTGGCAGTGCAACAGCCAGCGGCATTTCGCGGTAGGCCGATGCATCGGTGGCATATAAGATACGCATGGTACGGTCGTAATGCAGTTCGCCTTCCAGCTCTCCGGCCAGCTGTTGCAACTTTATATTCATTGTTGATTTTTCCTTCGCCATAACGGCGGCAAAAATAATGTTTATTGGAGTTGGAGAAAGACAGCGAGCCTGTTAATCGCCACGTCTTTGCGAGGAGGAGGCACGACGACGAAGCAATCTTATAATACAGTAACGGGTATAAGAAGCAAATTTTGAATAGAAGTTACTACGCCTTTACAGTTTTATAAAAGGGGAAGGCTAGTATGAGATTGCTTCGTCGTGCCTCCTCGCAAAGACGGAAGTCTGTAAGTGTGTTCACAATATATTTAGTCGCAAGTTTTAATAAATAATACTATAGCCTGTTCATAAACTAAATCTCCCCGGCAATTTTATTTTGCAGTTATTTATCAATCCAAAGTTTCTAAGCGGGGTCTTCAAAAAGGTTATGTGCGTTAGGTTGAGACCCCGATTTTGGAAGATCATTATTCATCGGGGTCTCATGGCCTTGCCTCTAAGCCCGGTATGAAGACTCCGCCGGGACACAGAGTAATTACTAAAATTCATTAGTAAGATTTTACAATAACCAAATATTGCCAATCTTTTTCCCTATATTGGTAGCAATCGCCATGGAAAGGCTCAAGGTTTTATAATCTTTGACTTCTAAATCTTTCAGTCATGTTTATACAAACTAAAAACATTATTCGTATTGTAATCCTTTTATCATTTGGTTTTACGTCCTGCAAAAAAGACGGAGCAAATACTAATGTTGGTATAGGCACTATCTCTGTTTCCATTGATGGTACTGCAACTACTTTTAATGTGGGAGCAAAAGCCTCTGTATTACCCGTAACAGGCGGTTATGGAATTAAGATTTTTGGAAATAAAAAAGATCCCGCTACTTCTGCAACCAGCCTTACCATAAACATTGTAAGGGGTACTGCAATAACAACCGGAACCTATGTTGAAAACGGATCGGGCAATCCTTTGGTACAAATCGATTACTTCTTCGACCTCTTTTTTGGATCAGGAACTGATTATTTAAACTTCAGAAGTACATCAAACCCGGTAACAATTACCATTACCGACATTAGTTCCTCATCTGTAAAAGGAACCTTCTCCGGAGAGCTTATTGGTCCTAATATTTCCGGTGGTGCGCCGGTAAAAACTACATTGTCTAATGGTGTGTTTTATGTGAGTTATTAAAACAAAGTAAAGCCTGAAAGAAGCTTAGTAATTCCATATTAACGCCGTAGTAGCATCGGTGTGACGCCGCTCTTTTACAATTAAGCAAAACTTGATTTCGTGGCGTACTTCTAAAGCAAAATTAGAATTTAACAGAAGCATCGGTGGCATATAAGATACGCATGGTGCGGCTGTAATGCAGTTCACCTTCCAGCTCACCAGCAAGCTGTTTCAATTTTATATTTATTGCCGTTTTTTCCTTCGCCATGACGGCGGCAAAAATAATGTTTATTGGAGTGGGGGAAGATGGTGGAGTATGTTAGAGAAAGTTTTTGCTGATGCCTATCCTGAATTTGTGCAACCGTCTGTTGCACAAATGCCTAATACATCCAAGCAAACTCCAATTGTGCAAGTGCCGCTTGCACAATTCCTACGGGGGCAAAAAATATAGAGTCTTCCTTCGTCAGAATGACAAGACGAATTGTTATGCTGAGAAGCAAACTGTATTTAATGCTAAGAACTACAGTTTGTCATCCTGAGCCTGGCGAAGGGTGGCTGAATTATGTATGCTGTTCAAATGTTTAATTACCTGGTTAAAGAACCTGTGTTCAGTTTTTACCATGGGTTGCAGTGTTAGAGGTAAGAATGGATTTATTTTATTTATCTCCATAATAATTTCTTAACGACAGCGTGATCCATAAAACCCATAACGAGGAATTTATTATTAATGCTGTTACAGGTAACCAAAAAGCAAGAAGGGTTGTGCCTGCATAAATAAAAGTACCCATCCATGTTGCCCGCAATGAACTTGCAATTTTTTTAGGATCAAGCGCTTTATCCAGTAAACGTATAGGCTTTAAAAACGTGTAGTTACAAATAAGAAAGGCAACACTGTTTAGCACATTGCCAAAACAAAAAAATACCACGGCGGGTTTATTGTAATCTGTGGTGATGTATTGCGCCAGCAGCGCCGTAAGAAAAGGTATTAGCGTTATGGTAAGCAACAGGAAGCCGTTGGCATACATAAACCTTGCAGTGGTTTTTGTTATCATGTTAAACATATGGTGATGATTGAGCCACATGATAAGTATGGTGCCAAAGCTGTAAACAAAAGCAAAGTAAGATGGCCACAGGTGAAACAACTCCCGCCACAAATCGTTAACTGAATGAACAGATGAAAGCTCGGGCACTTTTATTTCCAGTACCAGTAAGGTTATGGCTATTGCAAATACACCATCACTGAATGCCTCTAACCGGGCTGTTTCTTTTTTATCCTGCATAAGTATGATTGAAGTTTTGGTAATTGAAAGTAATTTTTTTAATGCAATTGAAGAATTAACTATTTGCTGCAACAAAATATTCATGGAAAGTAGAGGTCCATATATAAAAGAGTTATTAAAAATTTAATTTAATCCAGTCTTTAACAGTATGACGATGTACTTTTAATTTTCTTGCAATTTCAATTTGTGTTGCTCCTGCTTCTATCCTTTTTTGAATATACTCTGCATGTCTTTCAAGTTTCGGATTCTTCTTTTTGCTGCCTATAGGACGACCTAACTTCACACCTTCTGCCTTTTTTCTTGCAAGAGCTTCTTTAATTCGCTGAGAAATCAAAGTGCGTTCTATTTCTGCGGATAGACCAAAGGCAAATGCTAATACTTTTGAATTAATATTATCTCCAAGTTCATAACCTTCTTTGATCGCAAAAACCTTTACCTGCTGTTCCATGCAGAGGTTTAAAATGCTCATGATTTGCAATAAATTTCTGCCCATCCTAGAAATCTCGGTAACAATAAGAATATCATGAGCTTTTAATTTTTTAAGGAGCATTCCAAAGGCTCGCTCATTAAGATCTTTTCTTGAACTGATTGTTTCTTCAATCCATTTTGCGATTTTAAAATCTCTACGTTTAGCAAAATTCGTTATTTCGAAACGCTGGTTCTCTGTTGTTTGTTTATCGGTACTTACCCGGATATACGCATAAATCATTTTTCACTAAAGTATAATTATATCACCAGTTTTTTACCAACGATAAGTCGTTTATTGTGACTGGTAATAGTCTAGAATATCTAACAGCTTTTTTGAACTCCAAACTTTTCAAGTTTACATTTAAAGATTATTTTCCTGAATTGTTAGGTGAAACACGTGAAATGCGTAAAATTTTTTTTGAGACGATTTCAGTAAAGCCTGCTATGTATGAAGATTGGTTTAAACAAATCAATGATGTTATTATAAGAAATAAAGAAAATAAACTATCAACTAAAGAGCTTGAAAAGGAAATTGATAATAAAATTTTTGATCTTTATGAACTTACCGATGCAGAACGTTCAATAATTCTTTCATCGCTAGATCCAGAGAGCTTTTCAGAAGATTCTATTAATAACATGTCTGTGGCAGAAAGCAGATAGAGTTCCGCAAGCTTCTGTTCAATCAGTTGTTCAAATGGAATAGTATTTTTCCCAACTTTTTTTATCTCTTCAATCTGATGTACAAGATTTTCAAAAATCTTATTAGTACTATCATCAACTGTTTTGACTGTAGCCGTTTCAAAGAAGACCTTACTTAGTTCTCTCGTATCTCCAAGAAGTTCTGGAAAGTATTCCTTAAAAACAAAACGAAAAATTCTGGAATTAAAGAATGCTGTCAGAAACCCTAAATGTTTACCCGTTATTATAAAGCATTTCTGGTTGGTAAAAAACTGGTGTTTATCGTATACAAACGGCATGAACTTAGTCATGTTCGGATAAATAATCTTTGGACTTAAAAAATCCTTATAATATGAGATGTTGTCTTGCGTTTCAAACCATTTGTAGGAGCCATTCTTCCGACCTTTCCATTTGCCTTGCTTATCATCATTATAATTCCTTGGCTTAGGCATTAATTTCTCTTTGAAATTATTCAGATATTTTTCTATAGCCGGATACTGTTCAATATTAATTTTCAATGCAGGAAAGGTGCCTATAACCCATAAACCAGCCCAAGCAGGAACATAGGCTTTAATATCTTCTCCTCTTAATATCGGCTTAATAATTTCTGCACTACAGGGGTCTTCTTCAACTAGTTTATTTCTTATTTGCGTATCAATTATAAAAGCTTCATTAAAGCCGGTCAAAATACCTCTGTTTATTTGAATCTTCCACTCGTTAAGTGGTTTTCCTTGCGCTACAATTTTCTTGATTAATTCATATTCTTTTTTGTCGTAAGCTATCCAAGTATTTTCACCAGGATTCGCTACTTCTACGGATGCGAAATCTATATAGTCTTCCAAAAGAATTGAAGTGTGATAATCTTTTTTTATCCGGCATAGTTTAATAGTATTTGCAGGAACTGATTTAGAAAGCAATAAAATATTAGTATAGGTTGTTGCTGAATCAAATATTTGAGCCATACCAAAATCAACGACAAGAAATGTATTGCATTTTTCTGATAAGAATTTTCTGGTTACACTACCATAGTTGGTACGCATCCATTTGTTGCTGGTAATATAGCCTAAGTGACCATTTTGTTTAAGCAACCTGACACCTTGTTCATAAAATAGCTGATATATATCTCCGGTTCTTGTAAATGTCTCAAATCCATGTTTACCCAGCACTTCTGATTCATTACCCATTTTCTGTAATTGTATATAAGGTGGATTCCCAATTACAGCATCGAATCCAATAAACCTACCATCATTATCCAGCACTTCCGGAAATTCAAACCGCCACTCAAAAGCCTCTCTGTAAATGGAATTGTTTTGGATATCTTCCTTTTCTTTTTCCAATATTGCAATCTGCCTGCTAAGTTTTTCTAATTCTTTATTGGCTTTTATTTTCTTTTGAGTATTGCTACTGAAAAGATCTTCCTGTTTCATTTTCATCAATTCGCCGCGAAACTTGTTAAGTTTTTTATTAATCGGATCATAAGTAGATATATCGCTGCGAAAATCTTTTTTAATGGTGTCAATTACTTCTTCCATCTCACGTTTTTCACCCTTGCTTTGTGCGTTACGATAAGTTTGAACAGCGATTTTATAACTATCTATAGTCCACTTGTTTTTTTGAAGGGTATGTGTAAGATCATCATCAAGATGAAAGCGGCTAATTAAGCTATTTCCCTGCTTAATATTAATGTCAATGTTTGGCAGAGTTTCCAACTGAGCATAGTTGCTCTCCTTTGTATAATAAGAATTTTTTAATAGCTCTATCCAAAGACGCAAACGGCAAATTTTTACACTGTTGGCGTTAATATCAACACCAAATAAACAGTTTTCAATAAGCGTTTCTTTTTCATGAAATAATGTTTCCTGTAAATGCTGCAACTCGGGTTTTATATTACCTTTCTTATTCAATGTATATTCGAACAGATCCTCAGTTTCTATGTCTTCTATTATTAATTCATCATTTACTATTTCAAAACTGTATTCTTTAATGCGTTGCCAGTTGTGCCTGTATTGCAATATTTTCAGCTCATGTTTAATGGAAATAAGTTCGTTTAATGCACTCACGAGAAAATGACCACTGCCTACAGCAATATCGCAGATAGTAAGTGAATTAATGATATTGTTCGCTTGTTGCCTTTTTTCCTTGTCCTGAAATTCAATTTTCTCCTGTACATCTTCTAGTGTTTTGCAATTCCAGTTATTAGTCTCATTGAATTTTTGCACAACTGTTTGTCGCAGCGTTTGCCGGCAGATGTACATAGTGATAAAACCCGGTGTAAAAAAAGAGCCTTCTTTATAACCATTTATCTTTTCAAAAATTAATCCAAGTACACTTGCATTAATCAGCGTTTTATTTTCTTCCTGTATCTCTGCATTGCCTTCACTACTAAAATCATAACTATCAAGAAAGGCAAATAAATATGATAATGTTGATAAACCTAATTGCCTCCTTTTTCCTGAAGTTTCTTTTAATATTGTTTTATCGTACAGGGGTAGAATAATTCCATTATCCAGCGCACTAATGTCAATAGTCTTTCTTTCTAATTCAGTACGTTCGAATAATGAGCTGTTGAGATAAGGTACTTTACTAAATTTAGTTTTTAATCTTTCTCTTCTTGTTTCAGGCTTTTCTGCCAATACTTGTAAAAAAAGATTGTTTAGTTCATCATAGTCAGGTATAAGTTTATCATTAAGAAATAAATACTCTTTATCACCCTGCTGATAAATGTAGAGTTGGGCTTCCAATAGCTTCAGAAATAAAATACGATTGATCCAGGTAATACAAAGTTCCAGCGCAATATTATAGTATTGTTCATCCGTAGTATGTCCGAATCGGGTTACCTCCGATATATCCCGCAAACAATCTTTATCTTTTAATTTGATAATAGCATTTTCAAGTAAAGAAGCCTCACTGGTATCTTTTTTTCTTTGAATAAGCTTTTTGCCTCCATCTTTTATTTCTTCTAACCCTATAATATGAAGCAACTCGGAATAAAAATCTTTATTAAGACTATTGCTGTCATTAGCAAATGGTAATTTCAGTAAATGAGTAGGGCTAAATATTTTATATAGAGCAATCAGTTTTTTATCGTCTTCCTTGTCTGTATTAGTTATCGTTTTTTTATAATCATTAAGATTGAAATATGTAGCTGTGAATGTTTCATCATTTTCAGAAAGAATTTTTTTTATCTCTTCATAAAAGAAGATGTTATCTTTTTTATCCTTCACATATATTTGATAAAGCTTTCTGATTTTTGGGTTGTTATATATTTTTTTATCAAATTCATTAGCATCAAACAACACCCATTTGTTTATATCGGTAGCTAATAAAAATTTTATCTCATTATTGCCAATAGTTATTCGTTCTTTCAAATAGTATAACACTAATTCATGCAGCGCTTTTACATTTGGCTTGGACTCACTAATCATCTCAGAACTGTCCATTTTTTTTACTTCTATAATGACACCAACTGAGTCTGTAGATTTTCCAGAATGGATGCATAAATCCTGCCTTTCATTATTGATAGTTATTGCATGGTCAATGTGGTACCATGTATTTCTCAAAAATTGTGTTAGATAATCTTTAATAGTCTCTTCGCTTAGATGTGATTTTGCGCTATCAAGCAGGAGGATAAGATTTTTCTTAAAAGCTTCAATATTATTACGCCCTATCTTTTCTTTTAGGTAAGCTTTATTAAGAGACTTCGTTGGTGATTGCGCAGTTAATTTCATAAAAGTTCGTAACGCAATATAAGAAAGCTCAACAGTATTATATAACAGTGAAATTGAATAATCATAATCCCATTGGGATATCATATTGTTTTTTTTGATAAACCCTTTAGTAAATAAATATTATTAATCCATATAAATAACCCATATTGTTAGTTGCTTAAATTATATATGATGAAATTTTGCAAAATCGTTTTTCACGTGCTGTTAATTTTGGTGGGGTTGATACCTATAAATAATCTTCGGGCACAATATATTTCTACCTATGATAAAAATGGCAACGTCCGCAGCAATGCAGATAAGATAGCAGAACAAAAAAGAAACGAAGCAGTTATCCATAACAAACCCGCTGTAAAACCACAACCGGTTAATTCGCCCCCGCAAAATGAAGAAATAACCCCTGCTACAGATAACAGTGATTACAATTTTACCAGAGAAAGCTTTGATGTATATGGATTAAAAGCAGCACAATCAAAAGCTACCCTTAAATGGGGCTTTTTAAATAAAAATGATCAGCCGGTAATTCCAATAATTTATGATGGTGTAGGTGCAGCAAATTTGTACACTCACGATGATACAAACGGGTATTACTGCGTAAAACTGAATGGCAAATTTGGGCTTGTAAATAAAAAAGGAAAGGTTGTTTTGCCTATTGTTTATGATAAAGAAGTGCTTGTAAATAAAAAATATAAATCTACTGAATGGTATGCCTCGGTATTTTATGATGGTCATCCATCGCATGATATTATTTTACAGGATGGACTGCAAAATGAAATGCCTGATGTGGTGATAACCTACGATCATAAATATCCCTATCACGAAGGGCTTGCCATGGTAAAAAGCAATAATAAATACGGTTTTGTGGATGCAAACAACATAGAAGTTATACCATTGATATTTGATGATGGTATTGGTTTTATAAATGGCTTGTCTGAAATGAAGTATAAGGGGAAGTATGGGTTTATTAACAGCTTCGGCAATATTATCATACCCTTTATATACGATATAGAAAATGAAAATGACAGGATGAATAACGGGATAATGAGATTGATATTAAATAAAATGTATGGATTTATAAATAGCAACGGTAAATTGATAACCCCGTTTATTTATGAATATGCTGATAACTTTGAAGACGAATTAAGCCCCGTAAAAAAGAATGGAAAATGGGGCGCTATAAACCTTAAAGGCATAACCATAGTGCCGCTAATATATGATGATGTAAAAAATACCGGCAATGGTACTTTGCAGGCAAGGCAAAAAGGCAAATTCATAAGCTTTGATAAAAATGGGAAAAGAAAAACTTAAACCCCTCTTATGGCGCCAGGTTACACCTACCATTCATAATTAAAAAAATTTCGCTGGCGCAAGCGTCCGCTTGTGCCTTATAACATAGCCTCAACCATCATTATCCAAACACTTCAACTCTCTAAGTTTTATAAAAACAATAAGCTGGTAATAATCTCTCACATATTGCAATTCTTTTCAGGGCACAAGCGGACGCTTGCGCCAGTTAACCGTCTCACGAATCCATAATTAAATAAAGTGCGACAGATCTTGATTCTGCATAGTAAATAATCACGGATAATTAGCTCCGTGTATTATTTGATCTCATTTAATACTTTAGCGCTTGCATTTTGTCCTATAAAAGTAGAGAGGTCGCCCACAGTATTTAAACTTGTATAATTGTTTACAACTGTAGTAAGCGGAATCTGGTAATGTTGTGCCACCACAACCTGCAATGCTGTTTTTAAAAAATCATTTTGTGCAAAGGAATTAAGCTTTGTATCCTCATTAAAGTTGTTCTTAAAAGTTTCGTTTTGTGCAAAGCTTTCAAAGGATTTACTTCCCGTTACTGTCTTTAGTACTGACTTAATAAGTTTAGAAAGCAGGATAAGTCCTACCACGGTACCAACTGTTTTTACTACTGTGCCGCCAACACCTGTTCCGCCGCCCAATATACCTTTTGTTGCATTTCTGCCGGGCATACAACCGGTAAAAGTGGCGCTGCCAATGGCAAGCAGCATGATGAATGCGTGAAATCTTTTCATTTTAATAAATTTTATGTTTGATGAAGTGTGTGTTTACTGCACATAAGAGTGATTAAACAACGATTCAGTTTAACCGGGTTTGGGGTTTAGTAAAACTTTCACAATTGTGTGGCGTAAAAAGAAATTAAGCTCCCTCAACCAGTCCGCGTTTTCAATGAGGACTTAAGAATAAAAAATAAATAGAGGTATTACATTTTGAAACTATACTTTTAAATAAATACTCATAAACTAAACCGGGAGAAACATACTATGAAACAAAAATTTTTATCAGTTCTTTTTGCTGCAGCCATATTGCTGGCCGGCGTATTAAAAATATATGCACAGGATGAGCCTAAATGGAAAGCGGGAGATAAAATTGAAGTAAGAAATATGTCTTATGTATGGGTACCGGCAACTGTTTTAGAAGTTATAGACTGGCGTGAGTCCGGCAGGGGTTTCGGATACAGGATACAAACAGATGATGTAAATGCACCTAACAGGTATTGGACCGCACCGGCAAATACTGTACGTGCTTTGCCCGGTAAAAATAATAAACAGGCGCAGGATGAAAATAAAAATAATGATAAGGAAGCCGGCAAAAACGAGGGCGGTGATTTTAAAGTGGGCGACCAGGTTGATACATACTATGATGCAACCCGTGGACATAACCGCGGAACTGTTATTGCCGTTGGCAATGGCAGGTATAAAGTTCACTACACAGGCTGCAAGGCCACGTTTGATGAATGGGTTGACAGGGACCTGGTTAAAAACCCAAATACTATTTCTGCCAATGCGCCTGGAATAACATTCCTCTTTGGTAAATGGTCATTAACGGAAGTTGCTATAGGAAATGGCAATGTGTTTTGGGGAAGATCACCGGGCATACAGATCAATGCTGATGGTACGTATACATGGTATGAGGACTTTGGCAAACAGCCTGTAAAAGGAAGATGGGTTACTGATGCCAAAGTGCCGGGACTGGATATGGGTACCCCAAAATTTGATGGAATAATTATTAAAGATGCCCAGGGAGAAGAATGGAAAGCATTTAAATGGGTTGTAAAAAATAATAATAAACCGGGAATTGAAATTGATAAAATGTGTTCCAACAGCAGTAAGGTAGGAAGCCGGTTATAATAACGGATCAACCTGGTGAGATGATAAAAAATTATAGTTTTTATTACAGGATAAATAAACGTTGGCAGCCTTATTGCTAACTCATTATCCAATAAATAAAATCAAAGTATGAATACCGCCCTCTGGAAACGTTCTAATGCCGATATATTTTGGGGAGAAATTGCCCCTTGTGATCACGTGGTACAGATATATGAAAATGATGAGGTTTTTCTTGATGCCTTATCCGGTTTTATCGGGGGCGGAATAAATGCAGGCGAATGTGTAATTGTTATTGCAACTTCCGTTCATTTAAAAGCATTGGAGCACCGGTTATCAAGTTATGGTGTAAGCGTTGAAACTTTAATAAAAGATGAGCGCTATATTCCACTGGATGCTGAGGAAACGCTTTCAAAGTTTATGGTAAATGGCTGGCCCGATGAAGATCTCTTTATGAAGACTGTATCGGCTATTATTGAAAGAGGTAACTGCAGGCAGCGCCGCATCCGTGCATTTGGCGAAATGGTTGCTATTTTATGGGCACAGGGATTAAACGGCGCAACTGTACATTTGGAACACCTGTGGAATAAATTTTCTGAGCAGCATCAATTTTGTCTTTTTTGTGCCTATCCCAAAAGCGGGTTTACGCAGGATATAAATGATTCTATTATGAATATTTGTGGCTGCCATACAAAAATGATTGAAGGATCTGAAAGGCAATTAACTGAAATTGTATATACCAATCTTGCATATCAAAAAGCGGTATAAGTTTTTAGATATAACAACTGCGTATTGTTAGATCATCATTCGGCTACCATAAGTATTTAAAACATTAAAGCAACAAATTATAAGTTTATAATAAGTGAGTCAGAAATTATGACAAAATAAAAATGCCATCCTGAAAGATGGCATTTTTATAAAGCTGTTAATTCAATTAATATCTCTGTGCTACGCGGTATACATACCTTTTAACTTCTCCTACAACGCCTGACTCAGCTCTTTTTTGTTTTATAAGATCTGAATTCCAGTAAGCATTTGCTTTGGCAGTATCATTTATCGCTACCACTAATATTACTTTATGATTATCATCAGGGTCATAGCCATAAGCCCTGTCTGTTAAACCATTATCTGTACGCAACTGCCTGTTGCTTTCAAATGCTGTTTTCCATGCATTCCAGTCCTTCACTTTAAACATGGTCATACTCCTGAGGGGCGACATATTTTGCGCCTGGTCCTGGTACACTACCGTATTTATAGAAATAGAAGGAGCACCTGTAACACCGCCTTTTTGCATAGCTGCTTTCAGGCTTGGGTCTTTGATAAATGCTTTTGCTTTGGCAACATCATCTGCTTTGGTGGCTACCAGTATCATATTGCTGTCTTCAACACTGCGTCCTATTACATAATTGTGTATTCCGCCGGCCAGCCGCATGGAGTCATGCCCGTCATAACTTGTTTTCCATTTTGCAAAGTCGGCCACCTTATGCCATACAACAAGTATGGTTTGCGGGGTGGTATCAACTGTTGATTGGGTAGTCGGAGTAGTGGCTGTGGTGTCAGCAGTTGTAGCTGTGTCTGTAGTTTTTCCTTCATCTCCGCTGCAGGATGAAAAAAGAAAAACAAAGGCAATACCGAGTGTTGATAAAAATTTTAATTGCTTCATTGAAATTTTTTTAGAGTTTTAAAAAATTATTATAGTAAAAAGATACGCAGGGAGGGGATTAAAAATTAAATGTAGAATATTTATTGTGTAATTAAAAAAATATTGCACAGGTACAGTACTCTTTTTTGTGGGGAAGGGCTTGTAAGCCCTTATTGAATTAGAGTAAAGTTTTCAGATTCATTCTTTATTGCAGGAATATGAGATTTTATAATGACTAAATTACCATTGGCATTATTGGAAATAAATAAGGCATGTTTACCTTTTGCACCAATTCCATAAGTGGAAACATTTATGTTTTTCAGGATAACGTTAGAGAGCACAGTTGCTTTTTCATTTTCAGTTTTAGCAATTACACTTATTCCATTTGATAAACTGTTCTCAATATTTAAGTTGCTTATTTCAATTCCCGAAATATTGCGTTTGTCAATGCATATCTCTACGGCAGCACGCCAGTCCCACTCATGATCAAAGCCGCCACTGGTTTGGATATTGCAGTTTTCCACCACCGTTGTGCCGCTAAAATTATTGTTTATCTTTTTGTCTTTACTCTCTGTAGGGAAGGTGGTGCTGATAAGAATAGCCGAGCCCGGGGAAATATCAACAAAGGAACAATTTTCAATCTTATTACTTTCTCCTCCATAAATGGCTGCCCCGTTTGCAAGAAAGGGTAGCTGTGCCGTACAATAGGTTATAAGATTATGCCCCGGAGAATATTGCTGGCTTTTAAATACAGCCGGCCAGATAGCGAAGCAATCATCTCCCGTACCCCGTGTGGTGCAGTTTTTTATGGTTGATTGGGTCATGCCCACGCAAAAATTTATGCCATCAGCAATTGTATTTCTAAGGCGGCAACCTTCAACCTGCAGGTTGCTGGAGTTTTCGATCCACATACCAACTTTAGTGTGCTCGATCCAAAGACGTGAAATGGTGGAACTTGTTCCGTAAGATCCAACAATACCATCATTTGATTCGCGGTCATTTCTATAATTCAATTTACCAATTATGGCAAAGTCAGAAAGATGAATGTTGCTGCCATTGCCCACAAGCCTTACACGGTTATTTACATTTTTATAAAGTGTTGCATCGCCGGTTAATACAGCGTACCACATACCGGCGCCCTGAACCGTTACATTGGCGGGCAGTGTGATATCCCCGGTAATTTTAAAAGTCCCGGTGGGTATCCATACACTTTTTCCTGTCTCCACTGCCTTTGCTATACATTTTCTAAACACTTCAGTATAGTCATCAGTAAAATCTTTTCCCATAAAACTTTGGTCGGTAACCGACAATGAATTAGATGGCGCCTTTAATGGCGGTGCAATATTTTCAAGATCAACTAAATCAATTATACAATATTCTGCATTGTCTTTTTCAGCATTATCCTGTTGTACACGAATAACATCACCCTTTTCAATTTGTATATCCGTTAATCTTATTTCATCATAAAAATTCCTGGACTTTCCGGCAGCGGGATTATTTGTAAAAGGATATACTCCATACAGCCGGGAATATTGCGAGGAAGTTTTGTGATGCTTTACCAGCTTTTCATTTTTATATATTCCAAGGGTAGATTGTGTGCCGTCACCTTCTTTTTTATCAGGCAGGCTAAATCGTATAACAATACTATTGGCATTTATTGTAGAAATAAATTCAACATATTGTCCGGCAGAAAGCTTTACGCATTTTTGTCCTGAGGATTCTGTTTCAACCTGGAATGCGGTGTATTTGGGACCCATGATAGTTCCATTCGTCTTCATATTCTCAGCTTCAACTGTTGTCCACGGAATATCGGCACCGGGTTTTTCTTTTGCGGAGCATAGGTATGTACAAAAGGCCAGCATTATTATAATGTATGGATGCCTCATGTTTTATATAAAGTTTAAAATGAAATTTATCGGAAATAAATAGCAAGAATTTTGTGAGTGGAACACGGATGCTGTATATATTTTTAAAACCCTTCTTTAGGCCAATGGTGCACGGGTTATTTCACTTATATCCTTAAGTATATCTCTTTCTTTTAAATCAAAATTACTAAGTGCGGGATGCGAAAGCACAGAAGCCACTAATGCACTGGCTTTAAAATTTTGCAATGATTCATCATCTTTAAATAAATAAACAGCCCCTGCTTCTTTTTTTTCATCATCAAGCAGCCAGATTTTCCAAAGGCACCCCGGTACATCAGCAAATGCCTGCGCAAGCTGGCTGGTCATAGCTTTATACTCTTCAAGCGTAACACTATAATTGTAATTGGTAACAAGAACTTTTTGTGACATATAGTTGGTTTTAGGATTTATTTGTCTTAAGCCCGGACTAAAATACCGATTTTTAGAATAAGTTATTTTTGGGGAAAATCCGGTTTAACGGGAGGGAGTAATTTTTTCTAAAAATTAATTGTTGAACCTGCGCTGGTGATCAACAGCAAATTCTATTAAGTCCTCTAATGAAATTCCGGAGCGGTTTGCTGCGTCATTAAGATCGTCACGGGAAACGCCTGCTGCAAAAGCTTTATCCTTCAAACGTTTTTTTATTCCCTTTACATCCATGCCTTCATAACCATTAGGGCGCATTAAGGAATAAGCATGAAGAAAACCGCTTAGCTCGTCAAAGGCATACAGCATTTTATCCATCTGTGTTTGCGGGGCTACGCCAAAATGCGCCGGCCCGTGCGATGCTATGGCATGTATGATTTCAGGATCAACTTTCCTTGCTTCCAGTTCTTCTATAATTTTTTTGCAATGCTGGTCTGGCCATTGATCCCAGTCGGCGTCATGCAGTAAGCCTGCCATTTCCCATCTCCACTGGCCAGTATCATCCAATTGTTCTTTTTCTTTAGCCCAGCTTTTCATAAGATGAGCCACCTGTTTCATGTGCAGTTTTAAACGGTCATTCAAAACCCAGGTGTTCAATAATTCTTCCGCTTCAATTTGTGATAAAACATTCCCCGCATTGGCAGGGTCTCCAAATACTGACCTGTTTAACTGTAAGCTCATAGTTGTTCAAATTATTTCTTACCCAAGTTCTGAAAAGGCTAAAACCAGCTGCCTGTCCACTTCTCATCAACCTTATTGCCCATTTTTCTTTTTCTTCTTCTTACCTGCCTTTTATGAATGAATGCCGTTATTGCCATCAATGGCATAAACAGTATGGTAAATGGCGGAATACCCAGCATTGATATCCATGTGCCGCCATATTGCCTGCGCATTGGTCTTTTTAATCTTTCTGCAATCAGGTACATGCTCGGTACAATTACCAATGTCATAAAAAATGCGAATGCCAATCCAAATATAATTGTCCATGAAAGGGGCTTCCAGAAACGGGCGCTGTCACCTCCAAAAAATATGTGGGGATTAAGATCAGAAAATAACGAAACAAAATTTATATTAAAACCAATTGCCAGCGGAATTAATGCAAGTATTGCTGCCAGTGCTGTAAGCATTACAGGGATGATTCTTGTTTTACCTGCCTGTATCACTGCCTCTCTTGTTTTCATTCCACGGGCCCTTAACTCATCAGCAAATTCAATTACCAGAATTCCGTTCTTAACCACAATACCCGCCAGACCAACAATACCAATCCCCGTCATAACAACAGAAACTTCCATGCCCGTAATACCAAAGCCCAATAATACACCGATGATACTAAATACGATCTCGGTTAAAATAATCACCGATTTACTTACTGAATTAAATTGTAAAACCAATATTAATAAGATAAGCATAAGCGCAATCAGCAAAGCTTTCCCAAGAAATGCCCCTGTTTCTGCCTGTTGTTTTCCTTCACCTGTTTGTGCAATGGTAACACCCGGAGAAACTTTATGAAAATCAGCGATTGCCTCTGTTAGCCGCTGGTTTACCTCGGTAGGTGTATAACCTGAAAGAACGTTTGAAAATAAAGTGATAACGCGTTTTACATTTTTGCGTTTTACACTTCCGAAAGTACTTGTATAATCAACATCTACCAAAGTGCTTATTGGTATTTGTTTTATGGCGCCGCCTGAAGCCATGTCTCTGAATACAATTTTCATATTCAGTAATTCAGAAAGGTTTTGACGCTGTACTTCAAGATTGCGTAACTGGATCTTATATTCATCCTTTCCATCTTTTATTTTAGAAACTTCTCTTCCAAATAAAGCCGTACGCAATTGCTGTCCTATCTGCGCTGTTGAAACACCTTCTATCAACGCACGCTCACGGTTAACAGTAAGTGTGATCTCGGGATTGGTTAGGTCAACATCCATTTTCAATTCTTCAACACCCGGAATTTGCAAACTATCCAGGTAAGATTTTAAAGATTTTGCTGTTGAGGTCAGGCTTTCAAAATCGTCACTTTGCACTTCAATATTTATTGGCGGATCAGTTGGCGGCCCACTGGCTTCCTGTGCAACAGAAATTTGAGCGCCCGGAATTCCTTTTACAGCATTCCTGATAGAATCAAGATAAGGTGTAGTTACCCTGCCATGCCTTTTTTCGTATTCAACAAATGAAACCTGTATCCGGCCAAGGTTTGGCTGTGTGCTGCGATCGCCACTGCTGGGATCTGATGCGCCTATAGCAACATTTGATATGATACTTTCAACAATAGGATTAGGTGTGCCGGATGGGCCATTGATAACTTTTGTAACCTTGTTCTCTAAATTTTTTGTCAGGGAATCAGTATAATCAACACTTGTACCCACGGGCATTTTTAGATATACATAAATAAAATTGGGATCACCCTTTGGGAAAAATACAACGGGAACTTTTCTTATTGCAAAAAATACAAATGAGAATATCAGTAAACCAAATGTTCCTAAAAGAAGTCCTACAGGTTTCCATCCTTGTAGCGCCCATCGCAAAAGCGTTTCGTAACGTACCATGATGGCAGGTAAAACTTTATTCTGGAATTTATGGATCAATCCGTCAAAAACATATTTATTGATAACTACCAGTATTGAAAGAAGAATAAGAATGTTACCAAGAAAGGGAAAGTGTGCAAGATCAAATAAAACGCCTGCTGCAAGCGGTAACCAGAATACAGGTTTTTTAAAGATGGCAGATTTTTTTGTAGCACCATGCTCCGGGTGATTCATGAAATCAACAGCAAATACAGGGTTCATAATAAATGCAACAACCAGGGAAGCTGTTAGTGTAAATATCAGCATGGTTGGTAAATAGATCATGAACTTACCAATGATTCCCGGCCAAAAAAGCAATGGAAAAAATGGTGCAAGTGTTGTAAGTGTTCCTGCCAATACCGGGATGAAGACCTCTCCAGCGGCCATTTTTGCCGCTTTTACTGTTGACAGCTTTCCTTTATTCTCAACAAAAATTCTATGTGTATTTTCTATTACCACGATGGCATCATCCACAATAATTCCAAGCCCGAAAAGCAATGCAAACAGCACCATGAAGTTTAATGTAACATCAGAGCCTGTTATCAATGCCGCTGCAGGTAAAAATAAAAATGCAACAAACATTGACAGCGGAACTGACAGTGCAACAAAAAATGCATTGGTAACTCCCATAAAAAACATCAGGATAAGTAGCACAAGAAAAAATCCGATAACAATAGAATTTACAAGATCATTAAAAGAGGTTCTTGTTGCCCTGCTTTGATCGCCTGTAATTACTACCTTAAGATTTGAAGGAAGAATAACTCCTTTCATTTCTTCTACTGTTTTCTTAACATCATCCGAAGTCTGGATTAAATTTTCACCTGCCCGCTTTATAATATTCAGCGTAACAACATTTTTCCCGTTTAGCCGTGCATAGCTCTCACTGTTCTTTACAGTATCTTTTATGGTGGCTATATCTTTTAAATAAATAGGAGCGCCGGCCGTGTTGCGGACAATTATTTTTTCAATATCAAAAGCTGTTTTAAACTGCCCTTTAAGCTGCAGCGATCTTTTCATATTTCCTACATCCAGCAAGCCTCCTGATATATCTGCATTTTCTCTCTGCACTGCATTTGCTATATCATCAAAGGTTATGTTAGCGCTTTGCATTTTAAAATTATCAACGTTTATCTGGAATTCTCTTTCAGGTGCGCCAACAATATCAACGCGTGTTAATTGTGATAATTCTTCCAGTTTATCTTTTGCATCATCAGCAAATTTTTTAAGACTCACCATGTTGTAATCACCGCTTAAATTCACAAACATGATAGGCTGCTCACTAAAACTTATTTCCTGCACTTTAGGGTCTTCAGTAAGATCTGTAGGCAGATCTATCTTTGCTTTATCAACCGCATCTTTTGTTTTTTGTAACGCAACTTCTTTTGTAACGCTGGTTTCAAATTCTACAATAATGGCAGAGTAATCCTGAACGGAAGTACTTGTTATCTTATTTATTTTAGCGCCGGTGATGCCTTTCAATTGCTTTTCTATTGGCCTCGTAACAAGATTTTCAACATCACGGGGAGAATTGCCTACATAAATTGTTTGTACATAAATAGTAGGTATAACAATATCAGGAAATTGTTCTTTGGGCAAAGTTGCAAACTGGTAAATACCGATCAGTGAAACAAAAATTATCATCAGGTAGATGGAAGTTTTGTTTTTGATGGACCAGCTGGTAGGACCAAATTCCTTGAATCTTTGTTTTAAATTTTCCCTTACGCTCATAATTTTTTTATTGTCTTTATCAAAAAAGAAATGCAGTTATTAAGAAATCTTTGTTGTTATTAATTGCCCGTCGTAAAGTGTTTGGTATCCTTCAGAAATTAACTGATCGCCTTCTTTTAAACCTTGTTTAATTTCTATCTGGTCACCTGCTAATTCACCGATAACAACTTTCCGTTTTCTCGCAATCAACTTATCCCCTTCCTGCGAAGCAACCAATACAAATTTTCCTTCCTCGTCGCTCTGCAACGTGTTTACATTTATCACAATTGTATGCGGCACTGCGTAATCAAGAATTTTTACCATAGCTAACTGGTTAGGCCGTAAAGCTATGCCTGCAGGCACTTTGGCTTCTGCAGTAAAACCCCGGGTGGTACTACCGATTGTCTGGCTGATGAATGATATAGTTGTACTGAAGGACCTGTTTATATCCGGTATCTGGATTTCTGCAGAAGTACCTTTGGATATTTTTCCTGCATAATTTTCAGGAACTGTAACAGTAATTTTAAGATCAGCTTTATTTACAATTTTTATATAACCGCCTGCCAAAGGATTGCCGGTAAACATTTCACCAACATGTGCCGTTACTTCATCAACAATTCCGGTAACATCACTGTAAACATTGCTCTGGTTTGCAATTTCCTGTGCCGAGTTTACATTAGCCTGGATAGCTCTTAATTGATTCTCTAAAGATTCAACATTTGTTTTTGCCTGTAACAATTGCACTTCAGTTCCTATGTGCTGGTCCCAAAGGTTTTTTTGTCTTGCATAAACAGATTTTGCAAGATCGAGCTGCGCTTTTACACTGCCTGATTGCTGCCTGATGGCGGCAACATTTTGCAGAGCAACTGCATTATCAAGTTTTACAACCAATTGCCCTTTACGAACCTGGTCACCCTGCTTTACAAGGATTGATCTTATTTGGCCGCCCTGGTTTCTTGGCGTTATGTAAGAAATATTTTGTGCATCTACTTTTCCCTGCAGTTCAAGATAATGTTTAAAATCCTGCAGCGTAACAGGTGCTAATGCGATAAGCTTTGGTTTTTCAAGTACGCCTGCACCGGTATCAAGTTTTGCAATTTCTTTTTCTAAAGCAGTTATCTTTTCATCCAGCTTTCCTTTTTCAGTTTTAAGCTTTTGCAACTCAACTTTTTTATCATTCAATGCACCGTCCTTTTCTTTTTTACTGGTGTTTCCACACGATGATACTACTCCTAAAAAAAGGATCACCAGGCTAAGTCTTATTAATTTCTGCATTATGTTTTATTTATAGTGAATGATTTATTATTAAAGTTTTCCTGCGGCTTTTAAGAAATCAATTTTTGCATTTATAGCATCGTATAAAGCGCTGTAATAATTGTTCTGCGCTGTTACAAGGTCTGTTTGTGCATTAGAGATCTCCTGGTTGCTGCCAAGCCCCTGCTCGTATTTTAACCTGGTTGTATTATAAACCTGCATTGCCAGGTCAATATTTTTTCTTTGATTATCCAGTGTAAGTATGGCAGAGCTCATATTTATTCTTGCCTGTGCAACATCATTATCAATTGATGATTTTAACTGGCTGATATTATTTTCTGTTTTTAATAAACTAAGTTTTGCAGAAGCAACTCTTGCATTTCGGGCGCCACCATCAAAAATTGGCACATTTACCCGCAATGCGATAAAAGATGATGTGAAATACGGCCCATTGAAAAGATCAAATTTCTGTCGCTGTGCATTCTTACTGTAATTAGCCGCTAAATGAACTGTTGGTAGCGTACTAAGCTGGTATCTCTTTACATTGTATTTACCCAGCTTTGATGCAGCTTCAAGCTGTTGGTATTCTTTCCTGTCAGCATAATTATATTCTGAGTCAAGGATGTTTAATTTTACATCTTCATCAGATAAAGTATCCGTTAGCATTAAAATATCTTTTTGCGGCATGTTCAACAAAAACTTAAGCCCGGCATTACCGGCATCAAGTTGATTTTGCGCTTTTAATCTTTGTGTTTGAAGATTGTTTAATTGTACCTGAACCTTATCCACGTCCAGCTTTTCAGCAAAACCATTCTGGTAAATTATACGGGTATCATGCAATAGCTTATCATAATTAGCAATATTTGCATTAATGGTTTCTATTTGTCTTTTACCAACAGTAAGCTGGTAATAAATTTTATAAACATTTGTTTTTATTTGTTCCTGTGTAACATTGGCCGCAGCTTCAGCATATTGTATAGAAGCTTTTCTCGCCATCAGGCCAACAAAAACCTGCCCGTCAAATAATATCTGGTTAAAATCTACCCCGGCATTTGCATTAACTTTTGATCCGAATTGGGCTGCTATCACGCCAAAATCAGCAGGCGCTACAATTGGATTTCCATTTCCGTCTTTAACATTATTTTGAGCAAGAACACCATAGGTGCCGGCAGCGATAAAATTAGGAAACGTTTGTACAGCAACATTTGGATTATATGTTATACTTCCGCTTCCTGTTATTTGCGGATATGCCGATGCAGTGATTTCCCTGTTTTGTTTTTGTTGAATCTGTATATCGATCAACGCATTCTTTACTGTTGCCGAATTCTTTAAAGCATAGTCTACTGCCTGCTTTGCAGAAAAAGCATTTGTCTGCTGGGCTAATCCTTTCATCCATCCAAATGAGAATAGAAATAATAAAATACTTATTGTCAGTTTTGGTTTCATCTTATTATGCTTTTTTTCTTTGCTGCTGATATTTTAGAATGAGTTTATGTCCTTTCATAGTGGCTACGCCAAACAGGAAATGTTCAATAAGTTGATGGGCAAGGTCTACGAAATTGAACCTGCTCTTGGGAAATATTTCCTGGTTAAAAGGGAGCATTATAGTTTCAAGCCTTACCCTTGCTATTACTTCTGTGTTTATATCTGCACGGTATAATTCTTCCTTCTTTCCTCTTTCAATATTTTCTTTTATCACCTGCAAAAGAAATTTATTCTTATGCTGAAGAAATTTTTGAAAGGTGGCAGGATGATTTCTTTCTATATCATATAAAATCCCCGTATTCATATTCTCAAACATTTGCTGCACCATTTCCATAGCAAGAAATACTTCGTGGATTGCGTCTGTTGCAATGGCGCGGTCTTTATTACAACAGGTTTGATTATAGGTAAGCAGGTCGCCAATTACCTCGTCAACCAGTTCATCCTTATCAGCGAAAGACTGGTAAATAGTTTTTTTTGAAACACCCAGTTTTGCAGCTATTACATCCATTGTTACAGACTTGATTCCGTAGCTCCTGAATAGTTCATCAGCTTTTTGTTTTATGCGGGCTTTCATTTCCATATCGAGGCGCAAAACTACGGAAACTTTTTGTGTTACCAAAGTTTCCATCAATATATTTTACCTTTCATCTATAAAAACACTATTATGCCTTCCTCCATACGCTATCAAAAATTTATACAATATTTTTTACAGGGGCTGTTGATATTGGGACCTGCAACTATTACTGTATACGCTATTTATGTAGTGTTTGATAAAATAGATAACATACTTCGTCCTGCGATAAACATTCCGGGGTTGGGGTTTATTATAATTGTAGGTTTTATATTACTGGTAGGCTACCTGAGCTCATTTTTTATGATGAGCAGGATATTATCGGTAATAGATAAGTTGCTGGATAAAACACCGGGCATAAAACTTTTCTATTCTTTTATAAAAGATTTTTTTGAGGCATTTGCCGGAAGTAAAAAAAAGTTTACAAACAGTGTGCTGGCTAACGTGGAAAATAATAATGTTTGGCGGGTTGGTTTTATTACCCAGGAAGATATGAGCCGGTTTGGATTAGCGGATTTTGTTGCCGTATATGTGCCCATGGCGTATTCTGTGGCAGGCAATGTATATATTATTCCTAAGGAAAGAGTGCGCCCAATAACGAATATAAGTTCAACACAAACCATGAAGTTTGCTATGAGCGGGGGCGTTACAGAAGTTGTGGAAGATGCTGTAAAGTTGTAACCAACGAATTGCTGTCAACATGAAGAAAGCTTTATTTCTGTTTGCTTTTCTTACCAGTTATCATCAAAGCTTTTGCTGGGGTTTTTTTGCGCATAAAAAAATAAATTCCTATGCTGTTTTTTTATTGCCGCCACAGATGATGGTTTTATATAAGCCCAACATTGATTTTATAACTACACATGCTGTTGACCCTGATATGCGAAGAAATGTTGTAGCCGAAGAAGCGCCCAGGCATTATATAGATATTGATACTTATGGGAAATATCCTTATACAGAATTGCCACGGAAATGGAGTGATGCAGTTGCAAAATATGGAGAAGATACTTTACTGGCAAATGGGATTGTGCCATGGCATGTGCAAACCATGCTGTACAGGTTAACAGATGCATTTAAGGCAAAAAATTTTGCTGCCATAATGAAGAACAGTGCTGACATCGGCCATTACATTGCTGATGCGCATGTGCCTTTGCATACAAGCAGCAATCATAATGGGCAACTTACAAATCAAAAAGGCATTCATGGATTTTGGGAAAGCCGTGTACCCGAATTATTGGCTGATAAAGAATTTGATTTTTTTATTGGCAAGGCCCAATACATAAAAAACCCGGGAGAGTATATCTGGGCAAGAGTTTTGGAAAGTGCAAAAGCGGCAGACTCGGTTTTATTATTTGAAAAGGAGCTTACAAAACAATTCGGTTCCGATAAAAAATATGCTTTTGAGACAAGAAATAATGTACTGGTAAGGCAATATTCTTCAGCCTTTACTATTGCCTATAATAAAAAGTTAGATGGTATGGTTGAGCGAAGGATGCGGCTGGCCATTTTATCTGTTGCATCTTTTTGGTACACTGCCTGGGTAAATGCAGGCCAGCCTGATCTGAAAGACCTTGCCAAACAAAAATTTTCAGAAGCCGAGCTTACAGAATTTGAAAAACTGAATGAAACATGGAAAACGGGTAAGGTGAAAGTAAGAGAACATGAAGAATAGCGATTTTTAATTTCATACTTTTGCATGCAAAATTTTTTAGAGTGATTCACAATTTTAATGCAGGCCCGTCAATATTACCAAAACAGGTTTTTGAAGAAGCTTCACAGGCGGTTTTAAATTATAATGATACAGGTTTATCTATTTTAGAAATTGGTCATCGTACACCAATCTTCCAGGCTGTAATGGATGAGGCAAGGGCATTGGTAAAAGAACTGATGCTGTTAGATGATGACCATGAAGTTCTTTTTTTACATGGCGGGGCAACAACCCAGTTTATGCAGGTGCCCATGAATTTGCTTAACGAAAAAGAAACAGCAGCTTATTCTGATACAGATATATGGGGCGCCAAAGCAATTAAAGAAGCAAAACTTTTTGGAAATGTTGATGTTGTTTGCAGTTCAAAAGAGGGTGGGTATACTTTTATTCCTAAAGATTTCGCAGTGCCTAATGATGCAAAGTATTTTCATATTACCACCAACAATACGATATACGGAACGCAATGGCAAAAGATACCCAGTGTAAGTATACCCATAGTGGCTGATATGAGCAGTGATATTTTAAGCAGGCAGATAAATTTTAATTCCTTCGATCTTATTTATGCAGGCGCTCAAAAAAACCTTGGGGCAGCAGGTGTAAACCTTGTGGTAGTAAATAAAAATATCTTGGGAAAAGTAAAACGTGCAATTCCATCTATTATGGATTACCGCAATCATATAAAAGAAGGAAGCATGCTTAATACCCCGCCTGTTTTTGCAGTATTTGTTTGTATGCTTACGCTTCGATGGTTAAAAAAAATGGGTGGTGGTGCTGTAATGGAAAATCTAAACAATGAAAAAGCCTCTTTGCTTTATAGTGAAATTGATAATAACCCGTTATTTACCGGCACGGCAGCAAAAGAGGATCGCAGCAAAATGAATGTATGTTTTGTAATGAAGGATAAAAATCTTGAGGAACAATTTTTGACATTCACCAAACAGCATAATATTGTTGGCATAAAAGGACATAGAACTACAGGCGGTTTCAGGGCATCTTTATATAATGCCTTACCATTAACAAGTGTGCAGGTATTGGTTGATGCAATGAGAGACTTTGGAAAATGAAAAACCGCCTCATTTTTCGAGACGGTTCCAGGGGTGTTTTTATAATTACTTAGCAGAACATTTTTGCATTTCTATGATAGATTTGCGATTACCCAAATATATAACCGGTATTACCAAAAGGCAGTTGATAAAAGTCAAGAAATAGATGTAGGCTATTTCCCTTTACTAAGCTTACTGCGGGTACGGCTAAGCGTTTCAGGAGCTATGTTTAAAAAAGAGGCAATATATTTTTGGGGTATTTCTTTTAGATAGTCGGCATAATTTTCTAAGAAATAGTTGTATTTAGCCGCCGCATCATGCTTTCGCAACATATATAATCTTTGCTCCTGTTTATAAAAATATTGCTCCGTAATAATGCGGGTGTGATAATTAAATTCAGGAAATGCTGCATAAATATCCTGCAGGTTGGCAAATGATAAAGCCACTACAATACAATCGGCAAGAGCTTCAATTGATTCTGTTGCCGGAGTTTGTGTAAAAAAACTTCCCGGGGCAATCACTATATGATTTCTGAACATTATCCTGGAAGTAATTTCCTTATGGCCTATCGTGTGGTATGATCTGAGTAAGCCATCTGCAAGAAACCAAAGCTTTTTACAAACATCACCTTCATGTAAAAGGATGGTCCCTTTTTTTATTTTTTGCTCGTGAAAATTATTTAATAAGGCAACCTGGATTTCTTCTCTTAAAGGTTTAATCTCTTCAAGTATTTTAAAAAGCGGGGAAAGTAATGAAGATTTATTTTGCAAAAGATGTTGATTATTTAAAAGTAGTAAAAATACCCAATATTTTTTGCGGATAAATTAATAATTACAAACAGGATTTGTAAATAATCAGCTTAAAGTTTAATCTCACTTCACAATTCCTTTGTATTTTCTTTGGTTATATTTGTGGCCCTGATACATGATTACAATTACTCCCTTTAAGGCCCTGAGACCGGAAGCCCAGTATGCAAAACTGGTGGCATCCAAACCCTATGATGTACTTAGCAGCAAAGAGGCTAAGGTGGAAGCGCAGGGAAATCCCTATTCATTTTTACACATTACTAAAAGCGAGATCGATTTACCTGAAAATACAGATCCTTATTCACAAAAAGTATATGATACCGCAAAAGAAAATCTTGATGCGTTTATCAGCAGGAATGTGCTGTTTAAAGAAAATAAACCATGCTATTATATTTACCAGCTGGTAATGCCCGACAGGCTAAACACAGGCAACGATCATATTCAAACCGGGCTGGTATGCTGCAGCTCGCTTGACGATTATGAAAATGGTCTTATAAAAAAACATGAATTTACACGCCCTGAAAAAGAACTGGACAGGATCAATCATATAAAAACAACAGGCGCACAAACAGGCAATGTTTTTTTGGCTTATAAAAATGTAAAAGAAATAGACGAGATAGTTGATAAATGGAAAAAAGACCGGAGCGCTGTATACATTTTTGTTTCGGATGATATTATACAGCACGCAATATGGATAATTAATGATGAAGAAACCATTGCAAAAATTTCTTCATTATTTAAAGAAAAGGTTCCCTGCACTTACATAGCAGATGGTCATCACAGGGCGGCGTCTGCAGCCAAAGCAAAGGATTTCTTTGGAGAGCACACTGCTTCTGCCAATTGTTTTTTAACCACGCTTTTTCCATCCAACCAGTTAAAAATAATGGAGTATAACCGTGTAGTTAAAGATCTGAATGGATTAACCGAAAAAGACTTTTTGCAAAAGATAGAAGAGAAATTTTCTATAGAAAAAAAGAATGATGCTTATTTGCCAAATGAGCATCATTCGTTCGGAATGTATTTAGACCATAACTGGTATAAACTTACTGCCCTGGAAAATACTTTTAGTAATGACCCGATAGGGGTGCTGGACATAACTATTCTTCAAAATAATTTATTGCAGCCTGTACTTGGCATTGGCGACCAGCGAACAGATAAAAGAATAGATTTTATCGGTGGGATCCGTGGATTATCTGAACTGGAAAATAGAGTTAACAGCGGTGAAATGGCAGTAGCATTCAGCTTTTACCCGGTAAGTGTTCAGCAGTTATTTGATATTGCTGACAGCGGGAATGTGATGCCTCCCAAAAGCACCTGGTTTGAACCTAAGCTGAGAGATGGATTATTAACACACCTGATAGTTTGATGACATTTTATTTTTACTAAATTTGTGAGAGAGACACTTAAGAGTGTCTTTTTATCTTTATAATATGAAAAAACTATTTTTATTTTTTGCCCTTCTATCCGGTTTTACTTCCATTGCACAACAGGATTCAAAAGAATTACAGGAGAATGCAAAAGCATACATGCGCCAGGGGGATTATGATAATGCTGCTTTATTATTAACTAAAGCTTTGGAACAATCTCCTTCTGACCTGGGGATTGCCAAAGACCTTGCCCTCAATTATTATTTTCAAAAAGAGAATACAAAAGCATTGGAAACTATTAAGCCTTTACTTGACAGGGTAGATGTAGATGACCAGACTTTTCAAATTGCTGGCAATATTTATAAAGCACTGGAGCAATCAAAGGAAGCTGACATTGTATATAAAAAAGGGATAAAGAAATTTTATAAAAGCGGTGCATTATACAACGAATACGGGGAGCTTTTATCCTCTATGCAAAATAATTCCGCCATAAGCCAATGGGAAAAAGGAATTGAAATGGACCCCACTTATTCCGGCAATTATTATAATGCTGCCAAGTATTATTATTTTACTACTGATAAAATATGGAGTATTATTTATGCTGAAATATTTATCAATATAGAACCATTATCTGCCCGTACAACAGAAGTGAAAAGCCTGTTACTCGACAGTTATAAAAAGTTATTTTCAGAAGATTTAAAAAACCTGGAAGGAAAAAATAATTTTGAACAGGCATTTATACAATCTATGAGTAAAGCAAATGCTATTGCAGAAAATGGTATTAATGCCGAATCGCTCACCATGATAAGAACACGTTTTGTTTTAGATTGGTTTGAGAGATCCGCAGCTAAATTTCCATTCAGGCTTTTTGAATATCACCAGCAATTATTGAGAGAAGGAATATTTCCTGCATACAACCAATGGATATTTGGCGCTACAGAAAACTTACAGACATATCAAAGCTGGACCAGCGCTCATGCTACAGAATTTACTGACTTTAGTAATTTTCAAAAGGGCCGGATTTTTAAAATGCCGGCCGGCCAGTATTATCATAAATTATAAGTCATAATTATACAAGCCGCTTTTACCAGTGGCTTTTTTGTTTATTTTGTTTAATTTGAATTCTTAATCATTTAATAAAAAGATTATGGATACAAATCGTGATGAACAATTATGGAGAATAGCTAAACAAAGAGCTGGTTTTCAACGTGGCCTTGTTTCTTATTTTGTAATAAATGCCTTTCTATGGATAATCTGGTGGTTTACATCAGGAAGGAATTCTCATGGAATTCCCTGGCCTGCATGGGCTATGCTTGGTTGGGGATTAGGATTGGTGTTTCAATATTTTGCAGCCTATGGGGGCAGCAAAGAAAGTCTTGCAGATAAAGAATATGAAAAACTAAAAAGAGAAAAAGAAGATTCAGTGTAAAAGTTATATTAATTGCTATAATGAACCAACCCAAACGATTGTTCGATTGCATAGAATACCAATTGCAAAATTCGCCGCTGGAGGATATGTTTGCCGGCAAAGAAAACGGTATTTGGAGAAAATACAGTACGCCGGAAGTGGCAGGCATTGTAAATAATATAAGTGCGGGTCTGCTTAAATACGGCATAAATTATAATGATGAATCGCCGGAGGGCAGAGATAAAATTGCGATCGTTTCTAAAAACAGGCCCGAATGGTTAATGATCGATCTCGCTGTGCAGCAGATTGGCGCAGTACTTACGCCTATTTATCCAACAATAAATATAAGCGAGTTGGAATTCATCCTGCAGGATGCAGCCGTGAAAATCATTTTTATAAATGATGAATTGCTTTCTGAAAAAGTACAAAGTGTAAAACATAATCTTCCGCATTTAAAAGAAATATTTTCTTTTGAGAGGATACAGGGAGTAAGACATTGGACAGAGATCTTGAATAAAGATCAGGCTCTGCTGGCACAGGTAAAATCTATTGCCAACCGGATTACCACTGATGATCTTGCCACCATAATTTATACCTCAGGTACTACGGGAAAGCCTAAAGGGGTAATGCTGTCTCATAAAAATATTGTAAGTAATGTAATGGCATGTATGTCCTGTTTTCCACCTGGTGTAAGAGCGCTTAGCTTTTTACCGCTGAATCATATTCTGGAAAGAATGGTAAGTTACCTGTACCTGTTTAAAGGCGTTTCAATTTATTATGCTGAAAATCTTGATACCATTGGCGACAATCTTAAGGAGATTAAGCCGGATATGTTTACTACTGTACCACGGTTATTGGAAAAAGTCTATGATAAAATAATGGCAAAGGGTAATGAGTTAGCAGGGATAAAAAGAAAATTATTTTTCTGGGCGCATGATCTTGCAACAAAGTTTGAGTTAAATAAAAACCAGGGATTTGCTTACAGGATAAAATTATCTATTGCAAACAAAATAGTTTTTAAAAAGTGGCGGGAAGGGCTGGGGAATCAATTGAAAGCAATTGTTAGCGGTGGTGCTGCCTGCCAGGTTCGCCTTATAAGAATTTTTACGGCAGCTAAAATTGTTGTAATGGAGGGATATGGATTAACAGAAACTTCTCCCGTAATCAGTGTAAACAGGTATGATGAAGAAAACAGGATGTTTGGAACTGTGGGGCCATTGATTGACGGGGTGGAAGTTAAGATTGCTGATGATGGGGAAATTTTATGCAAGGGACCAAATGTAATGATGGGCTACTATAAACATCCTGAACTTACCGGGGAAGTGATGGAAAATGACTGGTTTA